>CAZITN010000092.1:0-9191 GCA_964542175.1 uncultured Thermodesulfovibrio sp. | reverse complement strand
TTGAGGCCCATAAAGGGGTTATACAGGTGGAGAGCGAGTATGGAAGGGGGAGCAGGTTCTTTTTTGTCCTCCCCATCAGAAAAGGGGCTGCTGAAAAGCCCCCTTCCAGAAAGAAGATAGTAAACCCTCTGACGGGGTTTCTCTCATGGGAATCCGTTCTCAGACACCTTGACAGGATACACTCCTACCACAAACAGAAGGGGCTGAAATTCGGGGTGATTCAGATTGTTTTCCAGAATGTTTACGGAGAAGAGGGCTGGAAGACCCTGGCAACCCGTCTGAAGAGTACCGTAAGGAAGCATGAAATCCTGGGTCATAACGTGGATAAACAGGGGCTCTATATTATCGTCCTCAATACAACCCCCCGGGAGTTAACCAATGCAACGGAGAGATTCAGGAAGGTACTCGAGGATTATGGTTATGAAATCCGCATTAAGTATGTGATATTTCCTGACGATGGTGAGGACCTGGCAATGCTCTTTGCAGGTCTGGAATAACCCCTGAAGAATGAGTGAGCCTGACAAAGAAAAGATAAGATTCAAAAACCTGGATCTTTCCGGGTATCAGGAGGGACAGTGAAGAGGATACTGGTTATAGAAGACAATGAGACAAATCTGAGGTTGATGGAGGAAATATTAACTCTTGAGGGATACGAAGTCCTGCTGGCAGAAAATGCAGAAGACGGGATAGTGATAGCAAAGCGAGAAATTCCAGATTTGATTCTGATGGACATACAGTTGCCCGGGATGAGCGGAGTGGAGGCCCTCAGAATACTGAAAGGAGACGAAAGGACCGCTCAGATAAAGGTTGTTGCACTTACCGCCTTTGCCATGAGCGGGGACAGGGAGAGGTTCTTGCAGGCAGGTTTTGATGGTTATATATCAAAACCTTACCGTTATATGGAGGTTTTGGGTATTATAAAAACCTTCCTGCAGGAAAAACAGAGATAGACAAAGGAGTATGTAATGGACACGGAAACAGGAAAACAGATCCTTATAGTGGATGATGAAGAACGGAACGTCAGACTCCTTGAAGGGTTCTGTAAAAGTCTCGGCTACAAAACCGTAACAGCAGAAAACGGGGCTGAGGCCATAGAGATAGCCGGAAGGGAGATGCCCGACCTTATTCTCATGGATGTGATGATGCCTGAGATGAACGGCTTCGAGGCAACGCAGAAACTGAAGTCAGATGAGAAAACACGCAATATCCCGGTCATAATCATAACCGCCCTTACCTCAAGGGAAGACCGCCTGAGGGGGATAGCTGCAGGGGCTGACGATTTCCTCACCAAGCCCATAGACCTTGAGGAACTTTCTCTGAGGGTGAGGAACAACCTTAAACTGAAGGAATACCATGACTTCCTCAGGAACCACAACATCGTTCTTGAAAAGCAGGTAGAAGAGAGGACCAGGCAACTGAAGGATACCCTGAAAAACCTTGAGAGATCACATAAAAAGATCAAATTCGGATACATGGAGACTGTGTACCGGCTGACCCTTGCCTCGGAATACAAGGATGAAGATACGGGAGCACATATAAAACGGACAAGCTTTTATACGAGGGAGATGGCCAGAGCCATCGGAATGCCGAAGGAGTTTGTTGATAACATATTCTATGCCTCTCCCATGCATGACATCGGCAAGGTCGGAATACCTGACAGCATATTGCTCAAACCAGGCAGGCTCAACCCCCGGGAATGGGAGACGATGAAGACACATACCGTCATAGGCGGAAAAATACTCAGCGGCTCTGAATCCCCCTATCTTAAGATGGCCGAGGAGATCGCCCTCAGCCATCATGAAAGATGGGACGGTGGTGGATATCCAAGAGGACTGAAAGGAGAGGATATACCCCTTTCGGGAAGGATTATGAATATCGTTGACCAGTACGATGCCCTCAGGAGCAAGAGGCCATATAAGCCAGCCTTTGAACACAAAAGGGTGATGGAGATAATTACCAAAGGTGACGGAAGGACCGTGCCTGAGCACTTTGACCCGCAGGTACTTGAGGCATTTAACAAACTCTCAGGAAAGTTCCGGGAGATCTATGAAACCTATCGTGATTAGAAACCGGAGAAATACATCTCACACAAGGATGCTTTCAACTGAAAGAAGCAGTCTGTGTAAATTTAAAGGCCGGAAAATGAATTCATGTATCCCGAGTTTCTTGTATCTCCAGGTTTCTTCCTTCTGTTCCAGGTTTGCAATAGCAATAACAGGAATATAGGCGTACCGGATATTGTCCCTTATCAACTGGAAACTCGTGCCGTTATGTTCTGATATGTCAACAATGATCAGATCTGGTGTTTCCCGATCGAGGAGTTTCTTTATATCCTCTTCCCTGCCAACTGTTACTATATACTCTTCGGTTTCAAGGAGAGACCTTATCGCTTCTGCATCACTTTTTTTTACATTATAGAGAAGCACCTTCCGCCGTATCAATTTTTCACTTTCCTCTTCTTCGGGCAGTTCCCTTGACAGGGGGATTGAAGACAATACTTCATCAATAGTGGTTATACCTGCTGTCACTTTTGCCCATGCATCCTCAAACAGTGTTATTGTGCCTTCCTCCCTTGCGATCTGAAGTACCTCATCCTCGGTAAACTCCTTTGCAACAAGCCTCTTTATACGGGTACTCATCCTCAAAAACTCGAATATCCCTGTCCTACCGCTGTATCCTGTATAACCGCATGCCCTGCACCCCTTCCCCCTGTAATGCTTCTCAAGACGGGTAAGACTATACTTCTCTAACCATTCGGGAGGACCGACCTCTTCCTTGCATTCAGGGCAGATTCTCCTTACCAGTCGCTGTGCAAGCACTGCTGTTATTGCCGATGAGACAAGAAAGGGCTCAAGGCCTATGTCAAGCAGTCTTGTAATGGTCGAGACGGTGTCATTGGTATGAACTGTGCTCAGGACGAGATGACCTGTCAGGGCGGAACGGGCAGCTATCTCCGCTGTATCAAGATCCCGTATCTCCCCAACCATTATTACGTCCGGATCCTGCCTCAGTATTGACCTGAGGGCACTTGAAAAAGACAGGCCGATTGATTCATTGACGCCCACCTGGGTTATGCCACCAAGGGAATACTCTACCGGGTCCTCAATGGTGATTACATTCTTTGTTTCAGAGCGGATCTGCTGGAGGATTGCGTATAGTGTGGTTGTCTTGCCGCTTCCCGTCGGACCTGTGACTAAAAGCATCCCTTGGGGCTGGGAGATGATCTTTTTAAGCGGCTTCAGGAGAGTCCCAGGCATCCCGAGTTCTTCAAGTGAGATCAGACCTGTAGAACGGTCAAGAAGGCGGATAACTATCTTTTCACCATATACAGAGGGCAGGGTGGAAACCCTGAGGTCCACCTTCTTGTCTTCAAGTTTAAGAGAACTTCTTCCGTCCTGGGGGAGCCTTCTGTTAGTAATATCAAGATTTGATACAATCTTTATTCTGGAGATTACCGAATCCTGGATATGTTTGGGATATTTGAGGATATTTTTCAGTCTTCCGTCTATCCTGTATCTGACCTGGACAAACCTTTCGCCGGGTTCAATATGTATGTCACTTGCCCTTGATTTAACTGCATCAACAAGAATCATGGTAACCAGTTTCACAATGGGGGGAGCCTCACTGAGTTTATACAGAGAACTGATGCTGACTTCCTCTTTTTCCTCTGCCCCGGTCTCTTTCAGAATCTCTACCCCTTCGTAAGCAGGAATCTCTTTAAGCAGATCCCATGTCTTTGCCTCAGAGCCGTACGCCTTCTCTATGGCATCAAGTATATTTGGCTCTGGGGATACTGCCATGTTAACCTTCAGCCCGGAGTTGAAGGCTATCTCATCGATTGTCTGCCAGTCAAGGGGGTCTGCCATGGCAAGCAGAAGACTCCTGTCTTTCTTCTCTATCGGGAGCACCAACTTATTTTCTGCCGTCTCCTTCGGTACTATGGAGGTAAGTTCCTTTGTTATTTCATAGCTGCTGCAGTCAACAAGCGGGAGGGAAAGCTGTTTGGAAAGCGCCTCTGCTATCTCCATCTCATTTGCAAAGCCAAGTTCTATCAGAATCTTCCCAAGCCGTTTATGCCTGCCTTTCTGATGTATCAGCGCCTTCTTAAGCTGTTCTTCAGTGAGAAGACCTGATTCTCTCAGGACTTCTCCGATCTTCTTTCTCATCTCGCCTCCCTCACTCTTAAAGCATAATTTATCTCTTCTTACCTTGGAGAGAGCGGAAAGGATGTCCTATGGCAGATGAAGCATAACTGCTCACCCCTTGCCTGGCGGCGGAGATAGAGGTTCCTCTTAGTGTCTCCATAAGAAGGGGAGGTATGAAAGGTATGGCAGGTAATGCAGAGAAGGGTCCCACTTTCACTGAGGGGCATGTCCAGGGGGATCTTCATGCTGGGGATGACATCAACGGGGTGAGAAAATTCGGACATCCCGGATTCATGACATCCGTAACAGACTTGATCGGACTGTTTCAGGAAACCGTCAGCCCTGTTAGAGAGAGGGAGGCTCCGGTGGCAATCAAGGCAGCCGGTCCTGGTTATATCGTTGTGCATTCCCTGACCACTGGCTATCCCGCCCAGGAGAACGGGTATGAAGATGGAAAGCACTGCCTGGAAAATCAATTTCTTCATGATCCCCTATTCCTGATCTTTTCCTTTAATGCGTCTATTCTGGAAAGAATCATTTCATTCTTTATCGATACCATATCCCTGTCAGGAAAGTGTCTTTCCGCCTCCCTCACATGTGTGTCTATCCTTTCAATTTCATCCCTGACTGATTTGAAGAGGTCTCTTTTCTTGACTACCATTTTATTCATCTCTTCCGCAAAATCTTTGAATTCATCCCTGTAACGCAACGCTATATTAAAGCTCAGGTCTCCTGCGGCTATTCTTTCAAGATCCTTCTTTATCCTGTAAAGCGGTCCAGCCAGCCTTATCGAGATTCGATTCATTACAATCAGAAATATCAGGACGGTAAGCAGAAAGGCTGCCATGTTGGCATAGACCAGATCGGAAAATATGATTTCATTCAGTTTATTTGCCGGCAGATGGACAGAATAGATTATCCTCTCCAGTTTTCTGTAAGAAAGGATATTGAACATTATCAAAGCGGCCATCCCACCCAGAGTCGCAAAAAACAGATATACAAGTATGAATTTCCCCTGAAAGTTCTTGTTTATGAAATACCTTCTCCTTTTGTATTTCCGTTCTTCCATCAAATCCTCCTGATTATTTTATATGACACTCAAGGCACAATCTGCTTCTTTCATTGGAAACAACAAGTTTCATCGGGATATCAGAATATATATCATGACAGGATACGCAACTCAGCTTCCCGTTTATAAGCTTTATCTTCTCATTCAGCAATGAAGGTGGCTTGTAGCCATCAGGTCGTTTGCTGAAGGCATCTCTGTAATAAACTCCTATGGGATGCATACCCATGTCAAAATCCATAAAATCATTTTCATGTGTCCAGATGCCGGCACCAATCAGTGAAAGTTTTCCTACAGAGCCGTCGTGACAGGAAAGACACTCGGCAGAAACCTGATCTATTGTATCTCTGGTGTCGGTTACGAAGTACTTCAACCTGTAATGGACTGTTTCAAAGGTTTCTGTATGACCAACTTTCCCTTCTCGCCCTTTATCCTTATGACAGACTGCACAGTAAAACCTCCCTTGCTCCTGTCGCCTGAGAAAATGAGTTAATGTTCCGAAGGGAGTTCTGTAGGGGGAATGAATATCATGGCAGGTAGAGCAGGAGACGGTGCCCTCTATTGTGAGGGGCATATCTGGAGGAACCTCCGCTTTTGCAGGAACCACATCAACAGGATGGTTCAGAAGAGCATCATTGATGCTGTGACAGTCACTGCAGAGTTCCTTCTCCGAGGCAACAAGGGGGAGTGGAGACTCCTTTCCTCTAGGATCAGCAATGTGACACCTGGAACATTCATCCTCTTCAAACTCATGAGGCCCTTTGATAAGGCTGTAACCGACTGCAATCAGTAAAAAGACACCAACGCCAAATAATATTCTGGCCCGGATCTTCATTTTCACAACCTTAGCTTGTTTACGATTCTTTTCAGTTCCTCATTCTGTCTGGAAAGTTCGTCCATGAGCGCATAAAAAGAGGCATCATCCTTTTGGTTTAATGCCTCTTGCAGTCCGAGAGAAGCCTTTTCAAGGGAGGCAGTAGCCTCCATAATCTTGCTGAGCCTTTGGCTGTATACATCCGCCAGCTCGTTAAGTGTATCCGCAAGGGGATGGACGACATCAGACTTGCGGAGCCTGACAGGGGAAGCCGGAAGCCCCTCAGAGATCTCCTTTGCTGCAACAGAAAGCCGGTATAATGGTCCAGCCACCCTGTGTGAATAAAAAATCGTGATAATGATGACACCTGATATTACAAATATGGAAGACAGCAGGTAGATGATGATGCTTTTCTGGATTATCACCCCCTTCATCACAGACAGATTTCTTATTCCCTCCGTATATGTCTTTCCAACCAGTATATTTCCGCTCTGATATATAAGGAGGAAGGAAATCAATGCTCCCGAGAATACAAGCAAGAGGATGTACAGAGTGAGTTTTAAGGGATATCTCTTCGGAATTATACCGAGCGTTTCCATCAGTGCCCCCCTTTCAGAAACCTTGGAAGTCTCAAGGTATCAATCCCCACAACAAAAATAAAGGATAATAAAGGATATCGATTTAGATGAAGCCTCTCCTCACTCCAAAATCATTATATCATAAAATAATTCAATTTTCAAGTTTTTTTAAAATGAGTTAACCTGGATTTCCAAATCTGGATTGAACGATCTCTTGTACTGTTTCAGAAAAGGGTATATCAATAATTGCCTGTCTTACTGAGCCTTTCCCATTACCTGGATAATCTTGTTTTTCAGATCCCTCAGGCTGAAGGGTTTCTTTATCAGACCCTCAATCCCCATCTTCTCAATCTTTTCTATCTCTTCCGGTATGGAATAACCGGTGGTCAGAACCACTTTCTGTTCAGGCCTGATCTCCCGGATCTTCTGAAAGACCTCACAACCGGTCATTCCCGGCATAACCCTGTCCAGAATCACCAGGGCGTATCTCTCAGGGGCCTCCCTGTAGAGTTCGTATGCCCTGGTACCATCTTCCACAGCCATGACCTCAAACCCCAGGGACTGAAGAAGTTCAGTAAGCAGTTCCCTCACAACATCCTCATCGTCGGCAACCAGGGCTGATTTTCCCCTGAAGTCTGTTTCAGGCTCTTTGGAAATCTCCATACCGGATGCCGTCCCTTCATCCTGTGCAGCAGTATCAGCAACAGGGAAGAATATCCTGAACTCCGTACCCGCTCCATCAGCAGTTATCAGGTCAATACAACCTCCATGTGACTCCACGATGGAGTAGACCACCGATAGTCCAATGCCGGTTCCCTTCCCCACTTCCTTTGTGGTGAAGAACGGATCAAATATCCTCTCCCTGATCTCCCGGGGTATCCCGGGCCCGTTATCCCTGACAGAGAGATAAACATACCCACCTGTCTCCACACCCTTCTCACCCCCCCTGTGCCCGGCACTGATACATACCGCATCTGCATCGGACTCCTTGGCGTAATGGGACCTGCTGAAACCGGTCCTGATCTCTATGCTCCCTCTTCCGGAAAGGGCATCCCTTGCGTTGACAACCAGGTTCAGAAGGACCTGGTACAACTGTCCTTCATCTGCCATGATGGGAGGTATCTCCTCCCCCGGAATCCACTCCATTTCAACGGTCTCCTCCACCATCCGTCTCAGTGCCGAAAGGGAGCGGGAGACAAAACTGTTCATATCCACCAGCTCTTTCGTAACCGGGACCTTTCTCCCGATTATAAGTATCTGACCTGTAAGGTCCGCAGCCCTTCCGGTTATCTCCATTATCCGTTCAGCATACTTCCTGAGTTCCTCTTTTTCTGTCTTCATTCTGAGCATCTCGGCATAGCCGGCAATCCCGGTGAGCATGTTGTTGAAGTCATGGGCGATCCCTGCCGCAAGGGTCCCCAGGGCCTCCATCTTCTGGACCTGGAGGAGCTGGGCCGTCAGACTCTCTCTCTCCCGCTCAAGCCTTCTTAGTTCGGTTATGTCATGCATCACCGTGCTGGTCTTTATGAATTTTCCCTTCTCATCCCGTATGGCCGCAGCCTTTGCAAGCACCTGGATAGAAGTACCATCCTTCCTGAGTATCTCCCATTCCACTTCCGTGTCCCCCAGCTCCATTACCTCTTCAAATCGGCGCCTGAATTCACCATGATACCTCTCGGGAATGAGATCAACGAAGGGCCTCCCGATCAGTTCCTCCCTTGTATATCCAAGCGCGCCCAGTTCCGTATCATTACATTCGACAATCCTCCCCTCCGCATCAAGGGAGTGCATCATGTCAGGGGCATTGTTGTAGAGAAGCCTGTAACGCCTTTCGGACTCCTCAAGCCTCTTCTGGAGCATCACCCTCTCTGTCACATCTGCCACGGTCTCAACAACCAGTCTGACCTCTCCTTCCCTGTCCCTCAGGGGATAGGCGTTGGTCTCCACGTATATCTCAGTCCCGTCCCTGGCCGTGTGGATGTGTATGGCAGAGTGGTGGGTTCCGTCTTCAAAGGTCTTTTCAACAGCACAGTCCTCCCCACCCTGGCTGCAGGGGACATTGAAACCATGGGAAATCTCATAACAGTACCTCCCGATTACCTCTTCCCGGCCCCTCTTTGCCTGCCTGAGGTATCCGGTGT
Organism: uncultured Thermodesulfovibrio sp.; assembly: GCA_964542175.1. Taxonomy (GTDB): domain Bacteria; phylum Nitrospirota; class Thermodesulfovibrionia; order Thermodesulfovibrionales; family JdFR-85; genus WFTX01. The sequence goes on along the minus strand of CAZITN010000092.1, from coordinate 447 downwards.
TTGCCGTGACTATCCTCATCTCCCGGTCTATCACCACAACGGCCTCTCCAATCCCTTCGAGGACAGAGGAGAGGAACTCCTGGGACTCCCTGAGTTTCCTCTCAGCCGCCTTCTGCTCCGATACATCCCTTATCACTACAACAATGCACTCAAGTTCTCCCTTTTGATCGTGAAGGGGATAGAAAACCCTCTCCAGCCAGACCTCCTTTCCGTCAGCCCTGACAAAATGCCTCTCGTCACAGACGGGTTCGCCCTTTTTCTTTACCTCCTCAACCACACATATGTCACATACCCTCTCTCTTCCATAAAGCGCTTCATAGCAATCTCTGCCTATGATTTCTTCCAGGGGCTTCCCGATCAACTCCACTGTTTTACGGTTTACAAACCTTAGCCTGTAATCCGGTTCAAGTACCGCTATCGGGAAGGGGCTGTGATCGAAGATATCAA
>CAZITN010000091.1:0-9314 GCA_964542175.1 uncultured Thermodesulfovibrio sp. | reverse complement strand
TTTATTCTTTCCGGTGATCTTTTGGACCAACCCGGCAAGGCAGACATACTGACGATAAAGGAACACAAAAAAGACCTGAAACAGATGAAAAGAAAACTCTCCCAGGCCCGGGAAGCCCTTCAGAGAATCAAAAAGGCCCGGGGAGAGATGGAAAAGGCCGAGGGAGCGGCGTATATCTGTATCCGGCTGCATTGCAAGGACACGCAGACCGCTGAGGAAGGAGGAGGCGGGGCTGAGTCATCAGGTGAAGGAGGAGGCCTGAAGAAATCAGGCGGCGGTAAGCCCGAGGCAACTGACAAAAAAGGAAAAATTCCGAAGAAGGTGGCAACGGCAGTCGTAGACCTGTTTCCGTCGGATGCTGCGATTGCTGATGTTATAAAGAGACTCAATAATTCAAACAGCCTCTCTGAAGAGGTTCTGGAAACAGTCAGCTATGACATTACTGCACGACTTGTCTCAATGCTGACCGGACTTGACCTTCCCTTCAGGTCAACCCCGGAGCAGTTGGTAAGAAAGATTGCCGTTCTCGCTGTCATAAAATGGGCTTCCGATGAACTAACGTTAGAAGAGATAATGAAATTCAATGACCTTTACAGCCAGTTGACCCCGGAACTACGAAAGGTTTTTATACGCCAGTTTATAGAGACCTACCAGCAATTGCTGTTCAGGACCATGCTTAAAATAATGGGGTTGGCATCACCTGGCCTCCAGCCTGCAATTGAACTGATCCAGGTTATTCCCCTTACCGGCAACAACCCCTTTTCGCCTGACAACCCGTTGAATACGGGGGAGGATACGGTCAAGGAGCCTGGAGGGGGAAAAGTGCCTGGCACACCCGGTGAGGGTGGCGGAGGCAAGCCGCCCGTCAAGAAGGAGCCTGACATTTATGTAACACCTGCGAAGGTGGACTTTGGTGCAGTAGAGGTAGGGAAGAAGGCGAGCAGGACGGTTACGATACAGAACAGGGGGAATGCGGATCTCATTGTTTTTGTAACCGGCCCGGTCCCGCCTTTCAGTCTGGACACCGATGGCTGTAGCAACAGGAGAATACCTCCTGGTGGGAGTTGCAGCATAGTGATCGGGTTCAGTCCTCAGAGCGACCTGTTTGAGATGACAACAGATGTAAGCATATCAAGCAATGATCCTGATTCATCCACTGTCAGGATTCCTGTAAGCGGGAGTGGATTTAAGAAGCAGGCCAATGATTTCATAGGCATGAAGGGCTCCTATTCCGGTGACGGGGGATGCGGTATAGGCTCGACGGTTCTGGATGCAAGCGGTCAGAAGGTTACACTTGCACCACTTGGAGACAACGGGCCGCAGGATTTCAAGGTAGATGCAACCGGGAGGTTTGCCATCTCGGTATTGAGCAGCCTCGTGATCTTCGGGCAGCCGGGGCACAGTTGCAATATAAGTATAATTGGAGGAAACATCTTCGGCCTCTCCTGCTTCCATGGCTCCAACAGTTGCTTTGAACAGTTCTCCAGATAGACAAAGGAGGTGGATATCTTGTGATTGACAGGAAGTCTATCATGATAGTGGTCTTTTTGCTAATGATGACCCAGGGGGTCGAGGCATCCGAGTTCCGGAGGATAAGGCCCATCCCGGCTCCTTCAAAAAAGGGACCGGAAGTCATAAAACCATTGAAAAAATTCATCCCCCTGAACCGGGAAGTGGTTGAGAATGCCATGAAAAAGATCGTGAACTTCTGGAGCCGGAACGATCTTCAGAAGGTCCTCGGCAAGGAGTTCTACGACAGGGAGAGGCTCCAGGATGCAATGAATTCAAAGGTGCCGAGGGACGCAAGGCTTGATATCCTTTCTATCCAGGGCATACAGACGCTGGGACAGGAAATTGTGAAAGGCGAAAAAGGTGAGATGGTGGTGAGTACTGTATCGGTTACAGCCAGGACGGAGGTTCTTTACAATGATCCTCAGAAGGGACTTCAGAGGCTTGAGGGAACCAACGAGTACATAATCAGGATTAAGGAAAAGAAAGGGGAATAGGTACCGATGTATTCGAAGAGGCGTGCGCAGCGGTGCTCCATCTTTTTTTTGTTCCTTGTCTTTATTCTTGCAGTGTCTGGTGCCGGTTACCCGAAAACGATCGGCTGGCATATAAGCGGTGAGAATACTCTAAGGTTTGATCACTACGAAGTGAGAGGGGACAAGAGCCAGAGTCCATACCGGTTCGAGGGGATCCAGGGTTATGATGAGTTCAGTATTAATATGACGAAACGGGAGGGTCTGTACAGGCTCTGGAGGATACAGGTTGCGGGGTTGATGAGCGACTCCGATTACAGGGGGCACGATAACGGATTTGTCCCCGAGAGGCTGAATATATTTCATGAGCGGGGCGACTGGATGGTCCCGTTCAGGCTGGAGGCTGGAGATATATACGGGTATCTCAGTTACAGGACATTACAGGTAAGCCTGAAGGGGTTGCAGATGGAGTTCCAGCCTTTTGTATCGGCAAACACGATCCATTCCATCCTCCTCATAAGCGGCGCCAAACAGCCTGAATGGCGGCATCTGGACCTGAAGGAGGATTTGATAACAGGCCTTTCCTATCTTGTGGAAGACAGGTTCTGGGGAAGGTGGAGCCTTAATGTTATTCATAACAGCAGGGCTTCTGATGAAGAGGCAGGCCTTCCATACAGGAGCAGTTACACCTATGGACTTGCCCTTGAAAAGGGCTTTAATATTAAAGGGGAATCAATAGACATAGAAGTTGAACTGACGGAATTCAGCGGTGACAACCTGAACGGGAGTGAGAGGGACGAGGCGGCAATATTTGCCCAGATTTCAGGGAGGGGACGGCTACCTTACAGTTACAGGCTGCGTTTCGAGCAATACGGCCAGGACTACCAGCCTGCAGGGGCTGCTGTCCGGTCAGGGAGAAAATCCGGCGCAGTGGACGCGGGGTGGGATTTCAGAAATGGTCTGGGAGCGAGGCTCAGGTATGAGCGGACAAGAACGGCTTATGAACTTGCCAACCCCGTTGATACGGATGTATATGGATTTTATCTGCATGGACCGATCCCGGCCGGGTTTGCCATGAATCTTTCAGCAACCCTTCAGAATGTAAGCGACCGCGAGAGGACCCTGGATCAGGATTCATGGACAGTGAACATGGATCTGACGAAAAACCTGGGTGGTATGTGGCTTGGAAGGGTCGGGGTTTTTGTAAACAATCTGGACAATCACATAGCTGCTCTGGAAGACATATGGACCTCCCAGGTGACTCTGGGCCTGACCCATCCTCTTGAGATAGCAGGTTTCAGAGGGATGGCTTCAGGAGGCGTCGGCATAAGGTACATAGACGGCGGAGGGGAGAGTTTTGATATATTCCCGACGTTCAGCACTTTCCTTAAACGGGGCAGCCACAGTATCAGTTATTCCCTCTCATATAACTCCCAGGACAGAAGGTCTGTGACAGGAGAGGATGTAAGGACACTGAGAAACGCCTTTTCATACAACTATACAAAGGGGCGGCATGTGGTTGGATTCGAGGTCGCCGATGAATACAGGGATGGAAGTGCAGGGGGATGGACGGATTCGCTGAGGGTCGGACTCTTCTGGAAGTTCCTCTTTGACAGGCCTGCAGAGGCTGCTACAATTGAGACAGGAGAGGAAGAGGTTGTTTCAGAGGCAGGAGGCCTGATTATCACCACCCTCACGCCCGGGATCAGTATTGACAGGGCCCTTGAGATTACAGCAGAGGCAGGAATGGCAGGGAAGGTGGAGGGTCCCGGTTATTACATATATGAGGCCCGGGTATTCAGGGATGTTTTCAACAGGCAGAGACTCGTAATTGAACACAGCAGAGGTCTTGTGGAGAGGACCTCCCTGATAGTTGATATAGATGATGGAGAGCGCCCTTCTGATATAGCAAGGACATACGAAAATATGAAAGAGACCCTCATAAGGCTTTATGGCAAGCCCCTGAGGTTTGAAGAAAAGGGGAAGTTCAGTCCAGCCCTCCAGGAGGATTTGAACGGCGGTAAGTTCGTGAGAATCATGGACTGGAAGGTTGGCAGGGGGGTGCTGAGGCTCGGGATCCCGAGACGCCTTGATGGCAGGGTGAGGATAGAGGTGCAGTATGCTGAAAGCGTGCCCCCTCTTGATATCACTATGTGGGGGATTGAGGGCATCAGATGACCTGTCCTTTCCCGTTTTCCAGGTAGACACCCTCAGAGGAGACTGATCGCACAGAAAAGCGGAGGTGGGTTTCTTGCAGTTTCACCTGAACACGCATAGAGAATGCATTTCAGATCGTATCGATCTACGTCTCAGGTTTCAGCAGGTTCTGTAAGGAGGTTATTGAATGAAGAAGACTTTCAGAGGTTTAATAGTATGCTGTATTATGCTGATCGGCGTATTTCTTTTCACTCATGCCGAGGCATCGGTCATATTCATACTGGACGGCTCAGGCAGCATGTGGGAACAGATTGAAGGCAGGACCAAGATGGAGATTGCCCGTGAAGTGATTTATGATATCCTTAAGTCCTTGGATGCAGATGAAAATATCGGCCTTGTTGTATATGGACACAGGAGAAAGGGTGACTGTAACGACATTGAAACCCTGATCCCGCCGGGAAAACTGGACCTTGTGAGGTTCAGGCAGGCTGTAAACAGTGTTGTTCCCAAGGGGAAGACCCCTCTTACTGCGGCTGTCAGGAAGGCAGCGGAAGATCTCCGGTTTACCGAGGAAAAGGCAACGGTGATCCTGATCTCGGACGGGATGGAAACCTGTAATGCCGATCCCTGTGCTGCAGCCAGGGAGCTTGAAAAGAAAGGAATTGATTTCACTGTTCACGTCATCGGCTTCGATCTGGCGAAAAACAAAGGGATCAATCAACTTCAGTGTCTGGCTGACAATACAGGCGGGGAATATTTTACAGCCAGGAACGCGACGGCTCTGAGGGCGGCCCTTTCCAGAGCTGTGGAAAAGTCGGCAGGACCGGCGATGACTGGTTCTGTTAAGGTCCCTGGTACGGCCTGTCTGTTTCTTGCCGGACAGAAAGAAGGTGGCCTTGCCCAATACGGTGACTTCCTGCCCAAGGTGGCTCCTGTTGCTGTTGCTGTTCCGGGTGGTGCCAAGGAAATTCACTTTGATGTGTCCGGGCAGGTGGGCCATTGTCCAGGGTGCAGGGCGGACTGGGAGGTTAATCCAGAGGAGGCCTATCTCGCTTTTGGCGTGTCCACATTGAAAGCCCCGATAAACAGTCTGATAGGAGTGTTTTACGGTAAAAACAAAAGTGCAGGAAAGGGTAAAAAGGGATATGAAGAGATGCCCCGTCTTGGAGAGGCCTTTTTTATTCATCACTATAATGGGACAACCCGTTCGTCTGTTAAGATACCCGAGGCCGCCCGTATGCTCTATCTTGGAACAATGGATGGATATGGCTGGTATAACAATGACGGTGAGTACGTGGTGCGTTACGGGTTCAGTTCAGATACCTTTTCAGGGTACTGGGAGACAAGCGAAGGAAACATGACACTTCAGCAGAATGGCAATAATGTGAAGGGGAGATATCAGCAGGATCAGGGCCGGTTGTTGATGACTGCGGAAGGTCGTGTTCTGAAGGGATTCTGGGTGGAAAAGGACTCGGACAAGACCTGTAGTGCTTCCAGGGACGGAAGTCTTCACTGGGGCCGGGCAGAATTTGTATTTGACAGGGATTACATGAGATTTAAGGGATGGTGGAGCTACTGTGGCAGCGAGAAGCCTTTCAGAAAATGGACGGGGAAAAGGATTCCCTTGAAATAAAACATCTTTCCATTAGTCCTCTTAATCCATAAGCATAAATTAAGACTTCCAGTCCCTTACCTGTCCTGTTTCTCCGGAACTGACCACGTTGATATCTTGACTATTCCTGTGCCCTTCTGGTAATCTTTCCTATCCTTTTAACTGAGGTTTTCAGGAAACAAAGAAAAGATATAAGGAGTCTGATATGCCGACCAGGAAGAAGGGGACCAAACCTGCAACCATCAAGAAGAAAGTGGCCAAAAAAAAGAATGCCAGGCCTACCAAATGCCGCGAAGATGCCAATGAAGTGGCAGAGAAGGAGCGGCTTGAGCGGATACAGGGGATAAGACAGCAGTTGCTTGCACAGAAGGAACAGCTCCTTCAGGAGGCTGAAGAGGCTCTTCACACCCTTCCTGACGAAAGTGCCTTTCCTGATATGGGGGATCAGGCCACTGCAGAGGTTGACAGGAACTTCATGCTCCGCCTCAGGGGAAGGGAGCAGAGGTTGCTTAAGAAGATAGATCTTGCAATCGAGAAGATAGACAGCGGAACTTATGGAATCTGTGAGATATGCGGTTGTGAGATCGGGATAAGGCGGCTTGAGGCACGGCCTGTCACAACCATGTGTATAGAGTGCAAGACCGATCAGGAGGAAGAGGAGAAACTGATGGAGGCCTGAGTCTCCTTGCTCCCTACCTGTTCTTGATATACCTGACGAGTGAGCTGATCTGCTGTTCCGTCAAGGGTCCCCCTGCCACTGAGGCAAATCCCGGCATCATCGTTCCTTCTTTTCCGAAACTTATGATTTTTCTGAGGTCTTTCCTGGGAAGTTTTCTCATTTCAGCTATGGAACCTGCCTTCTTTCCCCGCCGGTGACACATTATACAGTCAGCCCTGAAGAGCACTGTTCCCATCTTTCCTATCCCTCTCTCTACATGACAGGTCCTGCAGGGGTCACCGAAAAGGGCGGTAGCTGATCCTATGTCCTGATGAAAGGGATCCCGGATCCTGGCCTTCAGCTTCAGGATGGTAAGGGGATGCTCAGGGTCATTTGTTCTTACCTGGACGGTCTTGGTTACAAGCCCCTTTTTGCCCTTTGTCTGCACTACCGCCTTTATCTCACCGGCCTCACCCGGTCCGAGGCGGTCTGAACTGACCACCGTGGCGGTGCAGCCTCAGGAGGAAGTAACCTTTTCAATGACAAGGGTTTCTGTGCCAGTATTTGTGAAGGTGAAGGTATATTCGAGTTCCTCACCCTGATCTGCATCACCGAAGTCATGGGATACTTCTGTGAAGGTGATAACCGGCTGGCTGTAGGCATAAGTTGCGAACAGAAACAGGATGCTGAAAATAAATATGAACTGTAGATGCTTTCCCTTCATCTTATAATTTACATTAAAGACGTGTGTTTTTGCCAGCTTTTCAAGGTCGTTGCGCAGTTCAGTACCCAACCCGTTTGTTATATCCATCCGGTTTCCAGGTAAAAGTTATCGGCCCCGGAATCTTGGTTTTTGTCTGTACAAAAATGCCCTGGTTCCTTCACGGAAATCCTCGGTTGAGGCAGCTAACCCGAAATAGTCAGCACCTAACTCTGCTGATTCATCAACCGGCAAATCAAGGCCTCGATGAATGGCCTCCCATGTAAGACTTACAGCAAGGGGAGCGTTCTGCCTAATCTCTTCAAACAACCTTTCTCCCTCTGTTTTCAGTCTGCCTTGTTCAACTATCCTATGGATTAGCCCCATCTGGAGGGCCTCCTCTGCGTTCACCATCTTTCCGGTAAGAAGCATTTCCACGGCCCGGCCTCTGCCAACGAGGCGTGGCAGCCGGGTGGTTCCACCCCACCCTGCTACAGCACCTATTCTGACTTCCGGATGGCCAAGCCTTGCTGAAGGAACAGCAAGCCTGAACATGCAGGCTTCAGCCAACTCGAGTCCCCCACCAAGGGCGAAGCCATTGATCAGGGCAAAGGTGATTTTGTTCAGGTTTTCAATGAGTCGGTTTACGGATATGGCTATCCGGGCCAGATCACGGACCTGCAGAGGTGTGGCTTTGTTCAGATATTCTATGTCCGCACCGGCAGAAAAGGCCTTGTCACCTGCTCCGGTAAAGAATACAGCCTGGATGTCCGTGTTTGATCCTATTTCCTCTAAAGCTCTTTTTAGTTCAATCAGTAAGGGTTTGTTGAGTGCATTGAGGACAGAAGGACGGTTCAGTGTGAGACAGGCCATATTGTCCCTCACTTCCACAATCAGAGTCTCCCTGTGCTCATTCATGATATTTACCCCCTCTCATGTTTTTTTAGCTTATCTATCCTTATTTTTCAGCAAGTTTTTCAGCCAGCCTGCCAGCCTTCTTTCTGATTCCCGGTGAGAGATGGACTTTCTTTTCAGTCACTCCCCCGATCCATAAATTACCGACCGGCCTGGCCCCAAGATATTCCGAGAGTGTCCTCAATGCCCCTAGAGTACCATTCAGATATTTACCGATCAATGCAGGAGCAGCACTTGAAGAGATCAGGATGGACTTCTTGCTTTTTATTTTCTTGCGGAGCACGGGTGAGTGGGTTCCCCAGGGCCAGTATGCGTAGCAGACACACCTCTCAAGAAACTTTCTTGTCAGTGCATTTGCATTGCCTGCGTTTGTGGGAGCTCCGAGTATCAGGAAATCAGCAGAATCAAGTATGCCCAGAACTTCTTCCATATCATCATTCAGAATGCACTTCCCCCTTGATATGCCAGGCTGTTGAAGACAGGTCCGGCAGTTTGTACAGAACCCGATGTTGTAGTCCTTCAGATAGACAGTCCGACAATCAACCTCCCGATCCTGAAGGTGTGAGAGTATCTCAGCAACTGCGGAATCAACAGCTCCACCTGCTCTGTAACTTCCTATTATTGCAATGGCTCGCTGTTTTTGTGACATATCTTTTGTGCTGACGACCTTAATAAGTCTTAGCGAGGTTTTCTCTTCTGGACAAAAGTTTGAATTAGCCCTACCACAAACAAAGTTATTGCTATCCCGAATGCGAAGCCGGTAGATACTGCTTTCGCCAGGAAATTTGATCTGGTCTTATACCAGTTATTTAATCGAACACGTACGTCTTTGGAGCTAACAGGATATTTCTCCCCCTCTTTATCCAGAACAAAGAGAGTTCCCTCAGACAAATGTTTTTGTAAAAGTTTTCCACCTATAAACAACTGAAAATCATTTCTGGTCTTTTCAGCGGGCAATGCCAGTGAGGAGGGAGTCCACCATATATTCTGGTTTCTCCCAAACGCGCGGTAAACATTTGTAATGAAGATTGGCCCTATGGTAAATAACAGGATCAAACCTGACAGCAACAATGGATTTATGGGTTTTTTATTCATTTCTGCTTTCCTCTGGCACCACTTAATGCCTCCTTAATTATACCGGAATGCGACATGCCTATGTATTCTTAAGGATGATCCTTGCAGACCGGACATCTCATTTCGGTGATCAGTGGGTATTCTGAATCAGAGTTGACAGGCCACTGGTGTCCAAAACAATCTGACACGACAGGGAGAGGCGGTATGGCGGAAAGA
>CAZITN010000090.1:0-9316 GCA_964542175.1 uncultured Thermodesulfovibrio sp. | reverse complement strand
CACACGTACATTTGATACTGTGCAAGCAGTTAGAAAAATCCGGAGTAAAAAATGATTGTTCTGGATACATCGGTCATCCTCAAGTGGGTGTTAGGACCGGAAGCAGGACACAGAAAAGCCGTTAGTTACAGACAGAAGCATATTACAGGTGAGGAACTGATTGGAGTGCCATCACTGTTTTTCTACGAAACTGCAAATGTACTTTCAACAAAGTCCGGGCTTCCTGTTGATGTTGCCCTGGATATTTTTCGTTCCCTCTGGGATTTTGATTTTGAAGTCCTTGCTCTGGACCGTAAAGACTTTGAAGAAATTATAAAAGTGTCGCGGGAATGCAGTATTTCAGGTTATGATGCTGTGTATATCGTCATTGCAAGGAAACATGGCTGCTGTCTTGTAACTGCAGACAGAAAGCTATTCAACCGGACCAGACACCTGGGATTCGTGGAACTCCTTTAACAAAGGACACAGAGTGAAAAGAGGATATATTTTTTACTTCGCGCTCTTCGTGGTGGAAGTTTATTTGTAAAAAGATCGGATTACCACGGAGGACAGGAAGGTCACCGAGATTAAGAAAAAACAAAACTACAGAAGTCTCCCCTCCCTGCTCAGAGGAGCCTTTTGATTTCTTCAAGGGAAGTGTCGGTGTTAAGTGTTTTGACTCCCCCGTCGATCCTTCTTATAAGGCCTGAGAGGACCTTGCCCGGCCCCACCTCGATGAATGTCCTGATCCCGGACTCGATCATGTTCCTGACAGAGTCTTCCCAGAGAAGGGGGCTGTCGAGCTGTTTTACCAGGGATGCCTTGATGCTACCCGTTGTATTCAGAAACATGGCGTCGGCATTGTTTACAACGGGAATCCTGGGGGGTGAGAAATCGATTCTCTCAAGTTCCTCGGCAAGCTGGCGCGATGCCTCGATCATGAGGGCACAGTGTGAAGGGGCGCTCACGGCAAGGGGGACCGCCCGTCTTGCTCCCCGTTCCTTTGCCACCTGAATTGCCTCTTCCACTGCTGGTCGTTCCCCGGCTATCACGATCTGGCCCGGGCAATTGTAGTTTGCAGGAGAGACATAGCCTGAAGAGACATCAAGACATATGCTGTCCACGTCTTCCCTGGAGAGGCCCAGGATTGCAGCCATCAACCCCTCTCCTTCGGGGACGGCGTTCTGCATGAAGTGTCCCCGCTTCTCCGTGAGCCTGAGGGCATCATGGAAGCTGATCACACCGGCGGCAACAAGGGCGGAGTACTCTCCGAGACTGTGGCCGGCTACTACCGTTGGTTTAAGACCCACCCTTTCGAGTACTCTGAGAGTGGCAATGCTCACCGTGAGGATGGACGGCTGGGTCCTGAATGTCTTGTTAAGCTCTGTTTTGGGCCCCTCGAAGCAGAGGGCCTTCATGTCATATCCAAGAACCTCTGAAGCCTCCTCAAAGGTCTTCCTTGCCTCGGGGTATCCGGCATGAATCTCCCTGCCCATCCCCACATACTGGGAACCTTGCCCAGGGAAGATAAAGGCGATACTCATTACTGTTTCACCTCTTTTATCTTTTTTATCAGTGCCGGGATGACCTCATAGACATCACCCACTATCCCGTAGTTGGCCACTGAGAATATGGGGGCCTCGGGGTTTTTGTTTATCGCTATAATGATGTCCGATGACTGCATCCCCACCAGATGCTGGACTGCACCTGAAATGCCGCAGGATATGTATATCCTCGGACAGACGGTCTTTCCTGTCTGGCCTACCTGATGGCTGTAAGGTATCCAGCCTTCATCAACGGCTGCGCGGGAAGCACCGACCACCCCGTTCAGGAGCGAGGCGAGTTCTTCAAGGAGGGCAAAGCCCTCGGGTTTTCCAAGCCCCCGTCCGCCGGATACGATTACATCCGCCTCCTGAAGGTTGACGGATATCTCCGACTCCTCCTTGACACTTTTTATGACCTTTGTCCTTGAAGAGAGGTCACTGACCTCAACAGGGATTATTTCGCCGGTCCGGGACTCGTCAGGCTGGAGCCGTTTCATCACCCTGGGCCTGACCGTGGCCATCTGGGGCCTGTGGGCAGGGCAGAGTATGGTTGCCATGATATTACCGCCAAAGGCGGGACGGATCTGGAGGAGGTTACCTGTTTTGGGATCGATCTCAAGGGATGTGCAGTCTGCCGTCAGACCTGTCCTCAGTCTTGCCGCCACCCTCGGAAGGAAGGACCTCCCTATGGGGGTTGCACCGGCAAGGACAATCTCAGGCTGGTGGTTCCTTATCAAACGGCTGAGAAGCTCTGCATAGGGTTCGTCATTGAAGTGATCAAGGATCGGGTCCCTGGCATGGTAAACCCTGTCGGCACCACCCTGGATGAGTGCCTCTGCTTCCTCATCGGAAGCACCGAAGAGGACCGCCGAGAGTGAGGAGCCCCTTGCATCTGCAAGCCTTCGTCCTGCGCCAAGAAGTTCATATGCAACGTCGGCAACACTTCCATCCCTCTGTTCGGCAAAGACCCAGACGCCCCTGTACGCGCTGAGGTCTCCCACGGGCTCACCGGATGCACTCCCCACCTCTTTAATAGCGCCTTCAGGACAGACGCTTAGGCATGCCCTGCATAGCTGGCAGTATTCATTAATGAAGGCCTTGTCTTCCTTCATCACGATGGCATCGTAAGGACATGAATCAATACAGGTCTCACATCCCGTGCAGAGTTCACGATCTACCTGAATACGCATTCTCTCTATCCTCCAAAAGATATTTTTCCAAAATTTTGAACGTTTCTTAAAGCCTGATTTTCATCAACCCTTTTCACAAGGCGGGTAGAGGCGGTGAATAACCCCATTTTAGCAATACCGATAAGACAGATCAACAACTGCCAGACTCTAACCGCTTCCTGAACAGACTGTCTCTTTCTATAAAATCTAATCCTCATTGCATCTAATGGGGTTATGAAACGCTTTTACCCGCCTTACCTACAATATTAGTTTTAACCCTCACAGACACTTTATATTCTTCAACTCCTCGATGAGCTGGTTCACCTGTTCCTCAACCGACCCTTCGAGCATCTTTCTGTCCTTCTTGCTTTCAGGGGCGAAGATGTTTCTAACCTGGGTGGGTGAGCCCTGAAGGCCTGTCTCCGACTCCTCTGCCCCGATATCTTCCCGTGTAAGCTTCTTTATCTCAGCCTTTTTTGCTCTCATCTTGCCCTTGAGCGAGGGGAGCCTTGGTTCATTAAGTTCCCTTACCACTGTTATAAGAAGGGGAAACTCAGCCTCTATCACGTCATAACCCTCATCCATCATCCTCTCAAGGACTACCCTTTCTTCAGAGACCTCTTCGATCCCCTTCACATATGCAACATGGGGTATTGCGAGGAACTCTGCCATCTCCGGACCCACCTGGGCGGTATCACCGTCTATCGCCTGTTTGCCGCATATGATCAGGTCGAACCCCAGCTTCCGGGAGGCCTGGGCAAGGGTATAGGCGGTCGCCCAGGTATCAGAACCGGCAAAGGCCCTGTCAGTAAGGAGTACTGCCTCGTCAGCCCCCATTGAGATGGCCTCCCTGAGGGCATCCTCTGCCTGGGGGGGACCCATTGTCATAACGGTAACACTTGCTCCCAGTTCATCCTTGAGCCTGAGACCTGCTTCAATTGCATGGAGGTCGTAGGGGTTAATTATGCTCGGTACACCATCCCTGATGAGAGTGTTTGTTTCAGGGTTTATCCTTACCTCGGCTGTATCTGGAACCTGTTTTATACAGACAAGAATCTTCATCCGGCTGCTCCTTTAATCCTTTATCTTTGCGGTCTCTTTTATGAGGGCCTGCCCTATCACGTTCCGCTGTATCTGATTTGTGCCTTCATATATCTGGAGTATCTTGGCATCACGCATCATCTTTTCAACAGGATACTCTCTCATATAACCGGAACCTCCCATTACCTGGACTGCATCAGTGGTAACCTTCATGGCCACGTCTGTTGCAAAGACCTTGGCCATGGCAGAGACCTTGGAGAAGTCCTTTGATCCGCTGTCAATGTACCGGGCAACTGCGTATACCAGGGCCCTGGCTGCTTCTGTCTGGGTGGCCATATCTGCCAGCATATGCTGGATCGCCTGAAAGCTGATTATGGGCTTCCCGAACTGGACACGTTCCTTGGCAAACTTTATGGCCTCATCAAGGGCACCCTGGGCAACACCCACACCCTGGGCCCCGACTCCAACCCTTGACTGGTCAAGGGTCTTCATGGCTACAAGAAAGCCCATGCCTTCCCGTCCAAGGAGGTTTTCCTTCGGGATGCGGCAGTCTTCGAAGACAAGTTCCCGTGTAACAGATGCCCTGATGCCCATCTTCTCTTCCTTTTTCCCGAAGCTGAATCCGGGTGTGCCCTTCTCAACAATGAAGGCGCTGGCACCCCGTGCACCTTTTGACCGGTCGGTCATTGCAATGATCGTGTATATATCAGCTTCACCTCCGTTGGTTATCCATTGCTTTGTCCCGTTGAGTATGTAGCTGTCACCGTCCCTTACCGCAGTTGTCTGGATACCGGCGGCATCGCTTCCTGCATTGGCCTCGGTAAGACCGAAGGCTACGAGCCTTTTGCCCCCTGCTATGTCGGGAAGGTATTTTTCCTTCTGTTCCGGTGAGCCAAAGAGCAGAATCGGGTACGTCCCGAGGGCGTTTGCTGCATAGGTGGTCGAGACACCAAGACAGGCACGGCTGAGTTCCTCCACGGCGATTGAGAGTTCCAGTGCACCCATCCCGAGCCCTCCGTACTCTTCAGGAATGAATATGCCGAACATGTCGGACTGGGCCATCACCTTCAATATCTCCCAGGGAAACTCCTCTTTCTCATCCAGTTCAGCCCTGACAGGGACGACCTTCTCGGTTGCGATCTGCCTTGCAAGATCCCGTATCATGATCTGTTCTTCAGTAAGCAAATAATCCATAAGTCTCCTCCTCGCTTTTCATTAGCCGCTTATATCAATATCTTCAAAGAGAATATCCGGTGAGCCTGTCCTTCCGTAGAACTTTGTTCTGTCCCCGAAGGCCACTATCTTCCGGAAGAGGTCCTGAATGTTTCCCGAGATGGCAGCCTCCTTTACAGGCCTCACAACCCTTCCTTCTTCCACCCAGAGTCCTGTTATCCCTACTGAGAAGTCTCCGGATATGGGGTTGGCGGTGTGCATTCCCATCGCCTCTGTAACTATGATGCCCCTCTTCATGGAGCCAATGAGGGCTTCACGGGAGAGGCAGTAATCACCTGAGGCCGGCTCAATAAAGAGATTTGAGATCCCTACTCCCGGGAGGGATTCTATCCCGGCCCTGACGGCGTTTCCTGTTGAACTGAGGCCCTCCCTCTTTGCTGTCCTGATGTTGTAGAGAAAGTTACTGACGACTCCCTCCGTGACCAGTCTTATTCTCCTTGATGGTGTCCCCTCACCATCAAAGGGCCTGCTTCCCGGCCTGCCCTCCAGGGTTGGATCATCTATGAGGTTCAGCCTTTCAGAAAATACCTTCTCATCCCTTCTGCCTGCCAGGAGGGACTTGCCTTTCTGGATGTTCTCTGAAGAGAATGCCGATGCAAGAATGCCCAGGAGCTCTGTGGCCACATGGCTTTCAAGCAGGATGTCGCCTCTTCCTGTCTCTGCCTTCCCCGCGCCAAGGAGCTGTATCGCCCGTTCAGCCGCAATACTTCCTATTGCAGGGAAGTCTATATCACTCAGGAGACGGCTGCTTTCAAATCCCCATCCCATCTGGGAATCCTCCCCATCCTCTGCTACCACCATTATCTGACCGGAAAGTGCCGTGCCTGCATACCTGAGGCTTACTCCGGTTGAGGTCATGACAAGGACTTCCGATTCGGTCTTTGCAGCAGAGGCCTTTCTTACCTTTCTTATCCTTCTGTCGTGATCCAGTGCGGCCTTCTCTATCTCAAGGGCTTTCTCGAGGAGGGAATCGTCTGTAAGTTCAGAAACTCCATGGTCATGGGTGAGGACAGAAGGAGCAGTTTCTGGTTCTGCCAGGCTGGAGAACGGGTCCTCATCGGTAAAAGCCGCATTGGTAATGGCTGCCTCCACCACTTCAAGCCATTTGTCAGGCTCAGTGGAATAGGAGAACCCGATCCGGTCCTTTCCAATCACCCTGAGGGAGTAACCGAATTCATCGGCCCTCTCAAGGGCCTCTATCTCCTGCCCCTTTACATCTATGGATGTAGAAGAGGAGGCGGTCATGTAGACCTCGACAGAGAAACCTCCCCGCTTTCGGGCCTCCTTGATTATGTCTTCTGCGAAATCCTGGTCAATCTTCATAGTACGTAGCAGACGCAGAGTCCGACTCCCATACCGTGACAGCCGAAAGCCGGACATGATCGGTATTAATCTTCTTCTTCAGGGATTCAAAGATCCACCTTGCAATGTTCTCTGAAGAGGGGTTTATCTCGGTAAAGGGGAAGATCTCATTCAGAAACCCGTGATCCAGCTGCTCCAGTACCTCCTTTGTCCACTTCTTGAGATCATGGAAATCCACGGCAATGTCTATCTCGTTGAGGCGTTCGGCAGAGACATGGATCTGGACCTTCCAGTTATGACCATGTAGTGCTTCACACTTTCCCTTGTAGCCCCTTAGTTGATGGGCTGATGAAAAGGTGTCCTCTATCATAAGCTCATACATATCTTTCCTCCTTGAGCGATACGGAAGAAAAGCTCAATATGACCTATTCATTCCGTTTGAATATGGATATGTAGGGAAGATTCCGGAACCTGCCATCAAAATCGAGCCCATATCCTACAACATACCTGTCGGGGATTTCAAACCCTATGTAATCTATGGGAACATCCACAATCCGGCGTTCCCTCTTATCAAGAAGAGCGGTAACGGCGAGCCTTGCAGGGGCCCTCTGGAGGAGCCTTTCCCTTATATGGTTCAGCGTTATGCCTGTATCCACTATATCCTCTACAAGAAGGACATTCTTTCCGGATATATCCTCCCTGATGTCTGCATGAATCCTGACCTCTCCTGTGCTCTCAGTCTTGAGGTAACTTGAGGCGATGATGAAGTCAACCGTAACCGGGACGTCTATATGCCGGATAAGGTCTGAATAGAACATGAAGGCACCTTTAAGTATGCCTATCGCTATCAGTTCCTCACCTGAAAAATCTCTGGAGATGGCTTCGGCAAGATCCTTCACCTTTGCCTGTATCTCCTTTTCTCCCAGCAGCGGTTTTCCTACAAGCATCCGACCTCCAGTTGAAGAAAATAGGCATATATATTAACATATATACAGAAAATTGAGCGAAGTTTGACTTTTACGTGGAAAACTGGTAAATTATATATAACCATTTTGCTCAACAGAGATAAAGAGCAAGCACTTGATTATTGTCCAAAAGAGTGGTCTTACCACTCTTTTGTTTTTAATAAGGGATTAGATGTCAACAAAGGCTGTCATTAAAAAAAAGGTGCAAGACCTTGCAGAAGAAGCGGCAGGTGTTGCAGGCGTGGAGATATCTGATCTTGAACTGCTTGGTCAGATCGGGAGGCTGATCGTCCGGGTAACAATTGACAGGGATGATGGTGTAGGGATCGAACACTGCGAGAGGGTGAGCAGGCAACTCGAGGCCCTCCTTGATATTGAGGACCCGATTCCTGGCAGATATACCCTTGAGGTGACATCCCCAGGCCTTGACAGACCCCTTAAGAGCCTGAAGGATTATGAGAGGTTCAGGGGCAGACTGGCGAGGGTGGTTACAAGGAAGATGTTCAATAAGAGTAATGTCATTACTGGAAGAATACTTGATGTGAGGGATGAGATCATCCTCTTTCAGACCGAAAGGGATGAACTTGAGGTTCCCTATAGTGAGATAAAAAAGGGAAGGCTTGAGGTGGAGATGCCATGAACAAGGAATTCTGTCACATCATTGAACAGATTTGCAGGGAAAAAGGAGTTACCCGGGAGAGTGTTATCCAGGCACTGGAATCAGCCCTCCTGAGTGCAGTGAAAAAGAAATACGGTTCTGCCCGGAACATAGAGGTTGTTATTGACAGAAAAACATGCGAAATTGCTTTAAGAGAGACATGGGAAGTTGTTGAAAACATTGAGGACATCAATACTCAGATAACCCTTGAGGAGGCACGCCGGATAGACCCGGATGCAGAACTGGGCGGGACGGTTTCACGACCGCTGGAACTCCAGGACTTCGGGAGGATTGCGGCCCAGACGGCCAAACAGGTGATTCTCCAGCGGGTGAGGGAGGCTGAACGTCAGGTAATCTATGATGAGTACAAGGACAAAGTCGGCAAGATCGTGACCGGTCTGGTTCAGAGGAAGGACAGGGGGGTGTACTTTGTAAACCTTGGTCGTGTGGAGGCGATTCTTCCTGTGAGAGAGACTCTCCCTGGTGAGCATCTCAAGCGGGGTGACTCGGTCAAGGCTTATGTGAGCGAGGTAAGATCCACGCAGAGAGGTCCCGAGATCGTCCTGACAAGGAGGGCTCCTGAGTTTGTGGCAGAGCTCTTCAGAACGGAAGTTCCCGAGATAGAGGACGGCATAGTGGAGGTAAAGAGCATCGTAAGGGAGCCAGGGGAGAGGACTAAGATAGCCGTTATATCAAAGGACTCATCCATTGATCCTGTCGGTGCCTGTGTTGGAATGAAGGGGACGCGGGTCCAGGCGATTGTCAGGGAACTGAGGGGTGAGAGGATAGACATAATTCCCTGGAGTGACGACCCCAGGATGCTGATAGCCCGGTCACTCACACCTGCAAGTGTGGAGATGATAGGTATCAATGAGGATGACAGGACCGCCATGGTGGTGGTTAATGACCAGCAGCTCTCAATTGCCATAGGGAAGAAGGGTCAGAACGTAAAGCTTGCCATGAAGCTCACAGGCTGGGATATTGATATAATCAGCGAAAGCGAATACTCCAAGATCAAGCAGGAAGAGGCAGAAGCAGCCTTCAAGGCGGCACCGGAAACCGATGAAGATATGAGTTGACCTTAACGTTAAATGTGGTAACCGGCAGCGGGCATAACCTCAAGGACCTTCTGACAGATTCCGGGGTGGGGTCTGAAACTTTCATTATAAAGCTCCGGTCATGTCTGAGCAAAGAAAGTCTGTTATGGACGGCGCTTTAACAGGCTTGATCAGTTCTATGAATGGTGTTGTAAGTAGATACGTCCGTTCGGTCTCCGCCGAGCCGACACAGGGATGCGCCTTCTTGAATCATCAGGTGTTGAATATGCACAGCGAGCCAATGCGAGCGGGTGTTATAGAAAACATCTTCTTTAATGAAAGATTCAGACCCCACCCCGGAAATGACACAGGCAGGGAAGGCTCCGTG
>CAZITN010000089.1:0-9522 GCA_964542175.1 uncultured Thermodesulfovibrio sp. | reverse complement strand
GGAGAAATGAGAGTGTAGAGATATCTTTCCATGAGACCGTCCTCTGGAGGGGGGCCGAAGAACAAACTCCCCTTCTCCACCACATCCCGGAAGACCGAAGGGATATCAAGTGGTATCCTGACCCTTCTCTCTCCAAAGAGTCTCTCACTTACCAGTTCACCCTCTTTAACTATAAAGAGCCAGGCCCTTTCGAAGACCTCGGTGAGGAACCCAAGGACCTCTTCGGATACCTTCTTCGGGTCAGGAATGTCCTTTATCCTGAGAGCCAGCCTGTCAAGTTCCCTGATCACCCGGTCCTTCATGGTCATCCGGCGCTGTTCGGTCATACAGTTATCCAGGTATATCTTTAGTGTTTCCAGGAGATTGATCATATCATCGATAAAGTTTTCGTCCCTGGGCTTGCCGGGTGGCCGGGGGATGACCGTCCGTGCACCTGTCCTGAGGGCCTGCAGGGTGGCAGAATAATCAGGAGGGGAGTGTAATAGTATGACCGGTACGAGGGGATACTCTGCTTTCAGCTTTTTCAGGAGTTCTTCGGGGTTCTCCATGGAAGATTCATCTCCCGAAGGCCCGGGTGTGTCGAGCAGAATCAGGGGGACGATGGACTTAAGGAGAGACTGGGAGAGGTAGTGCTCAATCTCTTCAAACCGGCTTGTGCTGAAGACAGGGACGCCCTCCCTTTTATAGAGTGTCATGACGGAGTGCTTCAGAAGAGGGTCCGTACTATGGAGTATTATGGCGCCTCCCGTTCCCTTCCTGTCATGGCCTGTTTGCAGGATGTTCCCGAAGGCCTGGGCCCTGTCGAGAAAGCTGATGAACCTGTTCTGCTCAGCCGGTGAGAACTCCGAGAGCATCTCCCGGATCTGCTGGCGGTGAATCTCGCCGGGATCAAAACTCTCCCTGTCCATCAGGGTACGGGGGAGTTTTTTCTTTAGGTGGTCAATGCTGTCCAGGCCGAGGTCCTCGGCGGTGATGACCTGTCTGTCGCCGGCCTCCTCTTCCCGGGGGCTTTCTGTTTCTCCGGATTGCTCCTCAGGGCCGGCCGGTTCCATATCGGCAAAGACCTCTTCATAGGAGTGGACAGGCTTTCCTTCAGACCTGTCACGTTCCCGCTCGTCATAGACCCTGAGCGCATCCATAAGGACCATCTGGGCATCGAGATTGATATCCTCCTCCATCTCACCGGGCATGTAGCTGCTCTCCTCCGAGACCTTTACAGCCTCAGGCTCGAATGTGAAGGCCCCCTCTGTCCAGCCTATCAGCTCTACGAGGGTGATCTCGATGAGCTTTCTGAGCCCCTTCAGGGCATCCTCTTTCCCGATGACACCCATCTCGATCAGGGTGGTCAGGAGGGGTTTTCTCGCTTTCCCGGCCCGTCTCTGTTCTTCCAGTGCATGGTCGAGCTGTTGCCTGGTGATGAGGCCCATCTTGAGGAGGACCGTCCCGATGTAGATACGGTTGTCCAGGTGACTGGCGGAGACGATATAGCCGTTACTGAAGACGATCCTGCTCTTGCCCTTGCCTGGCCGTTCAACCGTAAAGGTGCCCGACTTCCTCGTGGTATGAAGAAGCTGGATGATGTCTACGATATGGAGGTTTTCAAGATCGCCTGTAAAAGCCTTGCTCATCCGGTGAAAGAATCCTTTTCTGGTTTGGTTATAAAAGAATAGCACAAGAAAGGCGGACTCGTAAAGGCGGGCTGCCACGCCTGGTATGTCCTGAGGGGGGGCTGCACCACGGGGTTGACAATTTTGTCGGGTCTGTGCTTTAATACGGAAAACGGCAACCATATGCCGACAAGGAGGAGGAAAAGATGAGAAGTTTCATTCTTAGAGGAGTTCCGGAGGTGCTATTTGTGCTTCTGGCTGCAGTTTCGCCCGTTTACGGGGCAGAGGCTTCGACTATCAGTGCAGGGGATACGGCCTGGCTTCTTGTCTCTACGGCCCTTGTCATGTTGATGACACCGGGGCTTGCATTCTTCTATGCCGGTATGGTCAGGCGGAAGAACGTCCTCGGCACCATAATGCACAGTTTCATAATCCTCTGTGTTATGAGTGTTGTCTGGGTGCTCTGGGGCTATACCCTTGCCTTCGGTCCTGATATCGGCGGGGTTGTAGGAGGGCTGAAGTGGTTCGGCCTTATCGGGATTGGTGCGGAGCCCGCCCCTCTCGCACCGACTGTCCCCCACCTGGTGTTCATGATGTTTCAGGGGATGTTTGCGATAATCACCCCTGCCCTGATAACAGGGGCCTTTGCAGAAAGGATGAAGTTTTCAGCGATGCTGGTCTTTACGGTCCTCTGGGCGACGTTTGTCTATTCACCTGTTGCCCACTGGGTCTGGGGTGGTGGCTGGATCGGTGCCAAACTGGGGGCCCTTGATTTCGCAGGAGGAACGGTCGTTCATATCAACTCGGCAATGGCTGCCATAGTCTCTGCGGTGGTTATCGGGAAGAGGATAGGCTACCTGAAGGAGCCGATGCAGCCCCACAACCTTCCCCTTACCATAATGGGGGCGGCCCTTCTCTGGTTCGGCTGGTTCGGCTTCAACGCCGGCAGTGCCCTGGCGTCGGATTCCCTTGCCGGACTTGCCTTTGTCACCACCAATACGGCTGCGGCATCTGCAGCCCTTGCCTGGACCTTTATTGAATGGATTCAGAAGGGGAAACCCACCGCACTGGGGGCAGTAAGCGGTGCAGTGGCCGGTCTTGTCGGGATAACGCCGGCTGCGGGGTTCGTGAGCCCTCTCTCTTCAATCCTGATCGGTTTCGGAGCGGGTCTTTTCTGCTACTTTGCCGTTAATGCAAAAACCCGGTTCGGTTATGATGACTCCCTTGATGTCCTGGGGATTCATGGTGTTGGAGGCCTGTGGGGTGCCCTTGCAACAGGGGTGTTTGCATCTGTTGCAGTTAATCCCTCGGGTGCGAACGGGCTTCTCTACGGTAATATCACCCTTCTGGGTGTACAGGCACTGGCGAGTCTTGCCACGATCCTGTACTCCGGAGTGGTGAGCCTCGTTATACTCAAAGTGATTGACTGGACCATCGGGCTCAGGGTAAAGGACCATGAGGAAAGACAGGGGCTCGACCTCGCCCAGCATGGCGAGGAAGGCTATTCCCTTTAAGGACAGAGAATGAAGAGCGGGAAAAACAGAGAATTATTTGCCATCCTTGAGGTTAGCAGGGTTCTGACGGCATCCTTTGATCTGCAGGAAAACCTCACCTCTGCCATGGAGACCCTGAGTGAGGAACTGGAGATGCAGCGGGCTTGTGTTTATCTGCTGGAGCCGGTCTCGGGCGAGCTGAAAATAGTTGCCGCCCATGGCCTCAGCCGTGATGAGATACGGAAGGGCAAGTACCGGATAGGCGAAGGCATTGTGGGGCGGGTCATGGAAACGGCTGAACCCATGCTTGTACCGGACATAGGTGATGAGCCCAAGTTTCTGAACAGGACCGGATCCCGCCCTGACAAGGAAGGGATATCCTTTCTCTGTCATCCCATAGAACTGAAAGGTGAAGTCCTCGGAGTGATCAGTGTGGACAGGATCTATTCCAGCGAGCATGGAGGAGTCGACGACGATATAAGGGTACTTGGGATTGTCTCTTCACTGATCGCCCAGTTCGTGGGGCTCTGGAGGATCTTCAGAGAGGCTGACTCAGAGCGGGAGGAACTGAGGCGTCAACTGAAGGACAGGTTCAGTGTGCCAAACCTGATTGGCGAGTCATCCAGGTTCCAGGCTGTCCTGAAGATGATTACCAAGGTTGCCGTCACGGATGCCACGGTGCTTCTCCTTGGAGAAAGCGGGACCGGAAAGGAACTCATGGCAAGGACCATTCACTATCAGAGCGCAAGGGCAGAAGGGCCCTTTGTGGCTGTGAATTGTGCAGCGCTCCCGGAGAACCTGCTGGAGATGGAACTCTTTGGTGCGGAAAAGGGGGCATACACAGGAGCAACAGAGAAAAGAATCGGGAGGTTCGAGCGGGCCAGAGGTGGTACCATATTTCTTGACGAGATAGGTGAATTACCCCTATCTGTTCAGGCAAAACTACTGAGGGTCCTTCAGGAGAAGACCTTTGAACGTCTCGGCTCATCGGAGCCCATAAAGGCGGACCTGAGGATACTGGCAGCGACCAACAGGAATCTCATTGATGAGGTTAGGAGAGGAAACTTCAGGGAAGACCTCTACTGGAGGCTCAATGTTGTATCCGTCAGGCTTCCTGCCCTCAGGGAACGGAAGGAGGACATCCCCCATCTTGTCAATTACTATATCAGAAGTTTCAACAAAAAATACAAGAAGCAGATGGTCGTTTCGGGGGATGCGATCCAGGCATTTATGGACTATTCATGGCCCGGAAACATCAGGGAACTGGCAAATACCCTGGAGCGGCTGGTTATCATGGCTGAAGACAACAGGATTACGGCCCGTGACTTCCAGATGGACATGCTTTCCCTTGACAAGGACGTGCCCTCTGAAACCCGTCATGCCTCAGGGGAGCCCAAGGCGCTCTCAAAAGAGGTGGAGACCATGGAAAAGGAAAGGATCATGAATGCCCTCAGGGAGCATAATTTCATACAGGCCCGTGCGGCCCGTGCCCTAGGCATAACGCCGAGGCAGCTTGGGTACAGGCTCAAGAAATACGGGTTAAAGGTTCCCTTTTAGCCTTGCACCTCTTCGTGGAGAAGCCTTCTTAACTCAACCACTGAAAGGTCTGTTTCGTGCCACTCCTGATCAACAAGGATCTCCAGGTACGCCTCTTTGATTATGTAGGTGAACACCTCTTCATCGCCGTGAACAGGGGTCCTGACTCTTACCCTGATCCTCTTGTAAGCATCTCCCTCAACCCGGTCGATCATCGCCAGGTCACGCTTACTCAGGCCTCTGATGACCCTGCCTTTCACCGTTGAGTTGCCGACCTGTCTTAATCCGTGGTAGAAGGCCCCTTTTATCCTGCATCGCTTATACCTGTCAAGGAGGGCCTCCTCCATCGGACAGGTCCTGCCTATTACTGTGCGCAGAACCTCCTGCCACATGAGGGTTCCATAGACAAAGAGGCTGTATTTCCTTTCCCGAGACATCAGCGAAATTTTAGCATATCAGGCGTAACCACTGATTACTGCTGTTAAAATAATTCTGAAAGACCTGAGGGAGGCTTGCCGCCTCCCTGCATGATCTGTTTTTGACAGCTATGATCGTATATAGCCTATAGTGTGGACATCTGCCTAGCAATTGAATAGAGCATCTCAGCTCTTATCTCCTGTCCTTCTGTCATTGCAATGCTTTTTACTTCTTTTATAATCCTTGAGCAGATGTCTTTGTGAGGAACAATATTACTGTACTTCTTCAAGAGATGCGCAACTGCACTGCCTCCTGAAAGGTCATTGATTCCTATTATCTCTTCATCTTTACGGCCGATATCAGAAGGGTCAATTATCAGATATGGGATATTCCAGAATGGGCAGTGTCTTTTTTCTGTTATTCTGAGTGCCTTTTTAATAGCATCCTGATGAGAACCTGCAAAGGTCTTGAAGACAAGATCCCCGGCATACGGATGTCGTTCATGTATTCTATATCCCGTACATTCCTCAACGGTAGCCCTGATTGTCATAATATCAGAAAGATCAAGACATGGATCGATCCCCTCAGAGAATAGATTAAGTGCAAGTATTAAAAGGTCAGTATTACCAGCACGTTCACCAAAGCCAAAAAGGGTTCCTTCTACCCTCTCTGCCCCTGCAAGAAGAGCAAGTTCTGCTGAAGCTATGGCAGTCCCTCTGTCATTATGAGTATGTATGCTAATTATTGCAGACTCTCTGTTTTTTAGATTCTTTACAAACCACTCAACCCTGTCAGCAAACATATTAGGCGTGGAAACTTCCAGGGATGAGGGTAGATTTAAGATTATCTTATTATTAACAGTTGGCTCCAGGACAGCCATTACCTCCTCACAGATCTGCACAGCAAACTCAGGCTCTGTTAAAGAAAAACTCTCAGGGGCAAAGAGAAATTTTACTTCGCTGTCATTCAATCTCTTCACCTGTTTTTTTAAAAACTCTGCGCCATTTCTTGCAATATCCATCATTTCCTTTCTGTCCTTTTTAAAGACCATGATTCTCTGAACAGGTGAAGTGGGTAAATAAAAGTTTATAATCGCCCTTCTCACACCTCTCAGGGATTCTATGGTTCTTTTTATCAAATCCCTTCTTGTCTGGGTTATAACCTGTATTGTTACATCATCAGGAATCAAGTTATCTTCTATCAGATGCCTTACAAATCTATATTCAGACTCACATGATGATGGGAAGGCAACTTCAATCTCCTTAAAACCTATATCACAGAGCAGCTTGAATAACTTCAGCTTCCTCTTTAAAGACATTGATACAGGTAAAGATTGATTGCCATCTCTCAAGTCAACACTACACCAGATGGGAGCAGTATTGATTCTATTGTCTGGCCACTTACGTTCTGGCATTTCCAATGATGTCAGAGGTCTGTATTTTTTGTAATTCATCTTTATCTCCAATCTTGTTTTATTTCTGAAAAGGAGAAATAAAACCCAATGCCAGAATCTACCCGAAACAAAGCACCGCTGTTAAAAGTAGATAACCAGCAAATTTTAAAAGCCTTTCTTTAGACGCCCAAAATCCTGTTGATGTCCTCTTTGGGGTCTCCGATAAACTTCACGCCATACCTATCTGTAAGCACTTCAAGAATATCTTCATTGGCCCATGCTGGCAGCACTGGCTCCAAATATATTCTGGACACACCTAATGCAATAAGACTCCAGAGGATTGAGACTGCATCCTGGTTCATCCAGCACAGCACTGGAGTAAGTGGTAACTCATTCAGCGACACTCCAAGGAATTCACACAGACTGGCTGCTATATCAATGGCAACTATTGCATCATTACACTGTCCGAGATCTACAAGTCTGGGGATACCTTCTATTTGTCCAAGGTCAAGATCATTTAATCTATATTTCCCGCAGCCCAGTGTTAAGACAATAGTATCTTCTTGCCGCATACACCTGCTGAAATGCATCCTATTCCCTTTACTGCCTGTGAACACTGGTAGCAAAAGATTTTGTCTTTTTCCATGCCTCTACCTCCTAAGAAAAAAAATTTAAGAAACTTTTAACTTGTTGAAACCGCATATCTTACACCGCATGTCTTACAATTTTCATTTCTTCGTATATTAAGTTTTTTAAACTGCATATTCACTGTATTGAATACAAGCATACTTGACAAGAGAGGTTCTCCGTAGCCTGTAAGCAGTTTGATAACTTCAATAGCCATTATACAGCCGAGGACTCCTGAAACCGCACCAAGCACTGCAAACCCAAGCTCCTCCCATTCAGGATTATCTTCCGGGAAAAGGCAGTCAAGACATGGGCCTCTTCCGGGAAGGACATTAAAGATATATCCTTCCATCCCGTTCATTGCTGCCTCT
Source organism: uncultured Thermodesulfovibrio sp. (assembly GCA_964542175.1). Classification (GTDB taxonomy): domain Bacteria; phylum Nitrospirota; class Thermodesulfovibrionia; order Thermodesulfovibrionales; family JdFR-85; genus WFTX01. The sequence goes on along the minus strand of CAZITN010000089.1, from coordinate 2,078 downwards.
ACCATGGGGATGGCCTTTCTTATACATCCCCTGTTAAGAACCCTACGTTCCTCAAAGTTGGGTCTTGCAGACAGTGCGATATCCACTCCATTGAGCAGATACATTATATTTTCATTATTCAGTCTGAGGTCGTGAACCTCTATCTCCACATCAGGATTGAGCCTCTGCAGGGTCTCCTTTGCCCTGATTACCCTGGGGTTGCCTATCCAGTCATGGGTCATGAGTATCTGGCGGTTCATGTTCGAAAGGGTAAGTCTGCCTGAATGTACAAGTATCAGCCTGCCTATGCCTGCTACAGCAAGATAGAGTGCTGCAGTGCCTCCCAGGCCCCCAATACCAGATACAAGGGCTGTGGATTTTTTCAGCCGCTCCTGTTCAACTGTGCCAAAGCCATGGAGCATCAACTGTCTTCTGTACCTTTCCAGTTCTATCTCTGACAATATACCCATCCTTATCTCCTACACAACCATTTCTGTATACTCTTCGCCAAGTCTTGACATGAGCATCTCAATCTCCATATCAATATCCTCACCAATACTACCGCAGGCATCTGCTCTACACTGACGACAGTGTGTCATCTGAGGCACATAAGCCTCACATTCCCTTCGCTTCCTGTGTACCATTTCATTGGTAGGTCTCTTTAAATTATTGAACTCTCCCTGTGGAATAAGGGGGATTATATTCTGCAGTGCAGCACCTCGTCTTCCAGCTAGCCAAGCAATCATGGGAAGTTCCCTGTCATTCACGCCAGGGATATAGACACTGTTTACCTTTACAATCAGACCCTCCTTCAGTGCCATTCTGAGCCCAAGCCACTGGTTGTTTGTAATCAGCATGGCAGCATCTCTTCCCCTGTAGAGCCCTCCTTTATATCTTGCCCATGAATATATCTTCTCAGCCACTTCTGGCAGGACCGCATTGATGGTAATGGTAATGCTCTTTACGCCAGCCTTCAACAGGTCGTTAAGCCTTTCAGGAAGCAAAAGTCCATTAGTTGATACACATAAAATCAGTTCAGGAAAGAGCATGTGTATCCTCCTGAGTGTAACAAGGGTCTCTTCATTTGCCAGTGGGTCTCCAGGACCAGCAATTCCCACCACAGTGAGATGTTCATTTCTCTGAATCATTACACTGACACGATGTACTGCTTCATCAGGAGAAAGGAGCCTGCTTGTTATTCCAGGTCTGGATTCATTAACACAATCGTATTTTCTGACACAATATCTACACTGTATATTACACTGTGGAGCAACAGGAAGATGAATCCTGCCGAACCGAAGGTGAGCCTTCTCTGAAAAACAGGGATGAGTACTGATGATACTCTCTCTTTTCTTTTCTAACCTTATCATGTCTAACCTCTCTCTTTTTCTTATATAAATGTCTAGGCTCTACTGCCCCCCCTGCATAACCCAATATTGTATTCATAACTCCTTCAACTTATTTTTTACACTATTGCCTCGCCATCACTTTCACCCGTTCTTATCCTCACAGCACCCTCTACAGGAGATACAAAGACCTTACCATCTCCATGCTTCCCTGTCTGGTTGAGTTTTATTATCGCCTTTACCAGTTTTGTAACAACATCGTCAGGTACCATAATTGTGAGCATCTTCTTGGGCACATAAAGAGCAGCCTTTGGCAGGGTATGCTCAAGGGCATAAGTTGAGGGTGTGGGTTTGAGTTTCGCAGCGGTGCAGAAACTCTCGGGCATCTCAGAATCCATTTCAGCACACATCGCACCCTTCTGTTTGCCTCTTCCATCAACACTCTGAATTGTAAGTGACGGATAGCCAAGCTCTTCAAGCACCCTTTTTGTCTCTGGAACCTTGTCCCTTCTTATGATTGCCGTGATCTCCTTCATAGACCAGCCTCCCCAGTTCTCACTGTATAGGCACTCTCTACGGTACTGACAAAGATTTTGCCATCACCAATAAAACCGGTTCTCGCTTTGTCCTGAATCAGTTTTACAACCTTGGACTCATCCTCATCATCAACAACAATCATCAAAAGGGTCTTTGGCAGTTCATCATAATGCACAGGACCAACCTGAAGTCCTTTCTGCTTACCCCTTCCAAATA
>CAZITN010000088.1:4255-9674 GCA_964542175.1 uncultured Thermodesulfovibrio sp. | reverse complement strand
ACCTTTACTATCACTCTGCCGGTGCGTGAGGGGAATTAGGATGTTGCCTGATCTGGATTAAAGTTCGGTGCCGTAATGGCCGATGATATTATCATACTCCACAAGTTAGAGGGAGGCAAGGAAGTCGTGACCTACGATGAAGATATCAGGATACTCTGTGTGGACGATGAGAGAAATGTCCTGAAGGCACTTCAGCGGGTCTTTCTTGATGACGACTACGAGTTGCTTACAGCATCTACAGGAGATGAGGGGCTTAGGATACTCAAGGAGACAAAGCCAGTTCAGATAGTCATAGCTGATTACAGGATGCCGGGTATGAATGGCGTTGAGTTCCTTCGTGAGGTCTGTCAGCGATGGCCCGAGACAGTAAGGATAGTCCTTTCAGGCTACGCCGATACAGCCTCGATCGTGGAGGCGATAAATGAGGGCCAGATTTACAAGTTTATTCCCAAGCCCTGGAATGATGAGGATCTGAGGGTAACCATATCGAACGCCCTGGAGAGATACTTTCTCCAGAAGAAAAACATCCAGCTTGCAGATGAGCTGAAGAAGAGAAACAGGGAATTAGAGGCCCTAAACAACAGTCTTGAGAGACTCGTCAGGGAGCGGACGGCGGAGCTTCAGTTTCAGAACAGTGTCCTGGAGCGTGCGCAGAACATACTTGATTCATTACCGGTGGGAGTGATAGGGATAGACAGTGATGGACTGATTGTCCAGGCCAACAGACGGGCAATGGAGATCATCTCCCGGGATGGGGTGGGGTTGATAGGCATGGAGTCCGAGATGGTTCTTCCAAAGGACCTGCTCAGTGCACTGGGTCCTGAAAGAGGAAGCGGACAGATATACAGGGAGCTCATTCTTAATGGGAGAGATGTAAGGTGCCTTGGTGAGATGATAAGGTACCCCGACGGTCAGGAAGGGACGGTGCTTGTCTTCTTCCCGGTGGAAAGTGAAAAGGGAGTAAAAAATGGTGGCTGAGACTCTGAAAGAGACAGTGCAGGTTTTGGTTGTTGATGATGAGGAGAATATCCTCAGGTCACTCAAAAGGCTTCTTGTGAGTGAGGAAATTGATGTGATTACCGCCAGCTCAGGTCCGGAGGCGCTTGAGCTCCTCAAGGGAAACCCCTCATCGGTGGGGGTGATAATCTCGGACCAGAGGATGCCCGGGATGACTGGAGTGGACTTCCTTGAAAAGGCGAAGGAGATAGCGCCCGATACGGTCAGGATCGTTCTCACAGGATATGCCGATATAAATGCCGCAGTGGATGCAATAAATCGGGGAGGTGCTTATCGCTATATTGCCAAGCCCTGGCGGGATGATGAGCTTCTCCAAGTGATCAGGGATGCGATGAAACAGTTCAGTCTCGTTTCTGAAAACAGGAGACTCCAGGAGATAATAAAAAGGCAGAATGAGGAGTTGAAGGAGTGGAACGCCCAGCTTCAGTTCTTTGTCCAGGAACAGACTGTGGAGATCCAGAAGAAGAACGAGGCCCTGGAGAGGCTGAACAAGCGGCTGAGGAATAATTTCAAGAATACGATTTTTGCCTTCTCAGGCCTCCTTGAATTGAGAGACAGGGGTGCTGAGAGCCATTCAAGAAATGTGGCAGAGATTTCCGTAAAGGTCGCAAAGGCCATTGGCCTTGAAAGGCCTGAGATTGAGGATATTTTGGTAGGTGCCCTTCTTCACGACATAGGCAAGATAGGCATCCCGGATGTTCTTCTGAAAAAGGACCCCCAGGAGATGGATGAGGAGGAGTTGGCCCTGTATCGGCAGCACCCCGTAAGGGGCCAGACCGCAATAGATTCCATTGAGGACCTGCGCGGAGCCGGACTTCTTATCAGACATCACCATGAAGCACTGGATGGATCAGGTTTTCCCGACGGGTTGACGGGAAAGGATATTCCCCTGGGGTCAAGGATACTCGCTGTTGCCGACTTTATCGACAGACAACTCCCGAAATACGAGGTTGATAATGCGATTGAACTGGTTCTCAACGATGTACAGAAGAGGCTGGGAAGCATTTTTGACCCAGCCCTTTATCCACACCTTAAAAACCCCGTCAGCAGGCTCTATGAAAAGGCTCTCCCGAAAAAAGATCTTGTTGAGATGGAGCTCTCTCCCTTTGAACTGAAGCCAGGAATGGTGGTTGCCCGGGATGTAAGGAGCGGGACGGGATTGATGCTCCTCAGAAAGGGGACGACCCTGGATGAGAAGAATATAAGGGCGCTCAGGAGATATGCCGAGATAGACCCGTCAAAGACAGGGGTCTTTGTATGGGTCAGGAGGTGAGAAAGATGGAAGACAATATCCTTATAGTGGATGACGAGCCCCACGTTATCTCAGCCATAAGAAGGGCTCTCATTGATGAACCCTACGAGGTCCTCTCTGCAGGCTCAGGGACTGAAGGATTGAAGGTGCTTGAATCCATGCCGGTTAAGGTGGTTATATCCGACGAAAGGATGCCCGGGATGACAGGGGCGGAGTTTCTTGGGATTGTGAAGAGGAGGTATCCTGAGGTGATCAGGATCATGCTTACGGGGCATGCAAGCCTTGAGGCTGCGATGAAGGCGGTAAATGATGGTGAGATCTACAGATTTTTCACAAAGCCGTGGAATGATCTTGAACTCCGACTGGCGATCCGCTCCGCCCTTGAGAGGTTCAACCTTGAGGAGGAAAACAGGAGGTTGCTCAGGATCGTAAAGAGACAGGCCATGGAACTGAAGGTCCTGGAGAAGAGATACCCTGAGATTACAAAACTTGAAAGGGATGAGAAGGGGAACATAGTGATAGATGACATTCCGGAAGAGGAGTTTAATAAGATCCTGAAGGAATGTGAGGTCCGTTTCAGATGACCAGGTCAAGGGTTATCTCGATAGATGAAGCTGAAGAGGGGATGGTGGTTGCCAGGGATGTTCTTATTGAAGGTGGACAGTGTCTCCTGCCATCAGGGGCGATCTTAATCCCAAAAACCATTGAGGCCCTGAGGCGGAGGGGAATAACGGAGATTCATGTGGTTGACTCAGGGGCGGATTCACAATATACGGAAGAGGAGATTCTCAGAGCACAGGAGATATGCAGGGATCTGGTTCTGGAGAGGTTCCCTCCTGATGCAAATAAGGATTCCTACCTGGGTGAGTTTGCAGATGCCGGGCTCTATCTTGAAGCCCTCAGATACCTGAATACGGGGAAACTCCCTGAAAGGACGGCAGCCTCTTCCGGCGATCAGCCAGCAGTAAAGGTCAGAAGGAGAGAGCGGAAGGTATCTCCCGAGGAGATCCTTAAAAAGGTAAAGGACCTGCCCGTACTTCCGGCAGTGGTGATGGAAGTGAACAGGCTTCTTCAGCGGGAGGATGTCCTGATAGAGGAGGTGAGTGCAGTTATTGAGAAGGACTCCGGTCTGACTGCAAAGATACTCCGTCTTGCCAACTCCAGTTATTACGGCCTCTCATACCATGTGGATACCCTTTCAAGGGCGATAACAGTACTCGGGCTCACAACAATCAGAAACCTTGCTATGACCGTTTCGATCCAGAGGCTCATGGGTGGTATCAGGGGTGGGAGGGATGAGGCGATCGGGCTCTGGGAACACAGTCTTGGTTGTGCTGTTTCATCAAAGGCGCTCATTTCAAAAAAATATCCTGCCCTTGAGGAGAAGGCATTTATTGCAGGGCTTCTCCATGATATTGGGAAGGTGGTCCTGTATCAGAACTTCTGGGAAGAGATGGAGGAGATATGGGAGAGAATCAGATCGACCGGGGCGTATGAAGAGGATCTTGAAAGAGAAACTCTGGGCTTTACCCATTCCGATGTCGGGGCCCTGCTTGCAAGTAAGTGGCATTTTCCGCCGGAACTGACAGAAAGCATCAGGGACCATCACGGGTTGGAAGCAGTAACAGATCAGGAACCCTTAAGGACAGCCGTCTATATCGGAGACCAGGTGGCGCGGGGATTGAGGCTTGGCAGATCGGTCGAGACAAGGGTAAGACCCATCCCGACAGAACTCTGGAAGCTTCTTGGTGTTGCCCCCGGAGAACTGAGAGAAAGGCTCCTTGGAATATATGAGGCCTTTTCCGATCTGCTGATCGGGTGGGACCTCGAGTGATCAGGAAAGGCCGTAGGCCTTGATCTTGCGATGGAGGTTGGACCTTTCTATCTGGAGGGCCTCTGCAGTGCGGGAGACATTCCAGTTGTTTTCCTGTAGCTTCTTCAGAATGAAATCCCTTTCAAAGGCATCCCGGGCCTCCTTCAGGGTCTTAAGGGAGAAATAATCCTGCGAGCCAGGGCTGAGAGGATGGATATCGCCGGTAAGTATTCTGTTGTTGCTGGACATGATTATGAGCCTTTCCACAAGGTTCTTCAACTCCCTTACATTCCCGGGCCAGTCATAATTTCTGAGAACCTCAATGGCCTCTGGTGCAATCTCCTTTTTATGCCTGCCGTACTGACGGGAGATCTCCGAGAGGAAAAACTCCACAAGGAGGGGGATGTCATCCCTCCGCTCCCTCAGGGGCGGGATATGTAGTGGTATGACGTTAAGTCTGAAGAAGAGGTCTTCCCTGAAGTTTCCCCTCTTCACCTCTTCTGCTATGTCCTTGTTGGTTGCGGCTATTATCCGGACGTCCACCCTCAGGGTTCTGTTTCCACCAACTCTCTGAAACTCCTGGGTTTCGATCACGCGGAGAACCTTTGCCTGGGCCTGCAATGACATGTCGCCGATCTCATCAAGGAAGAGTGTTCCCCTGTCAGCAAGCTCGAATTTCCCTTTCTTCCGTTCATGGGCACCGGTGAAGGAACCCTTCTCATGGCCGAAGAGTTCACTCTCTATCAACTCATGGGGGATTGCCGCACAGTTGACCGGGATGAAGGGTTCATTACGCCGTGGCCCCTTTTCATGAATCAGTCTTGCAACCAGTTCCTTTCCTGTTCCACTTTCCCCCGTGATAAGGACCCTGCTCGGACTCATCGCAAGACGGTCTATCTGATGTCGGAGTTCAGCTATGCTGGATGATTCACCGACGAGCTGCCACTGGCTGGCAATGTCTTCAAGGAGGAAATCGTATTTTCTCTCAAGGGATCTCCTTTCAAGTGCCCTCTGGGTTGTGAGCAAGACCCTGTCAAGGGTGAGGGGTTTTTCGAGAAAATCATATGCCCCGATCTTTGTGGCCTTAACCGCCAGTTCAACCGTACCGTGTCCGGAGATCATCACAACAGGGACGTGGGGGGTTGCCTTCTTCAGCTCCTCTAGTACTTCCATCCCGTCAAGATCAGGAAGCCAGATGTCAAGGAAGATAAGATCAGGGTTTTCTTCTCTGGCCAGGCGGAGGGCCTCCCTGCCGGTCTCAGCGGTCTGGACCTCGTAACCCTCATCTTCAAGGATGTCTCCGAGACTTCTCCTTATACCTTCCTCATCGTCAACAA
>CAZITN010000088.1:0-4155 GCA_964542175.1 uncultured Thermodesulfovibrio sp. | reverse complement strand
TCATCTTCAAGGATGTCTCCGAGACTTCTCCTTATACCTTCCTCATCGTCAACAATGAGTACCAAAAATGACATTCGTGCCTCTTTCTTGCTTTCTCAATGCCTGACCCCTGGGAGTTCTATCCTGAAGACCGTTCCCTTTGGTCTGTTATCCAGCACGGTTATTCTGCCTCCGTGCTCTGTGATTATCCTGTGGACTATCGCAAGCCCGAGCCCGGTTCCTTCCTTCTTTGTTGAAAAGTACGGGAGAAAGAGCCGCCCCTTCATCTCATCGGGGATGCCCGAGCCGGTATCCTGCACTTCTATTGTAACTCCACCGCTTTCGGAATGGAAAGAAAGACGGAGGATGACCTTTTCTTCTGGTGTGGTGGCAGAGAGAGCGTTGTCGATGAGGTTTATTATGGCACGCTTCATCTGCTCCCGATCTATCTCCAGTAAATGAGGGGTTCCATCAATGGTCAGGGTTATCTTTCTTCCTGCATCCACGTAAATGGAAATGGCCTCCCGTACAAGCTCCACGATGTCCATTCTGCTCTTCTGTATCCCAGGCATCCTCCCGAGCCTGGAAAACTCGTTAACAAGCTGCTGGAGGCTTTCCACCTCCCTGATTATCAGACTGGCTGAGTTTTCAAGGACCGACCCGAAATCATCCGCCCCCTGCTGCCATTTCCTGAGGAGACGCTCCGTTGAGAGCTTCAGTGGAGTAAGGGGGTTCTTGATCTCATGGGCGATTCGTCTTGCAACCTCCTGCCAGGCAAGGGCCTGCTGGGCACGAAGCAGTTCCGTTATATCGTCAAAGACCACGAGGAGTCCGAGGGACCTGTGGCCAGAAGGACTCTGTCGGGTGGTGTCGAGAAGTTGAGTGATGAATACCCTTAGTGTAACGGTCCTCTCGTTGATCTGAACGGTGAACTGTCTCTGGGCGGATCTGAACTCATCAAGCCTTATACTCCTGACGAACTCCCTGAACTCCTCGGATTTGATCCGCTCCAGGAGCACGGTATAGTACATGCCGGTGACCTCAAGGGGGTTTATGCCGAGTATCCGGGAAGCCGTGGAGTTCACTGTCACAATCCTCCTGTCTTCATCAAGGGAGATGACACCGGAATCTATGTTTTCCACGATGTTCTCCATGCAGAGCCTTCGTCTGACTGCGTCCTGGTATGCCTCCTGAAGGGATTTCTTGTGCTCTCTCAGGTCGGAAATCATCCGGTTGAATGAATCAACCAGCATTCCGATCTCGTCGTCCCTTCTGATATCAATGGAGATATTGAGATCCCCGGCAGAGAGCACCTCGGTAGCCTCTGCTAACTTCTGGATAGGGTCGGTTATATGGCGGGAGATTTTTATAGAGCCCCAGAGTGCCATGAAGACTATCAGGAGCGTGAAGAAACCGAGGGCGAGGAGGTAGTTGATCTTGAGGGGGGTCTTTATCTTGAGTAAAGATGAATATTCCGTATAGTTGTTCCGGATCTGTTCTGCAAGGGAAACGAGTTCAGGCGGAAGCGTCTGCTCAACCACAAGGACGCCCACCACTCTGCCCCTTCTTCGTATGGGAACGGCTGCCCGTATAAGATCTCCTTTTGGAGATGAGATTACCTCAGTCCCCTCCTTTCCCTTAAAGGCATTCGTTATCGTCTCCGAAGCCTCACTCCCGGGGCTTTTGTATTTTATGACACTGAAGTTATCTGGAGGCCGTCCTCCCCGCAGAAGCCGTTTGGCCTCCATAAGGGTCCTCTCCCTCTCTCTCTCGTAGATCTTTGAGGCAAGAGTGTAGGCGCTCTCCAGGGGGATTCTTATCTGGGGGTTCAGCCACTTCTCAATGTATGTGGATATAAGTCCCCCTGCGACGATGAAGAGCAGTACTGATGGAATGAGGGTCAGTCCTACGAATATGGTCACCAGCTTTGTTTTGAACCTGTATCCCGTTATCCTGTTCTGTCTTTCAAGATACAACCTGAACAGGTTTTTTGAGACAAAGAAGATGAGTGTAAGGAGTGCAACGAGGAGGAGGTTTATCCCGATTAATGTCAGGACCTTTATGGAGATAGAATGTATCATTGTGTATTGTCTCCCTGTTTCTCTTCCGGATGGCCATTGGCCTCTCCGGAAAAGGGCGGAGAGTCGAGTCTGTAACGGAACTCCCTGGAGGGAAGGAAGAAGAAGACCTCCGATATTATACTGGGGACCTTCTCCTTTTTTGACTCTGCCGTGACTCTCACAAAGTAGCTGCCTTTCTGGAGGTCATCGAGTCTTCCCAGACTTATCCCGTTGAACCTGAAGGCCCAGTCGGTCATGGAGGTGAAGGAATTGAACCGCCTGACCGTCAGATGGTTTCCGTCAAAGGAATCCAGACGGTACTCCTTCTTCATTTCATCACTGTGAAGTTTCCTTACGATCTTGACCCCTTTGATGAACTCGTCTGGCCAGACCTCCCATCGGCGGAAGAGGTCTATGTAAAAGACGATTTCACGGGATATCTCGTTCTTGAAACGGGAGATGTATCTGGCAGCAGGCTCGAACCTGAAACCTACCGTTATCTCCCCGCTTTCAAGATCCACCGTCAGATCTTTAATCCCTTCAGCATGGGAGACCTGGAAGGATGCCAGGAGAAAAAACAGGATGAATGGAAAGATTTTTTTCATTATGTCAGAGCATGTCAGTCTGTTAATCAATGTCCGGACTTGCCTCTTAAGAATAAATCATTATATCATAACAAACTCCCTCCGGGATTTGGGCGCACTGTCTTGCCCGGCTACGGATTCAGGGAGAATTGAGGAGAGGAGGAAGAAGATGCTGCCTGAATTGAAGTACGACTCCAACGGGCTTATCCCGGCGATCATTCAGGATCATAAAACAGGAGAAGTCCTGATGATGGCATACATGAACGAAAGGGCCCTTGAGATGACTGTCGAGTCGGGTTTCACCCATTTCTGGTCAAGGTCAAGACAGAAGTACTGGAAAAAGGGCGAGACATCGGGACATCTGCAGGAGGTCAAGGAGATACTCTTGGACTGTGATGCCGACACGCTTCTCATCAAGGTCATACAGCATGGTCCCGGCGCCTGCCATACAGGTCACAGGAGCTGCTTTTACAGGAACATCAGGGGGGAGGAAATATCTGAAAAGACCTTTTCGGAAGAGGAAGTATATGGCAAGAGCGATTCTTGAGGAACTCCAGGAGTTGATTCTCGATCGGAAAAGAAACCCCCGGCAGGATTCATATACCTGCAGTCTCTTCAATAAAGGGAAGCCGGAGATACTGAAAAAGCTGGGTGAAGAGGCTACAGAGGTAATAATAGCCTCCATGATGGAGGGGAAGGAGAGGGTGGTCTATGAGTCTGCAGACCTCCTGTACCACCTGCTTGTCCTGCTTGCTGAGGAAGGAATATCCCTGGGGGAGATTCTTGCGGAGTTGGAGAGGCGTTTTGGAAAATCCGGGCTCAGGCTGAAAGACTGAGTCCCGGATGGTCTATAATCTCTGAACGGAGGTGTCCATGGATTGTATATTCTGTAAGATTGCCAGTGGTGAGATGCCGGCAAAGATTGTTTATCAGGATGAAAGAGCGGTGGCCTTTGAGGATATTAATCCCCAGGCTCCGGTCCATATTCTGATAATTCCCCGGAAGCATATTGCTACTGTCCTTGAGATAGAAGAAGGAGACGGCGAGTTGCTTGGTCACCTCTTCGGTGTGGCAAACAGGATCGCCAGGGAGAGGGAGATCGCCGAGAGAGGGTTCCGACTTCTGATGAACTGTAACAGGGAGGCAGGCCAGACCGTCTTTCATATCCACCTCCATCTGCTTGGAGGGCGGACAATGGGATGGCCTCCGGGCTAAGGCTGAGGTTGAGGCCAAGTAACCCAATAACCAATGACTAATGACCAATGACAGCCTTCAGGCTGAGGCTGAAAAGTATAAGGCGAGAAAGTTGAAACGCAATCAACGCGATTAACCTGATTAACGCAAGATGTTCTGAATTTCTGACTCTTTTACTGCCCTGCTAAAGAAAAAACAAAAGTAGTCGATGAATATAGATATGAGGGAGGCGCAAGTAAGGATATTCTGCATGGATATCTCTCCCGGTATTCCTTTGATTATTTGGAGGTCATTATCAAAAACGGTCCTAAAGTGCTTGAGAAGAAGGTCTTGTGGGA
>CAZITN010000087.1:0-9825 GCA_964542175.1 uncultured Thermodesulfovibrio sp. | reverse complement strand
CTTTTCAACTCTTTTGACCCTCTTTCTTGCACAAATTCTTGAGATGTGCCAAAAAGAAGGATTCATGTATCTGACAACCCTGATCAGACAGTCTTCATGAAAACCTGCTGATCCAGGTTCCTGTCCCTTATATCCCGTCGGTTGCATTGTGCTTTTAAAGCCTTGCCGCCTCCCGGCAATATTCTTTTGTACAGATGTGAAAAAAACTAAGAAAAAGAAAGGAGGGCTTATCATGATAAAGCCACTGATAACGGGGGTGATTGTTCCATTATTTGTACTCACAGTGCTCGGCACGGCTTTTGCCATACCGATTCTGACTGAGCCCACATCTGACAGAACATTCCAGTTTCTTAGAATCGAGGGGACATTCAAGGGAAGTCCTCTCAAGGTAAAGGCCCTTGTCCCCAATGCTGTTATAGTCATCGGGTCTGCTGAAGATCCGGCGTTGATGAAGCAGGCTGGAGCTATTGCTTTCATGCTCGGGCAATGGGCCCACGACCCGGGTTCATCCGTGGAAAGGATAAAGCAGAACGCCACTCTTGCGCCAATAATGCTGGACAGTGAAGTGACAGAGAAGACTGTCTCGGCGTTCAACCTTATCGTCCTGGGCAGGAAGAACAGCATATATGTAAAGATAAAGGGCCGTCTCCATGGCGAGGGGTCGTTCATAGAGGTTGTGCCTGATGCCCTTGCAAAGGGCAGAAACGTTATGTTTGTCTCAGACAGCAAGGCGGCTTTCTACATGGCCAACAGGCGACTGTATTTCAAGTCCGGTGCCTATAATGGATATTTCAATTTCGTAAAGGTCCGGCTTCTGATTGAGAAGGGTGACTTTGATGCTGCAAAATACCTGCTGACATAGCCCAATGCAGTCAAGGGGTGCGGGAAACCGGTGATGCTTGCGATAGGGTTCAAGGAAAAACTCCCGAAGGATCTTCTGAAGGTGGCAAAGAAGAGGAATGTCCTGGTATTCAAGGAGCTAAACAAGGCCTTGACGGAGAAGGACGGGAAGAAGGCCAAGGAGGTCTGGCACAGGGCGATGGAGACCTGTTATGCCTGCCATCAGGGGATTGATAACACAAAGAAGTTCCGAAAGTTCACACCAGAGAGGGGGGTGCATTCCTACCATCAGAAAATTGTCCGGGGTTTCGGAGAGAACTGCATTCTGTGCCATTATGGCAAGACTGCTTACAGGGGTTATGCCAACTGAGTCATTATTGCTGGAGTAAAGTTGCAGGCCAGCTGTGATGCGGCCCCTTGTCAGTCAGAGTCAGCAGGGCTGAGTCTTCTTCCATAGGGGCATACTTTTATGCAGATCCCGCATATGGGGTAGCCCACTCCCGGCAGATTGGCAAACTCGCCGGTAAGTTTATCAGCACACCTCTGGAAGTGTAATGCCTCATCCCTGCTACTGTAATGATCTTCCGTATTGATCCCCTTTATCGCACCGGCGGGGCAGGAATCACGACAGAGCGTGCAGCCGCCGCACCTGTTCCTGACAGGATCGTCCGTTCTTAAAGGGGCTGTTGTCAGTACGGTTACGAGCCTGATCCTGGAGCCGTATCGGGGATTGATGATCAGCAGGTTTTTCCCCTGCCAGCCAAGGCCGGCCAGCCGGGCAACGGCCTTGTGGCTTATTGCACCAAGGAGGTTTTCCCTGTCCACTATCTGGGATGCAGGGACTGGTAGGCTGAGATATCCATCCTGCTGTAGCCTCTTTGATGTCTTCAGGGCAATATCATCAAGCAATCTGTTGGCAGCCTGGTAAACAGAGGCGTAAAAGGGGGTGGGGCTGGTGGAGATCATCTCGAATACAGATACAGGAAGGCTGACTCCTATTGATATGGCCTTGTTGAAAGGAGAAAGGAGGTCTTCAGGGATGGTCTGAAGCTCTTTCAGCGCCCTGAGGTCTGTGATCCCGACAAGGTCGGCATCCTCGGAGATAATGAACTCCTTGATCCTCTCAGTATAATCCATACAGAATACTTGAAAAGGGAATTTTAGTTAATTTTACCACAAAGGCCGGCTGTTTGGTGCAGGCAGGGATTATAGGGAGGCAGTCAGAGGGCCGCCTCCCTTATTTCGAAAGACAGGGTTACCTCCAGCCTACGGGGCCGGGGCAGGTCCATCCGGGGTTTCCAAATCTGCCACCCCTGAAGGCTGTTTTTGGTGCCTTTTCATAAATCTTCTGCTGAAGCTCTGTAATCTCCTTCTCCAGCTTTGCTACTGACTCCGGCGTTGTCTCAGGGTTCCTGATCGCCTCAAAGTACTCAAACCGCTTGCTCTGGAGTTCCCTTCTCAGGTCCCGTGTCTCATCAAGGAACTTCTGATCAATCCCGTAAGTGCCTGTCCATGCACCTGGACCGAAACCCATCATATAGCCCGTTCCCATTCCATATCCAGGTCCCTGACAATAGGCCTGACCGAACCCGGTTCCCATCATGGGACCGCCACCCCACCAGCCCGGGCCATAACCGAAGGCGACGGCGCTGAGGGCCAGAAGGGCAACCACTGTGATGCCTGCAATCCTTCTCTTCATAACTACCTCCTGATATTTTTTGTGGGGGTTGCAAGGCAACCCTGTTATATGGTCATATGATAATCACAACTTTTGAATAAATTATGAAGACAGTTTGAAGAAGTTGTGAAGATTAACTTCTGGGTGATATGCCCCAGGGAGTGACGTGAAGGGGCACATCACCGGAACCGATACACAATAACTTGCGTTGCAGGGTATCTGTATACACAAAATATGGGGTGTGTATAGGCACAAGAATTGCATTATCGGTTTGCGATATCGAAGCCCGATAATGTTCAGGAACTTTTATATAGGCTTTGTAAGGATTCACATTCTATATCATGCATCGAGGGGGCCCATATATGGATTGTGGATAATCGAGGAACTCTCCAGACACGGTTACAGACTGAGTCCTGGAACCGTCTATCCGATGCTTGCAAGGATGGAGAAGTCGGGATATCTCAAATCCAGGGAAAGGGTGGTTGAAGGAAAGGTTAGGAAGTACTATACTATCACACGGAGGGGGGTGAAGGCCCTTGATGAGATAAGGGAAAAGATAAGAGAGCTTGTTGATGAGGTGCTAATTGACTGAGAAGGGGGTGATAGAGGGATATTACCGGATTTCAGGGCAGCTAACTTATGAACCCAAAAGAAAAGGAGGGCAGTATGAAAAGAAGTCTGATACTGATTTTTGCTCTGATGTTTCTCCTGGGGTTTATGGCCACCGCCTACACGGCCGAGTATGTGGGGTCAGAGGCGTGCTTCAAGTGCCATCCCCAGGAGTACAACGACTTCCGGGTCTCCGGCCATCCCTATAAGCTCTCAAAGGCTGAGGATGCCATGAAGAGGCAGCTTCCTCTTCCGCCGGGGTATTCGTGGGACGACATCTCCTATGTGATCGGCGGGGCTTACAAGAAGTCGCGGTATATCGACAAGAAGGGCTACATCATCACTGCTGCCAAGGATGGATCGGACCTGAAGACCCAGTACAACCTCGAGACCGGGACCTGGTCGTACTACCATAAGGGGCAGAAGAAACCCTATACCTGCGGGAAGTGTCATACCACCGGTTTCAGCAAGAAAGGCAACCAGGATGGCCTTGAGGGCATGAAGGGCACCTGGGCCTTCCCTGGTATTCAGTGTGAGGCATGTCACGGCCCTGGTAGTGATCATGTCAAGAGCGGCGACAAGGCGAAGATAAAGGTGGA
Source organism: uncultured Thermodesulfovibrio sp. (assembly GCA_964542175.1). GTDB lineage: Bacteria > Nitrospirota > Thermodesulfovibrionia > Thermodesulfovibrionales > JdFR-85 > WFTX01. The sequence goes on along the minus strand of CAZITN010000087.1, from coordinate 6,099 downwards.
CAGGTCATCCGCTGCCTGCGGGAAGTGCCATATCAGGGGCCCAAAGGACAAGATCCCCGCAAAGGGCGGGTTTATCCGTCATCACGAGCAGTATAACGAGTTGCTTGCAAGCCCGCACAAGTCACTGAACTGTGTGACCTGTCACAACCCTCACAAAAAGTACAAGTTCAGCATCAAGACAAAGTGTGAAAGCTGCCATGTCTCACAGGCCAAGGCATTCAAGGGCAGCTCAATGGAGGCAGTAGGAGTGAAGTGTGTTGACTGTCATATGGCACGGGCTACAAAATCTGCCGTGGCCTATGGCAAATTCTCCGGTGATATAAGAACCCACCTCTTCAGGATCAATACAGATGCTTCTGCCAAGATGTTCTACAAGGAAGGGAAGAAGAGCTTTTCAAACGATTTTATCACCCTCGAATTCGCCTGCCTGAACTGTCACAAGAACAAGGACAAGGCCTGGGCATCAAAAATGGCCAGAGGAGTCCATACCGCCGGGAAATAACCTGCACACTGGGAAGGGGGAATCCCCTTCCCAGTTCCTTGCACTGGTAAACCCATACCGTCCTCTTGAAAAATCAAAAACATTGAAGAGTTGATCCGAAAAAAGCTTGTTCAGAAGGTCAAGAGTATATGTAGGACACTATGGTAGAATAAATTATGATTAGAGACAACCTGCTGAAACTGAATTTTTTCATATCCATATCTGCAATTGTCAGTCTGCTCATGTTTGTGTTCCTCTTCATCTTTCCAGCCCTCAAGACGATTATTATCAGGGAGGCTGAGGAGAGTTCCCTTGTGATCGCAGAGCATTTATCTGATATGGTGGATACAGGCCATGAGGGGAAGGGGCTTGTGATTAACGAGGGTATTGATGAACTGATCAACAGTATAATGAACAGATTTCCTGTCAGGGAGATAAATATTTTTACACCTCGTGGCAGGATAATAAAATCTACCAGAAAAGATATGGTGGGTACATTCAACCGGGAACCCGAGTTCATGGCTGTTGCCAGGACCGGTAAGATATATTCTGAGTACAGTGAGAGGGGAGAGAAATCTCTTGAAGGCAGGAACATGGGTTATAGTTTTGTGGAGACCTTTGTGCCGGTGGTTCGGGACCGAAAGGTCATGGGGATCTTTGAGATTTACCTTGATGTTTCAGAACGGGATTATGAAATAAAGAAGATCTTCTATATCTCTGCGATCATAATGATTCTGCTCGGAGGCGGGCTTCTGGCAGCTCTTATATACAGTTCCCGGCGTGCTGACAGGCATGTGGCACTTCTTAAACATGCCAGGAAAGAAGCAGAGAGACTTTCGGATATGACCTTCAGGATACTGGAGAAGACGCCTCTGGGCATATTTGTGATAGGAGAAGACAGAAAGATAGAGTATGTGAATCCAGCCATGCTCACGATAAGCGGTTCCAGAAAGGAGGAGTTCGTAGGGCTCCGGATAATGGACCTTCCCACCTACAAGGAGATAGGGCTGCCTGAAAAACTGAACAGGGTCTTTATGGGAGAGGACTTTCTCCTCGGGCCTGTGAAGTATGCCTCTTATATCTCGGGGAAGGAGACGGTCCGGATTTTTTCCGGAATGCCCATAGACATAGCCGGCCGGAGAAAGGTTCTGGTATTTGTTCAGGACATAACAGACCAGAGGAGAAGGGAAGAGGAAAGGGAACGTCTCATTCAGGAACTCCAGAAGGCACTTTCCGAAGTGAAGCGGCTTTCCGGACTTATTCCGATTTGTGCCTCATGCAAGAAGATCAGGGATGACAGAGGATACTGGAAGCAGGTCGAGGAGTATATCAAGGAGCACTCTGATGCCGAGTTCAGCCACGGGATATGCCCTGAATGTGCGGAGAAACTCTACCCGGAACTCTACAAAAAGGAGGAAGGTGCTTGAAGCAGTTCTTTACTGTCCCACAGAAATTGATTCCTGTACTTTCCGTAATTCTGGTATTCTGATATAATGAGTAATGGGGGGATAACGTGACCCCTCTCTGACCGACAGGTCGGACCAACCTGCGAAAGGAGGTAAGAGTATGAAACGAGGGACTGTCATATTGGCGGCTGTTATGTTTGTCGGTCTGATGGCAGCTGCGGCTTACGGGATACACAAGACCATACCAGCGGAGAGTGAGGTTCCCCTTCCTGGACCATATGGTGATTCTCTTTACAGTTACATCACCGGAGAGGACAGTTATGATCAGTGGTCGCTATGGCCCGGAAAGGGAAGACGTTTCAAGGCCAGGGCACCCCTGAACATCGTCACTACCTATGTGAACGAGAATGCCTTCTATTCCATCAGTCTCGGTAAACCCATGGTGAACGGCTCCATTGTGGTCACTGAAAACTACGACAAGTCAGGAAAACTTGGGGCGATATTCGTGATGTACAAGATCAAGGGGTACAACCCCTCTGCCGGAGACTGGTTCTGGGCCCAGTACTCACCTAAGGGAAAGACGGTCAAGGCAGGCAAAGTCCAGGCATGCATAGACTGCCACAAGGCAAAGGCAGGGAATGACTATCTCTTCACATCGGATTTCGTGAAGTAGTCTGAAGACGGGCTTGAAGGCAAGCCACTAAATGGTCTGATTTAAGGCCAGGGTACTGGAAAAACGAATAAAAACCACGAAGGACACGAAGAATAGAGAGTGGATTTTCTAAAACAATGAAGAACCCTGCGGCAAGCCGCAGGGTATCTTCGATATGTAAGGAAAGTTTTGATTTTATCTCATTTGCTCGCTTTGAGTATCTGAGATCATGCGCTCTCTGTGCATATTCAGTAAACTCAGAAAAAATTTTACAGGAGTCTTGAAACTGTTTGAAAAGTAAGTTGTTAGGTAAAGTTTTTTGGACTTCCTGCTCTTCGTGTTCTTCGTGGTAAAACCAGATTGACAAGACAGGCGTTATAAAAAATACAACAAAGAGGAGGCTGAATGGCACATCCGAAGATTCTTGCCTTTGTTCTTGCCGGGGGAAAGGGAGAAAGGCTCTTTCCCCTTACTGCATTCAGATCAAAGCCTGCGGTTCCCTTCGGTGGCAGGTACAGGATTGTGGATTTCGTTCTGAGCAACCTCGTGAACTCCCAGATCTTTTCAATATATCTCCTTGTCCAGTACAAGTCCCAGTCACTGATCGAGCACATAAGACAGCACTGGGTGATGTCTCCTATTGTCAGGGACCAGTTCATAGCGGTTGTTCCTCCCCAGATGAGGATGGGACCGGAGTGGTTCCAGGGTACGGCTGATGCGGTCTTCCAGAACATAAACCTGATAACACAGCAGGCCCCGGGGCTTGTGGTGGTCTTTGGTGCAGATCATATCTACAGGATGGATATAAGGCAGATGATAGACTTTCATCTTGAACATGGTGCAGACGTTACCGTTGCGGCCAGACCGGTACCGATAGAGTCGGCCTCCGCCTTCGGGGTGATCCAGACAGACAGTGAGAACAGGATAACGGGATTCCAGGAGAAGCCTGCAAACCCGACCCCGATGCCTCAGGACAGTTCGAGGGCCTATGTTTCCATGGGGAATTACGTATTCAATACGGATGTACTCATTGATGCACTCGTAGAGGCACAGCAGAATAGACACCATGATTTTGGTGCCCATATCCTCCCGGCTCTTGTCAAGAAGGGCCGGCTCTTTGCCTATGATTTTTCAACCAACAGGATTCCGGGATTCGTGGACTACGAGGAGAAGGGTTACTGGAGGGATGTGGGAACCATAAAGGCATTCTTTGACGCCCATATGGATATGCTCGGAGAGAGACCTGTCTTTGAGCTCGACAATCCAAGATGGCCTATTTACCCCTCTGGACAGAAGGCCCCGGCCTCAAAGATCCTGAAGGCTGAGGTGGAAAACAGCATGATTGCCGAGGGTGTGACAGTGATGGGTGCAAGGATCAGGAACTCCATTCTCCGGACCGGTGTGGTATTGGAAGATGATGTGGAACTTGAGGATGTCATAGTGATGGAGAGGAGTGTAATAAAGAGGGGGGCAAGGCTGAAGAACGTGATTGTAGACAAACTTAACATCATAAAGGAGGGGATGGTGATCGGTTATGATCATGAAGATGAGAGATTCGGCCTCCATATTGACTCATCCGGTATCAGGGTGATACCGAGGAGAGGATGGCGTGAGAGGGAAAGGGGGGGCTGAGAGCGGCGTGTATGAGTCCCTGAGGAGGAAGGCCGAGGCACTTGCTGCGGAGCTGCCAGTGCCGTCTTTCTATATTGATTATGAGCAAGAGATAAACATCTCCAGGGAAGTCCTTGTCACCAACAGGGTTATGAAACAGTGCGTAAACCACATCCAGATCAGTCAGGAGGAGATGGGGCATGGTTTTGAACACAGCAGGGCCGTTGCCATAGATGCCGGAGCGCTCCTGATTATCGAAGGACGGAAGCAAGGGATTTCTGGGGGGATGATTGAAGACCTTATGGTGGCTGTCCATATCGCCGGATTACTTCATGATATAAAGAGGGGGGAGGAAGATCATGCCCTCCGTGGAAGCCTTCTGGCGGAAAGCCTGATCGACTGCTTCGGGATCGAGCCCCGGTTCAGGCGGTACGTGACAGTGGCGATAAGGAACCACGAGGCCTTTGGTGAGCCCGTTCCTGCAGAGGACAGCTTCGGTCAGCTCCTCAGTGATGTCCTCTATGACGCCGACAAGTTCAGGTGGGGTGTTGACAACTTCACAGGGATGGTCTGGGAGATGCTCGACTCCGGCTCCATCAGGACAGACCGGTTTCTTGAGAGATATGATGATGGGCTTGAATACATTGCGAGAATAAAGGAGACCTTCCGGTCCGGGACAGGCAAGAAATACGGCCCTGAAATAATAGATACGGGCCTTGAACTCGGCAGGAGACTCTACCCCTACATAAAAGAGCAGCTTTCAGGCGAATGAACCAGTGGCAGATTCCCCTGCCTATTCTTCCTCTGTTTTCTCCTTCATCTTCCTTTTATAGCCGCCCTCTCCGAATAGGACACCCCTGAGCCAGCGGTGGGCAAACTGGAGCAGTTCCACTTCGTCTTCCCTGATCAGGTCTATTGTATCCTGATCCACATCGTACTCATTCAGGAAGCGGCTTTCAAAGACGAAACTCCTGAAGCTGTCCACATCGTAACTCGCCAGCAGGTAGAGCTGTTTTGTCTTTTCATCGGGGACGACCTGTGAGGCGAGGAGTTTTTTGCTCAATATAATATCAAGCCAGACCTTGTTAACGAAATCGTACTTGTTTATCTCCTGGGAATTTCTCCATTCCCGGACTGTCCATTCCCTGTCTTCGTTGTGACCCTCGCAGTATTCCTCCTTGATGGGGAAGAAGAAGTCTCCCCCGCCTACCTCGGTGCTCTTCAGTATCCCGAACCCGAGGGGGTAATACCTGCAGGCCACGGGTCTGTCCGTATATATGGTGCAGCCATCTTTTGTGACAAAGGGGCATTTCTTGTCGTCAGTCATCCTGAGCATGAAGAGGGGGATCCGGGCCTTTTTCAACTCCATCACCTGGCCGTACATGGCAAGAAAGGCCCCCGAGGATATATCAAGACGGTTCTTCATCCTCAGAACATCATATGGTGTAAGAAAAATATCTATCCTTCCACAACAGGATGTAAAGCACCCAAGCCCCTTGTGGCACTGGAAGCTGAACTTGCTGTCAAGGTCCATCTTGACGGGCATTACGGGACTGTTTCCCAATTCCTTTATTGTATCATCCATTTCAAATTGCTCCTTTCATTGCCTTACATTGATGCCCTCTATTTTGACCGGTCAGGAAAAGGGGTGGGAGTTCCGTGACCTTCAGTAGTGTTACCGGCATAGAATGAGGGAAGTTTCCTGAGAACTCTATTATACATCAAATCATGCTGGAATTACCATACGACAGGAGGGAAAGGTGTAGGAAGAAACAGGAAGATGGTGGGCAGAATATTATGAGGGTTTTCTTCGTGCCCTTCGTGATCTTCGTGGTTTACTAATGCATATTTTGAGAGGAATTCAGGGTTCAACAGGGAGAAGACTCAGAGTGAGGGATTCCTTCAAATAACCCTCTTCCTGGAGTACCTGCAGATGGAATTCGCATTCA
>CAZITN010000086.1:0-9891 GCA_964542175.1 uncultured Thermodesulfovibrio sp. | reverse complement strand
TTCCATGATAGCTCCACACCCTGCGGTGTGATCTGCGGGCTGTATTCCTTTAATTCATCCTTGATAGCCGGCGCAAAGTTGTCTATGATCACCTTGTTTCCTGTCACTCTGAGGATTGTCGAGGTTGGTGATACCGCCTGAAGCCTTCTCAGGAGTCTGACGAGAGCCTCTGTTTTCCTGTAGGAGGCATAGAACTTCTCAAGGTTTGCATTGACGGGGTGTTCGTTCAGGGTTTCCTGAAGGCTTTGCTTTTCCTTCTCAAGAAGTGCGATCCTCTGTTCCAGGTCTTTTTTCTCGACAAGATCGTTATATGACTGCACTCCATAGTAGCAGACACCCAGCAGAACCAGGATAAAGACAATCATCTCCGAGGAAATCGGGAAACGCCTGCTCTGGCTCTCCCATTCCTCCACGAGCATGAAGGGAGTTACCTTTTTCCAGGCACCGGACCAGTAGGAAGTGACGAATGTGGTTATCAGGCTTTCGTCAGTTGGCAGATTGTTTGATGCCGCAAGCCTGATGGCCTGCGGCCTCCAGTCTTTCTCTACCGATATGTAGGTGGATACGGGAATACCATCCTTCACTATGGTGATGAGCCTGGTGTTGTTGAGTTCATCTATGAGAATGCCATTTTCTCCCTCGATCTTCCGGGCTTCCTTCAGAAGGAGTGCCTGGTAAGGGTATGTGTTGTCTTCGCTGAGAGCCTTTTTCAATACCCAGAAGCCCTTGTTTTTTTTCAAAGCACTTATGAGGACTGTTGGCTGACCCTTCTTTACTGCCTCAAGGCGGTCTTTTTCCACGAATGTGGCATTGATGACATATGTCCTGTGGTGGTCGAACTCACTGATTTCCCTCTTTGAAAGAATGTCCCTGATCATGACGCCTCCAACTTTGAATGTTCCCTGCTATATAAATAATAAATAGCAAGGAACAATTTCGGTCGTATCGACAAGGAGGCGGATATGCAGAAGATACCCCTTATAACCATACTGCTTCTTCTTGCAGTGGTGGCCGGATACATGAAGGGGTTCAGGCCGCAGGACAATGCACCTCTCAGGCAGAAGATAACCGTCCTCGAAGGCGAGATACGGGAGTTGAACCGGAAGATAAAGCAGAATCAGGGGGTTGCGAAACTCATTCCTGCTGACAAATGGGATGCTTATTACAAACTCAACAGGCTTGGATACAAGATAGGCAAGATAGCAGACAGCAAGATTTATTACAAACCATCGCAGGGCAGAAACGCCCTTGAAATCCTTATGGAGGTGATGCAATGCAAGAGCCTTTTCGGGAATGCCTGCATACTGGAAGGGTTGAAGCCTTTGGAAATAAGCGTCTATATTGGCTGATTCTCTTCATATTGGCTGTTTTTTGTTTTACCGGGCAGGTGACGGAAGGCGTAACGGTTGTCAAGAAGAAGGTTTTACCTCAATGGACAGTTCTGATACATGAGCTAAACACGAAAGATGCTCCGCTTAAAAACGTTCTTCATGCCCTTCTGCCGGACAATGTGTATCTTGACATTGATGATGAGGCGGGTGAACAACCGATTTCGTATCACGGAACTACGAGTATTGAGAATTTACTCGAATCGCTGGATAAGCAGGTCTTCTGGAAAGCAGAGGAGAACCGTCTTGTGGTAAGGGGCTTTATTGTCAAAGAGTATGAAATTCCTCAGTTCCCTGTTCAGTATCGCTATAATCAGGACTACCTTTCAGGAATTTCAAAGACTTCTGAAACAGGATCAGGCCAGGACAAGAGGACATCTTCAAAGGTCTCTCTCTCAGCAACTCAGGATTTCTGGAAGAACATAAAGGGCGAGATCGAAGCGATTCTTTGGGGTGGCTCCCAGAGTAGTATCAGCAGAAGGAAACAGCCATTACAGGGGAAAATAGTTGATTCCTCTTCATATCTGAACAGGCCGCAGGAAAGTGCTGGTTCGGGCGTGCCAGTCGGGAGTAGTGGTGGCCGAACTCCATTTGTTGCGATCAACCCGATAACAAGCGTGATAATGGTGGGTGGGACGGTTGACAGAGTTGCCCTTGTTGATACATACCTTGAGAAGATCACATCACGGCTTACGAAGACAGTGGAAATTTCCCTTTCCATCCTTGAAGTTTCTGAAAGCAGGGGGAGCGAATACAGTTTTGACTGGACCACGACATTGAGAAATGTCATCAACCTCAATACTGATGTATTCCTTGCACGGACATCCGAAACGGTTCTTTCCCTGTTCGGAAGGCCCCCGGAAGGAATGAGCCAGAACTACGGTGTATCCTTCGGGTCGTTCACCGACTCAGACAGGCAGAACTTCATCCTTCATGCACTCAAGACCGTGGCTGATGTTGACATCCTCGAAAAGACAAGCATCCTCCTGAGAAACAATACTGCCGGAGGATTTTCAACGGGAACGGTTATTTCATACATTGACAGCGTTCAGAAGTCCGTTTCAGGAGGGACGGGGACATCCGACTTTTCCGTCACGAAAGGCACGGTTCTGAACGGAATTGACGTAATTGTGTCAGCCACCATAAACGGAGATCTGATAACAATAACTCTCCTGCCTCAGTTATCTACCCTGAAAGGCATGGAGACGCTCGATTTCGGCAATGGCAGTCTCATCATCCAGAATCCAACCGTGGACATCAGAAAGAGCATTGCCACCGTGACCGTGCGGAACGGCGAGACCACGGCCATAGTGGGTTACAACCAGCGTGCAAAGAACATTGACAGGAGCCAGTTTCCCGTTCTGGGCGACATACCCGTTGTGGGATGGCTCTTTGGAAGCCGGAAGACAGGCAAGTCAAACGCCTCAATCGTCATGCTTCTCACTCCCGTTATCAAGGATGTGGGAAGTTTGAAGGGAAGATATGTGTTGTAGGCTGTTTATTGGAAGAGGAGGTCGCTATGCCAGCTTTTAATGTTCACGAAATAGGAACAAAAATAAGGGAAACAGTCCAGGCAGTCAGGAACGACAAAAAGCTCATGATAGCATCCGCCTCTGTGGGGATTCTCGCATTTCTGGCCCTTTTGTCCCTGTTTCTCATCCCGTCTAAACGGACAGGCCTGTCTTCTTCTCTGGTCCGGCAGGTTGACATGAGGAGCAAGACAGAGCGATTGCCTGACATTCTGACTGCCAGGAGCGTTTCACCTGGCAGGAAGGCCCCGGGGGAAGAAAAGGAGAAGGCAGTGAGAGGGGAGGAGGAGAAGAAGGGAGAAAGAGAGGCAGAAGGGGGTCAACTTTCACAGAAGGGGGGCAGTTGCCGGGAAAAGGCAACGAATCATCCAATATCTTCTGCCAGGACGGAAAAAAATCCGGAGAACCCGGTGCCTGAAAAGACGCGAAACCGTGCAGAAGGCAGCTCTGCGTCTTTCAAGAGAAAGGGCAGCAACAGCGTTTTCCGTCACGAAGGCAGCGAGACAGAAGGGCCTGCCGATCCCGTGAAGATAGCCCGCAAGGTTGTCCAGGATACGGATGTGGAAGACAGCACAAGACAGAAACTCATCAGGGTTGAACCCCTGACGGGGGAGGAGATATACCGGCTTGCCCAGGTCAGGGAAGAATTGAGATACAGGAAGGAGATAGAGAAGGAACTGACGGAGATAGCAAAGGCAAAACTTGAGAGGGCCATGCTTGCAGTCAATGCCGGAGAAAAGAAAAAACCCGGGAAGAAGATGATCCTTGATTCCACTACGGTTTCGCCTCCAGTGATAAGTACAGTGGATGGTGCTAATCCTGTACAACCGGTAAAGACTGAGACGGCAAAACAGATCGCTCCTGAGAAATCTCACGCAGATGCGAAGTTCCCGGTTATAAGGGTCCTTGGGGTATTTCCCGGCAAGGGGAAGGCCATTGTCGAGGTTGACGGAGAGGTGAAGGAATTGCTTGAAAAGCAGAATCTGGGCATTCCCGGCCTGACGCTTGAGGAAGTCTCACAAAACGGGGTCGTAATCAAACTGAACGACATAGAGAGGCTTTATTTTCTATGAAAAAGAAGAAAAACCTTCCCCTGAAGGAGCAGATTGCCTTTCTTGAGTATTTCATTGATGTGCTTGAGGCGGGAATATCCGTTGCCGATGCCATAAGGAAATACAAGTTGAGGAAGAGGGATGTGGCCAGGCGTTTCCAGGCAGTCTATCACGGCCTGAAACAGGGGAAGACATTTTCCCAGGCCATGAAGGACGAAAACCTGTTTCCTGACCAGGCATTGGCGGTATTTGCCTCCGGCGAAAGCGTGGGCAAACTCGGAGAGGTCTCCAGGGACCTGCTTGAGTGGTATAAGGAGACGGCGAAACTCAGGTCGGACATGACGAAGCGGCTCACAATGCCTGCCATCGAAATACTGGCCGCCCTTGTGGTGACAATGTTTGCTTTTCTGAAGATAATCCCGGAAATAGGCAAATCCCTGAGAAGTCTGGGCAAACTGCCTGACCTGACAATGCACCTCCTGACTTTTTCGAATTTTCTCAGGGGACATATAGCGGAGATGGCTGCTGGAATTGTTATTGGAATGATTATAGTCTATATGATCCTCAAGGACAGACTGAAGGAATATCTGTACAAGATGCCGTTGATTGGAAGTGTGTTGATAAATTTCTACACGGCCAACCTGTTCTACCAGATCAAGGTCTATCTGGTGGGTGGCTATTCCCTCCAGGATACCCTCAGGAAGATAGTAGAGACGGCAAAGTCGGACTGGGAGAGGTCCCTGTTGAGGAACATTCTCTTTGCAATACAGAAGGGGGAAAGCCCACACACAGCCTTTGAGAAGACCGGCGTTTTCCCCTTTGAAGTGATAAACATGCTTGAGACTGCGTCTCACACAGGGAAATACAAACAGGTGATTGAACGCATTTCCGAATCCACACGGAACAGGGCAGAAAACAGTGCTGATGGCCTCTCAAGGCTGATTGAACCGGTTGTCATCATCCTGCTTGGAGTGGTGGTGTTTCTGATAGTCATGAGCGTTTACTACCCGATTATATCAATAACCACGACCGTAAGATGAGAATTGGTGAGATTTTGCTCAAAAATAACAGGATTACTGAAGACATCCTTGAGGAAGCCCTTGAGAAGCAGAAGACAGTCAGGAAACCTCTCGGCGAGATACTTGTTGATGAGGGTCTTGTATCTGAGGAGGATGTCAAGGAGGCCCTGAGAGAACAGATGTCCGTTTCAAGTTCTCCCGCAAACATCCAGAGATTCTTTGTAGAGACTGCCCTGGACTGCGGAATCGAGGTTTCTCCTGACGAGAACCAGATACAATACCTCTTCTGGCTCATTCTCCAGAGGATCGAGACTGCTGAAGAGGAGGCCATGTTCCAGAGGAAGGTTGCAAGCCTCTTCAACCTTAAGTTTCACAGCAACGGAGATATTCCCCAGCCCCTGAAGGTTCTGGAGGATGAGATTTCCCGGTTTGGAATACAGGCCTTGAGGGATTCCCTGTTTGTTCCCGTTGAAAGGCCAGGGGGTCGGGTCTTCTACCTGTCTGCCAACCCATTCCTTCCCCTTGACGGTGAGATCGTTCTTACCACGAGGGAGACCGTGGGAAAAATCCTTTCAGATATAGAGAAGCAGGCAGACATAACCTATAAAGAGGCTGACGTTGAGAGTATATTCTCAAGGCTTATTGAAGATGCCGTCCTGAAGGGTATTTCCGATGTCCATATCGAATGGAATGCCGTTTACGGGCAGACGGAAATCAAGTTCAGGGTTGACGGAGACCTCCAAACAGTTCGGAGGATCAAGAACATTTCAGGGGACTTTCACCGGAAACTGACGAACGTGATTTTCATGCAGGCAAAGATCAATCCCGACGACTTCCACAGGATACATGACAGGAAGATCGTCGCAAAGGTCCTCAAGAAGGAGATAGGCGTCAGGCTTTCAGCCCTTCCGGTTTTCCGGGGGCAGGGAGGGGAAAGATTCTCCAACATGGTTCTCAGGCTGATGCTTCCCAGATCGGCAGGAATGGAAAGCGAAGGCACGGCTGAATCATTGAGGGTGCTCGGTTTTGACGAGGAAGCAGTCCAGTTGCTTGAATATGCAAACAGGCTTCCCTATGGTCTGGTTCTCTTTTGCGGCCCCACGGGATCGGGCAAAACCACAACCCTTTATACCCTTCTCAAGATGAAAAGGCGCGAACCTGTAAAGATCCTTACGGTTGAGGACCCTGTTGAGAGCATTATCCCGGGTATCAGCCAGATTGAGGTGAACGAAGAGAACAACATCTCCTTTCATCAGGCAGTCCGGTCGTTTCTGAGAAGTGATCCTGATGTGATTCTCGTGGGCGAGATAAGGGACAGGGAGACTGCGGAGGAAGCCTGCCGGGCATCCCTTACGGGGCATCTGGTTTATTCCACCGTTCATGCAAATACATCGGTTGCGGTCATTCCGAGGCTGATTGATCTTGGAGTGGACAGGCAGATACTTGCCTCTACCCTGAAGTTCATCATTGCACAGAGGCTCGTTAAGAAACTCTGCCCGGATTGCAGGATTGCCATAGATACGGGTGACAATGATCTCATGAAGAGGCATTTCGGAATGTACACAAAAAGGTTTCACGAAAGATACGCAGAGAAGGGCCTGCCTTCCACCCTGTATGTCAGGGGAGAAGGCTGTTCCAGATGTTCTGAAGGCTGGGCAGGAAGAACGGTTGTCTGGGAGATACTGCAATTCGGACGCGGGTTGCAGGAAAGGCTGATCGAAGGCAGGGCAATCACCGAAGAAGATGCCTTCAGGGGAACCCGGTTGAGGTTTCGGGACAGTGCGGTCAAGCTGCTCAAGGACGGGGTTACTACCCTTGAGGAGATAGAGAGGTTCATTGTTCTGTAGAAAAGCAAGGAGGTGTTTCATGGGTAAATTTGTTTCATTTCTTGCAGGGATGGCTATGTTTTTAACGACGATTGGATTTGCACATGCAGGAACGGCTGAAGACATCAGACATGAAAGTGATGCAGCGCTGGAAGAGGCATTCAAGGCCTTCAACAAGGCGAAATTCGACAGGCTCATGGAGGCCATTGGCCCTGCTTCCCTTGCTGAAAGTGGTATCACCATTGTTTATGCTGAGCGGATTGGTTACCTCTGGGCAGTCGTCATTGAATACGGGACGGGCCAGAGGGAAGTCTTCTACACCACCCCGGATTACGAGTATGTTTTGTCAGGCAACCTTTACAACAAGAATCGGGAGTTTACGAGATACCTGCTTGTGCAACACGCCAGGACAGTATCCCTGAAGGAAATTCCCGACACGGCGGAGTTCGTAATGGGTAATGTAGATGCGCCTCAGGAAAAGACCATTCATGTCTTTGATGATCCGGTCTGCCCGTTCTGTGCAAGGCTTCACTATGAACTTGGCCTCTTTCTGGAAGAACACAATGACTGGAAGGTGGCTGTTCACCTCTATCCCCTGCCGGGACACGGAGATGCGGAAGAAAAGGCAAAGGTCATTCACTGTTCAGGAAAAGATCCGTATGTAAAACGTGTGATCCTTGAGGTCTTTTTCGCCGACCTCCTTCAGGGCAAGGAGTCAAGATATCCGAAAGAGGTCCAGTGCGACATGACCGGGATAGAGGAGAATGTGAAATTCATGCGGGAGAAGGCAAAGGCCACAGGCACTCCCGTGATGATTCTTCCTGATGGCAGGGTGATAAACGGGTTCATGACAACGGGGCAGCTTGAGGAACTGCTTCTGGACAGGTAGGGTCATGTTCCGTGCTATTTACATAGAGAATTTTGGCCGTATGCAACCAGCATACAGGCATGGGAGGTGTTATGAGCAGCATTCTTGAGGAAGAAGGCAGGAGACTTTCGGGAATTCTGACGGATGAAGACTTCTCAAAACCCGAACTGGAGAAGTTTTACGGCCTGATGAGAAACCTTGCGGAGAAGACGCACTACACGGATTATGAGGTGCCGTCCTTTGAGCCTGTGCGTGCCGGAATCCTGAAAAACCTCCGGATAGTTGAACCGATAGTTGAGTTCACCGAAGAGGAGATAATAAACATAGCCATCAGGCTTGCACCACCGAAGATAAGGGAAAACCTTGCCTCAAACGTTCCATACTTTCCGGTCGGATTTTCCTTCTCCATATACGAGGTTGGCCATTTCAGGGTTCTCCTCAGCAAGATCAAACTGGGCCTGATCCTCACCATCAGACGGTTGAGTTATGTGATCCCTGACTGGAACCTGATAGGCATTCCTGATTATGTGAAGGAGGCATTCCTCCAGGGCGCGGGCATAGTGGATGAATGTACCGGCACTACCATAAGCGGCGGGCAGAGAGGCGGCCTTATCCTTGTTACCGGGACTATGGGTTCAGGCAAGACCACAACGATAAACTCGATGCTGAAACTCATAGCCGACAGCATCCCCGTTGTGATCCTGACGATAGAGAACCCGATTGAGTATGTTCACTTCAACTCAAGGGGAATATTCAAGCAGATGGAAGTCGGTTCCGACGTTGATACACAGGAGGAAGCCCTTTACCACGCCCTCCGAAGCAACTGTGCCGTGATCTCCCTGGGTGAGGTCAGGAACGCAAAAGAACTGAGAATGCTGATCAATGCCTCTGAATACGGCTGCCTCACGACCACGAGTTTTCATGTTCCCAATGCGGTAGCCGCCCTGGAGAGGATTTCGGCTGAACTGAACGACGATGTGGCAATAAGGGTTCTTGCAGAGACCCTGATAGGCGTTCTCAACCAGAAGTTGCTGTTTCTGGACGAAAAGGACAGTCCATCGGGAAAGCCTGAGTTCTTTCTCCTCTGTGAGTGGTTGCCCGTGAACAGGATCAAGCCGGTAAAGGAGTTTCTTATAGAACGGAAGTTCGGGGAACTGAAGAAAGGTCTTGAAGAGGGCAGGTGGGCCGGAAGCGGAGCGGTTTCAATGGAGCAGAGCCTTGACCTTCTCCTTCAATCCGGAAGGATCGGAGATAACCATGAAATATTCCAGAGACTCCGTTACACCACGGGACACAACTACGACATCTATGGTTAGGGCATGGATACTTTTGGCTCTGTTCACCCTGACAGGCGGTTGCGGAGGTGGCCTGCACACCCATGTCAGGGAGTCTGCCTCAGGCATGTATTCCAATGTGTCTTTCAGGGTTTATAACACTCCCAAAGGCACGGCAGATATTCTGAAAGGAGTCCTTGAATCCCTTCATGCACAGAAAGTAAGTTATGTCAAACTCTATGACGGCGGGTACAGGTTCTACTACCGTTCGATTGAGTGCAGGACTTCCCTTGACTGCGAGGAATTCACTGTCACGATCAAGCCGGACGGAACGGGGTCGAAACGACTGAATCAGAGCAATGTCTCTATAACCGGCCTATATGGTGAACTGAACAGGGAAACTGTGAGGACGATCTATTACGAGCTCTCGAAATTTACCAGAACTTCGAATCTCTTTTCCCTGGAAGGCCAGTCAGAAAAGGAGAGGCTGGTCTATGAGATAACCTTCTCTGCAGATGCACGGCCTGCCGAAGTCATCTCCTGGACATATAACATTCTTCAGGAGATGAAATTGAGGCGGGACTTTATACATATCAGAAAACTCGGCAATGTCTTCTACCGCCTGACTTACAGGGACGACGAATGCGAGGCTCATAAGGGGAGGTATTCGGGGATCAGGAAGTTACTTAAACTGGATGAAATCCGGTGCCCAGGCTTCATAATGGATGCAGGTCTGAAGGGCAGTTCGACAATGGTCCAGATATACGCCAGCGACAGGTATCTCCCGTTTCAGACGGTAAACACAATATACCTGAGACTTTCGGATATCGTAAGAACGGCCAACTACACGGAGGATTTCTGATTCAGTCGGATCTTCTGTTCCGTGCTATATATAGATAAGAGCTTATAGGCAATATACCGGTAACTGGAAAAGG
>CAZITN010000085.1:0-10187 GCA_964542175.1 uncultured Thermodesulfovibrio sp. | reverse complement strand
TGATGTGAAGGCCCATGGCCCTCTGCCTATAGAGCAAAATCGCTCAATTTAGGTAGTTATTAAGCTGCACGGCCTCAGCCTTGACCTCAGCCTGCACCTGTTATTTATCCCCTGAACCCCTTCTTAAGGATCTCAAGCTGTTTCTTCAATGCCCCGGGCAGTCTTTCGCCAAAGCCTTCATAGAAGGACTCCACCTCTTCAGCCTCTTTCTCCCAGTCCTCAGGGTCAAGGGAGAAAAGTTTCTCAAAACCTTCACGGTCAAAATCCAGTCCGTCAAGTTCAAACTCCTGATACCCGGGGATGATCCCCAGTGGAGTCTCCCTGCCAGAGAATTTCCCCTCGATCCGGTCAATCATCCACTTTATCACCCGCGAGTTCTCCCTGAACCCCGGCCAGATGAACCGTCCCTTTTCATCCTTTCTGAACCAGTTCACCATGAAGATCTTCGGGGGGTTGGTCACCCGGGCTCCCATTCCGAGCCAATGGCTGAAATAGTCACCCATGTTATAACCACAGAAGGGACGCATCGCCATTGGATCCCTCCTGACCACACCGACCTTGCCCGTGGCTGCGGTGGTGGTTTCAGACCCCATCATTGATGCCATGAATACACCATGCTCCCAGTCCCTGCTCTCAACCACAAGGGGAAGTGTGGTTGATCTCCTTCCACCGAAGATTATCCCCGATATGGGGACCCCCTGGGGGTTATCAACCTCACTGGAGAGGGTTGGACAGTTGTATATCGAGGCTGTAAACCTAGAATTTGGATGGGCAGCAGGCTGTCCGGAAGAAGGATCGTAGGGATTGCCCCGCCAGTCTATGAGGTTTGCCGGCGGTTCATCGGTGAGGTCCTCCCACCAGGGTGTGTTGGCTCCCGAGTCTATGGCAGTGTTTGTGAAGAGTGTGGGGAAGAACCGGTCATTCCTTAGAGTCTTTATCATATTGGGGTTGGTCTTCTCTGAGGTTCCCGGTGCCACACCAAAGAACCCGGCCTCAGGGTTGATCGCATAGAGCCTCCCGTCAGGGCCTGTGTTTATCCAGGCGATATCATCTCCCAGGGTCCATACCTTATAGCCCTCGAGTACGGGATCAAGCATGGCCAGATTCGTCTTCCCGCAGGCAGAGGGGAAGGCGCCAAGGAAATAGGTAACCTTCCCGTCAGGGGCTTCCACCCCCATAACTATCATATGCTCAGCAAGCCAGCCCTGTCTGTACCCCTGATACGAGGCAAGCCTGAGGGCAATACATTTCTTGCCGAGAAGGGCATTGCCGCCGTAGCCTGACCCGTAACTCATCACGAGGTCATCCTGGGGAAAGTGCATTATGTATCTTCTTTCCGGATCAAGCTCACCAATGGAGTGAATCCCCTTTACAAACTCCCCGGAATCCCCGATCTTCTGGAGTGTCTTTTCACTTACCCTGGCCATTATCCACATATTGACGACCACATATACCGAGTCAGTAACCTGGATACAGTGTTTGGCATAGGGTGAGTCAGGATGGCCCATGGAAAAGGGAATGACATACATGGTCCTGCCCTTCATGCATCCTTCGAAAAGGCCCATCATCAACTCCTTGGCCTCCCCGGGATCCATCCAGTTATTCACCGGCCCTGCTTCTTCCTTTGTTGGGAGGCAGACATAGGTAAGATGCTCTGTACGGGCAACATCCGATGGATGGCTCCGGTGATAAAAAGAGTTCGGATACTCATTATGGTTGAGCCTGATGAAGGTGGGATTCCCAGCTATCTTTTCTTCTGTCATTCCAACTTCTATGAGCTCTTCCATCTCCTCACGGGTACCCTTCACCCAGTATATCCTGTCAGGTTTCATCAGCCTCGCCTGTTCTTCAACCCACTCTTCAACTGGTCTTACCATAATCTAACCTCCTTCCGATTTTGGAATGGTTATTTTACACCAAAAGAGAGACTTTTATGAATATCAACCCCTTCTTCCCCCTCCTCCTGCATAAATTTTTAAACAAAAATAGAGTTTTTTCCATCAATCCTCTTAATTCTTATTAATAAAAAACCACCCTCCCCTTCCATTTTATTGGAAAATATGTTAAATTATAACCTGTAATGGCAAAACTGGGACAGATCCTTATTGCTGCCAACCTGGTTACTGAGGCCCAGTTGCAGGAGGCCCTCAGTCTCCAGAGAAAAGAAGGGGGCAGGCTCGGTTCAAAACTGGTCAAGCTTGGCTACATAACCGAGGACCGCCTTGTCTCCTTCCTGAGCAAGCAGTACGGCGTTCCTTCCATTAACCTCGCCAATTACGAGATAGACCAGTCAGTGTTCCGGCTGATTCCTGCCGAGATGGCAAAAAAGTACCTCATACTGCCCATAGCAAGGGTCGGGGCAACACTTACCGTTGCAATGGCCGATCCCTCAAATATCTTTGCCATCGATGACATAAAGTTCATGACCGGTTACAACGTGGAAGCCGTTGTTGCAAGCGAGTCATCCATACTTGAATCAATCTCGAAATACTACTCGGGCAAGGGAGACCTTGTCAGTAAAAAAACCGCTGCCGGAGCCACGGCCACCCTTCAGCCCAAGGACTTCACCTTTTCGGAGGAAGAGGAGGAAGAGGAAGAGGGCTTTGGAAGTGATGACACTCCGACAGTTGATGTAGATGAATTTGATCAGATAGTGGGGAGCGCTTTAGACAACATTGAGGCTGTAGAGGAACAGGAGGATGAGGAGGTAATAAGAGAAGTTGAAGCCCCGATTGTAAAACTTGTGAACGGGATATTCATAAATGCAATCAAACAGTCCGCAAGTGATATACACATAGAGCCCTATGAAAATGCCCTCAGGGTCCGCTACCGGATTGATGGAGTCCTTTACAATGTCATGAACCTGCCGGTAAAGATAAAAAACGCCCTCACCTCACGAATCAAGATAATGTCCAAACTGGACATAGCCGAAAGAAGACTTCCCCAGGACGGCAGGATCAAGCTCAAGTTCGGCAGGAAGAGAGAGATAGACTTCCGTGTCTCCACACTGCCCTGCCTCTTTGGTGAAAAGACGGTCCTCAGGATCCTGGACAAGTCGAACCTCCAGATAGACATGACAAAACTGGGTTTTGAGGAAGATCAACTGAAGGATTTCATGGAGGCGATAGAAAAACCCTACGGCATGGTCCTGGTAACAGGCCCTACCGGATCGGGTAAGACTACTACCCTCTACTCAGCCCTGAACCACCTGAACAAACCCGGCATAAACATAATGACTGCCGAAGACCCCGTTGAGTACAATTTCCACGGGATAAACCAGGTTCAGGTTAAGGAAGAGATCGGTCTGACCTTCGCCTCTTCCCTGAGGTCTTTTCTCAGGCAGGACCCTGACATAATCATGGTCGGTGAGATCCGTGACTTCGAAACAGCAGAGATTGCGGTCAAGGCTGCCCTTACAGGCCACCTCGTACTGAGCACACTCCACACCAATGACGCCCCCGGTACGATCACAAGGCTTCTTAACATGGGTATAGAACCTTTCCTGGTCTCCTCATCAGTAGTCATGATTCTTGCCCAGAGACTTGCAAGAAAGATCTGCACTCACTGCAAGGTGGAAGACACCCCGAATGAACAGGCCCTCCTCAAGCTCGGCTATACCGAGGATGAAGTCAAGGACATGCATATATTCAAGGGGAAGGGCTGTCCTGTCTGCAACAACTCCGGATACAAGGGCCGGGTGGCACTCTACGAGGTCATGCCCGTAAAGGACGAGATAAAAGAACTCATCCTGGAAGGTGCCTCTGCCCAGGAACTGAAGAGGCTCGCCATCCGTCTGGGAATGAAGACCCTGAGGCGGAGTGGCCTGAACAAGGCCAAGGAAGGGGTAACAAGCATTGAGGAAGTACTCCGTGTCACCTTTGGTGACTGATCTAAAGGAAGAAGGAAGAAACTCTTTAAAAGGGGACGATTAATGGCCACACTTTATGATTTTCTGAAGATGATGATCGAAAAAAACGCATCCGATCTACACATAACGACCGGCAGCCCTCCAAGGCTCAGGATCGACGGCAAACTCGTCTCCATTGACCATCCGCCACTGACCCCGCCCGAAACAAAAACCCTCTGTTACAGCATCCTGACGGATGCCCAGAAGCACCGGTTTGAAGAAAATAACGAACTCGATCTCTCCTTCGGTGTGAAGGGGTTGAGCAGGTTCAGGGCCAATATATTCATGCAGCGCGGCGCTGTGGCCGGAGCGTTCAGGACGATCCCCTTCAGCATCAGGACTTTCCAGGAACTGGGACTGCCGGAGGTAATAAATGAACTGGTAAAAAAACCAAGAGGACTCATATTAGTAACAGGACCAACGGGATCGGGTAAGACCACTACCCTTGCCGCCATGATCGACAGGATAAATTCCGAGCGATACGAACATATAATCACGATTGAAGATCCCATAGAATACCTCCACCCCCACAAGAAGTGCCTTGTGAACCAGCGGGAGGTTACGGCTGATACCGCATCCTTCAATGCCGCCTTGAGATACATTCTGAGACAGGATCCAGACGTGGTTCTTATCGGAGAGATGAGAGACCTGGAAACCATTGAAGCGGCACTGCGGGTCTCTGAGACAGGACACCTCACGCTTGCTACCCTTCATACCAACTCCGCCGTACAGACGATAAACCGCGTGATTGATGTCTTCCCCCCGCACCAGCAGGACCAGGTCAGGGTACAGCTATCTTTCGTCCTGGAGGGCATCATAGCCCAGCAGTTAATTCAGAGGAAGGACGGAAACGGCCGTGTCCTGGCTGTGGAGATCCTCGTCCCCACCCCTGCCATCAGGAACCTGATCAGGGAGGACAAGGTCCACCAGATTTACTCGATGATGCAGACAGGCCAGGCCCAGTTCGGGATGCAGACAATGAACCAGTGCCTGTATGAGCTTTATTCAAAGGGGCTCATCTCCTATGAGGATGCCCTGGGGAGGTCTCCTATCCCCGAAGAACTGATAAACATGTTCCAGAAGGGGGGACAGTTAGGCAAGCATGCCTCTGCTCAGCAGCAGTCCCGAACTTTCACTAAGAAGGGGATGAGGTGACCCCGGGTCTGTTAATAATAGAGGATACCACAGTTAGCACTGACCCCCGTCGGATCTCGAGCCGACTGAAAAGGAGGGTGTAATGGCTACAGTATTCCAATGGTCCGGGAAAAACGCCAAGGGACTAATCGAATCTGGAGAGATCACCGCCGAGTCCCGTGACGAAGTGATCTCCCAGCTCAGAAGCAGAAACATCGTTCCCACCTCGGTCACTGAAAAGAAATCAAAGGGATTTTCGCTCTCTATGGGAAGGATCTCGGACAAGGACCTCGTTGTCTTCACCCGTCAGTTTGCCACCATGATAGATGCCGGGCTCCCTCTTGTTCAGGCCCTTGATATCCTTGCCACCCAGGTTGAAAACAAGGCCCTTGCCAAGACTATAGAGCAGGTCAAGCTGGATGTTGAGGCAGGCTCCACCTATGCCGACGCCCTCAGGAAACACCCGAAGGTCTTCAGTGAACTGTATGTAAACATGGTAGCTGCAGGTGAGTCCGGAGGTATCCTTGACACCATCCTCAACAGGCTCGCCACTTACATTGAGAAGGCGATGAAGCTCAAGAAAAAGATAAAGGGAGCGATGATTTACCCTGCCGTTGTTACAACAATAGCCGTTGGAGTCATCGCAGTTATCATGATCTTCGTGGTTCCCACCTTTGCAAAAATGTTTGCACAGTTAGGCGGAGTACTACCCTTACCTACGAGGATAGTAATGGCCATGAGCAACTTCCTGGCAGGAACAGGTGGACTGATTGTGCTTGGCGCCATTGTATTTTTTGCCGTAGCAATTGTTCAGATAAGAAGAACGAACAAGGGCAAATATGCCTTAGACAAGATACTGCTCAGACTGCCCATATTCGGCATACTTCTCCGGAAGGCCGCCATCGCCAAGTTCACCAGGACTCTGGGAACTCTTGTAAGCAGTGGTGTGCCCATCCTTGACGGCCTGGAGATAACAGCAAAGACCTCGGGAAACAAGGTGATAGAAAGGGCCATCTATGATGTCAGGACAGGCGTTTCAGAAGGCAAGACGATTTCGGAACCGCTCATGAAGGCAAAAGTCTTCCCTCCCATGGTGAACCATATGATAGCTGTTGGTGAGTCAACGGGTGCTCTGGATGCGATGCTTTCAAAGATAGCCGACTTTTACGACGATGAGGTGGATGCTGCGGTCTCGAACCTCACATCCATGATTGAACCACTCCTTATGGTTTTTCTTGGAGGATCGGTCGGATTTATCGTTGTCTCAATGTATCTGCCTATCTTCAAACTGATAACTCTTATTAAATAATCCCAGAGAAAAAGGGTGATCGGACAAAGGGTCTGCAGTATAAACAAGCCCAGACCTCTGTCCATGTATCCTTGGTCTCTGACTGATAAATGAATACAGAAGAGTTCAAAAAAAGGGTCCGTTCATTCCTTGTTGTCAGGCTTGTATTCACAACTATTCTCCTCGGAAGCATCCTGTATTTCAGACTCCATATCAAACAGTTTCATACCGGAAGTCCCCTCATAGCCGGCATACTTGTCCTTTATCTTATCCCACTGGGCTTTTCAGTCTTCTACGGAAGGTGGAAGATCAGCCCCCGGAATCTTAAAAGACTCTCATACCTTCAGTTCCTTCTTGACTCTGTACTCGTAATAGGCCTTATTCTGATAACAGGTGGGATTGAGAGCTGGTTCTCCTTTCTGTTGATCCTCATAACCATGTCGGCATCTGTAGTTCTTGGAAAGAGGGCAGGATACATATTCGCCACACTCAACGGTATCCTCTATGGGACGATCCTTGATCTTCAGTACTACGGAATAATCCCGATCGGCTACAATCCGGAATTCAACGAGAGGGCATTTTTCTACAATATCTTCATAAACATATTCGGTCTCTACCTGACTGCATATCTGATGTCCTACCTTGTAACGAGGCTGGAAAAGACGTCGGCCACGCTGGAAAAACGGGATACCGATCTCCGGGAGCTCTCAAGATTCCATTCCGAGGTTATAGAAAACATCCCCAGCGGACTCTTCACAACAGACTCTGAAGGTTACATCACACTCTTCAACCCAGCAGCCGAGCGGATAACGGGACTCAAGAGGGAGGCCGTCCTTTCAAGAAAAATAACCGATATATTCCCCTTCCTGAACATGCCACCCAGGATGGGCAGGACTGAAGGCCGGATACGGGCTGACGGTGAGGAGAGATTTATCGGGATGAATATATCCATAAACAGGGACACCCTTGGAGAAACAGTAGGCTTTATAGGGACCTTTCAGGACCTGACAGACATAGTAAAGATGGAAGAGGAGATCAAGAGAAAAGAGAAGCTGGCAGCCATCGGGGAACTCTCGGCAAGCATCGCCCATGAACTCAGAAATCCACTGGCCTCAATAAAGAGTTCCTTTGAGATGCTGAAGGAAGGAAGGCTTGACAATGAGTCAAAAATCAGGCTGATGGAGATAGCCCTTACAGAGATGGACAGGCTTAACGCAATTGTCACCGATTTTCTCCTCTACAGCAACCCCCGACCGCCCGTATTTACAGAGTTCGATTTATCCCGGATAATTGATGAGGTAATCGCCATGGCGGAAAACCTGAAGGACGGTGTGGAAGTCATGATGCAGTCTCCTGAAAAAATCATGATGACGGGAGATGAACAGAGGATAAGACAGCTACTCTGGAACCTCACTGTAAACGCCATTGAAGCCATTAATGGAGAGGGAAAAGTCTTAATAGGGGTGGAAAAAACCACTGAAGGGATCATAATCAGTATAAGAGATACCGGGAGGGGAATACCCGAGGAGATCAGGCCAAAGATCTTCTATCCCTTTTTCAGCACAAGGAAAGGGGGGACAGGGCTGGGCCTTGCAATCGCTTATAGAATAGTTGAGGAGCATAATGGTAATATAAAAGTCGAATCTGAGATCGGGAAGGGAACGGAGTTCAGAATCATCTTTCCAACAAGGAACATTACGGAGCAGAAATGACAAAAAGGAAGAGAGAGAAGATTCTCATTGTTGAGGATGAAAAGAGCATGAACGAAATCCTCAGGATACTTCTTGATTCTGAGGGATATGAAACAACATCGGCCCTTGACGGTAACGAGGGGATTGAGCATATTAAAAACGATATATTCGATCTCGTGATCACCGATATAAAGATGCCCGGGACAGATGGATTCACAGTACTCAAGACCTGCAAGGAACTCTCTCCCGAAACACTTGTGATAATGATCACCGCCTTTGGAACAACAGAGGATGCCATAGAGGCGATGAAGCTGGGTGCTTATGATTACATACATAAACCCTTCAAGATAGATGAGATCCGTATCGTAATAAACAAGGCCCTTGAGAAAAGAAGACTGAGACAGGAACTGGATTTATTGAAGGAAGAGATCAAGACAACCTACCGTCTTGAAAACATAATTGGCAAATCCCCCGCAATGCAGAAGATCCTTCACACCATCCCCAAGATAGCCCAGAGCAGTTCCAATGTTCTGATAACCGGCGAGAGCGGCTCGGGAAAAGAACTCTTTGCCCGGGCAATTCACAATCTGAGCACCCGTGCTGACAAGAAGTTTGTCGCCATCAACTGCGCCACTTTCCCGGAAGGATTACTCGAGAGTGAACTCTTCGGCTACATGAAGGGAGCCTTTACAGGGGCATCACAGAACAAGGAGGGGCTTTTCGAAGTGGCCCATGAAGGAAGCATATTCCTGGATGAAATCGGTGAAATGCCTTTCAGCCTTCAGGCAAAGCTCCTCCGGGTGCTCGAGACCGGTTCATTCCGGAGGCTGGGCGGCACAGGTGATATCACTGTGGATGTAAGGATCATCGCCGCCACAAACAAGAATCTTGAATCCTCAATAAAGGAAGGTGGATTCAGGGAAGATCTGTTTTACAGGCTGAATGTCATCCCCGTCCATATACCTCCACTGAGGGAGAGGATTGAGGACATCCCCCTCCTTGTAGAGCATTTTCTTAAAAAATTCGGTGCCGAAAGGAAACAGATCTCGCCTGAGGCTATGAAGATTTTCATGGGATATGACTGGAAGGGAAATGTGAGGGAACTCGAGAACATCATCGAGAGAATCGTCCTGCTCTCGGAAAGGGAAATTATCCTCCCGGAGGATATCCCACCTGAAATCATGAGGTCAGGGCGGGCTGAAGAAACCCTCCCATCATTAGGCGTTGATGACTTCTCCCTTGATGAGATACTTGAGGGAATTGAGAAGAATTACCTTATAAAGGCCCTTGAGCTATCCGGCGGTAATAAGACAGAGGCTGCCAGACTCTTAGGACTCACCTTCCGGTCTTTCAGGCATCGGCTTCAGAAATACGGGATTGGGAGGGACAATAACGGAGAGACCTGAAAAGGACCTCAGGTCTTCACTCTTTCAGGCGCAGTATAGATATTAAACCTCTCCCCCCTCATAAAGCCTATCATGGTAATCCCTCTCCTTTCCGCAATCTCTATCGCCCGTGTGGTAGGTGCGGTTCTGCTTGTCACGATCGGGATACCCCACCGGGAGCACTTCTGCGCCATCTCCGATGAAAGTCTTCCGCTGACAAGGATGATCTTGTCGTTCAGAGGGATATCCTCAAGGATACAGTATCCTATAGCCTTGTCAACAGCATTATGTCTTCCGATATCCTCTGCAAGCACTAAAATTCTGTACCCGTCGGATATCGCCGCACTATGGATGCAGCCTGTCTCATTGTATAGCACCGAAGCCTTCTGAAACTCCCTGAAAACCTTCTTTAGCATCTCCCCTTCTATGGAAATTTCTCTGGTGATCCTGACATCAGCTCTCTCTCTCTCATAAGTGACCCCTCCAGTACAACCGGAAGTTATGGTTCCCCCCTCAAGACTCACTTTCCCTTCCGCCGGGATGTCAACTACTATCTCATCACCATACTCAATACTCATCCTCTCGGCACACCAGTTCCCCTCAATGATACCCTCTGTCATCAGGAATCCTACCACAAGTTCCCTTATCATTACAGGGCTACAGTACAGTTTCAGTGCCTCATGACCATTTATCAGGATCCTGAGTCTCTTCTCCGAAGCCACAGCATCCTCCACCCTGGCAACAGAGGTGCTGTTCACCTTGAATATCTCCCTTTTTTCGTA
>CAZITN010000084.1:0-10439 GCA_964542175.1 uncultured Thermodesulfovibrio sp. | reverse complement strand
CGTTCTGCGTTGATACGTTCTACGTTCGGAGTTCCACGTTCTACGTTCTAAGTTCGACGTTGATCGGGTTGATAAGCAGCGAGAAAAGATATGAGCGAGAAAGGTGGAACGCGAGAAAGGCGAGAAAGGAATAGTCATACCTGAACAACATCACTGCCTTTGATTATATTGAGAGGGTTTTCCACAAACAGCCTGTATGCCACCTGTTCACCAAACTTTTTATGAATCTTCCTGTAGGCTCCGGAGAGAAGAGGGGGTCTCTGTCCTGTATCATGGGCATCTGAAGCTACTACATGGGCATAGCCCTCCCTGATCATCCTGAATGCCGCCTTCTGGATCTTTCTTCCCAACTTCCCGGTCAGACTCATTGCAGTAACCTGTGAAATCGCTCCATACCCTACAAGTCTTTCCAGTATTGTCAGGTCCTCCAGTATGGGCAGGTTTCTTTCAGGATGTGTGATGACCGGCACTATTCCCCGCACCTTGAGGGAATATATGATGTTCCCCAGTTCGCTGACTGGCGGCAACATATAGGCCGGCAGTTCCAGCAATACGTATTTTTTGTCATTAATCGCAGGATAGTCCCTGTTTATGATCCTCTGCACTGTTTCCCTGTTCAGCCGGATGTCTGCACCTATATAAAGAGGGAGAAGGTCTGTTTCATCGGTAAGCCTTGATATTGCATTAGCTATGGTTTCCCTTGTATTGTCGTAGACCCCCTGCATTATATGGGGAGTTGCCACTATCCCTGCTATCCCGTCATCCCTTGCGATACGGAGCATCTGCAGTGATTCTTCCATGTCGCCGGCTCCATCGTCCATCCCCGGAAGGATATGACAGTGGATATCAATAAATCCCCTGTTCAATGTAAAGACGGTCCCCCTTTCTCATGCCATGGGCCTCTATTGTGCCGGCCCTCAATTCAAGGACATACCGGGAAGCTGTTGAAGGGTAGTATTCGGGACAGGAATCAGCCTCCGTGCAGGGCATGACGTTCTGATAGAAATCCGTCAGTCTGTTCCGGCTGTCAAAAAAGAGCAGGTCTACAGGGAATCCCATGTTCAGCATCCAGAACGGCTGTTTTACAGGCGAGGGGAACTCAAAAATCATGCCCCCGTCCCTGTTCAGGGACTTTCTGAACATGAGTCCCGTCCTGTTGTCTGATGCCTTCTCCGGGTGGAATACCGCTATTTTTTCACTGCCCCTCTTTATGGTGACCTTCGGGAACTTCCTGCCTGAAACATATATCTTCACCTCATAGGGGTTGAAGACATCCCTGATGGCTCCTTCCTTTACCACGTATCGCCGGTCGTAAAAAAACTCGTCAAAATATCTTATTCCCCCGGGAATGCCTGTAATTTCACCTCTGACTGTTTTGTTTAGTGTGTTTACTGCTATCAGGTAATATTGCCTTCCCCTGCTTCTGAAGATTCTTGCATGAACAGGGGGTTCACCGTCGAACCCTGTCTTATATAAATCTGCCGGTTTATAATGCAGCCTTGTTGAAAAATCAGAGAGAAAGGCTTCACCAAAGACCTTCAGCTCCCCGATCAAACGTCTGATACTCTCCCGGTGAGCCTCGTTGTCCCTCATGCTCCTGTATGTATAGTACAGGAGCCCCCTGGCACCATGAACGACAGCAAGATAGGACAGCACCCTCATTTCCCTGTACCGGGGCAGTCTCCCCCAGCCTGAACCCTTCCATTTCCCGCCCCCGAAGGCCTGTATGACAGCCCATATATCCCTGTCCGGGGGGGCAAGATTCCGGGCTGTATCAATGCTCTCACTCAGCCATGTCAGAGGCTCCGCCGGTATTGGATACTGATCCATCAGGATTATATCTGCAGCATCCGAGTACGCCCTGACATACCGGGGCCTCACAATAGCCATGAAAGAGGGGAGCCCCGGGAGATGTGATTCAATCCTCTCGATCTTTTTCCTGAGAGCCTTTAGGGGGAGTGAGCGGATCTCAGGTTCATCGGCTATATAGAAGCCGAGGATATGATCCCTTAGCTCATCAGAAGATCTTATCTCTTCGAGGGCCGTGGCAAGGGCCTCTCTGCTGTCCGGTGGCACCAGTATCGCGTTCAGGTCATTTCTCAGGAGTGCACTGAAGAGTTCATCAGTGGATTTCCCCCTGATGCCTGTGACAACGGTATTAAATCCCATCTTCCTGACATCCTCAAACTCGCCTGTATCTGCTCCATAGACCCCCAGGGGAAAGGCTTTATACAGCCTTTCCCTGTCAGCCGTACCTTCCCGGGGTTTTCTCACCGCCCTCACGGAGACCTCTTCTTCAGCAATTTCTCTTAATACAGGCGATGAGAAACTGAACATTACCGGATAATCGTTATGAAAACTCAGCACCGTTGAAGTGTTCTTTCCGGAATTAAAGAGGAAGGCAAAATCCTGCCAGGCACCGTACTTTACATGGTTGTTCAGCCTTGTCCTGATACCGAATATCTCAAAAGAGGGATAATAACCATTAACAAAGGAATCCCTGAAGACCCTGAATGAGAGGAGATAGTCCTTCCCTGGCTCTATTCCGTCTATCAAACAGTACCAGTAACCCTCACGGTCTGTCCCCCCTGTAATGGAGATGGCAGGCAAAGGCGGATTGCCTGTAACTCCAAGAGAAAACCTGCTTTTACTTACTCTCCCGATATCTGATACACCGTGGTGCCAGAAAAAGGGGTTTTTCCCGTCGGGGGAAAGGAACCCGGGATTGGGTATCAGGTTTCTGCCCGCCTCAGCAGGGGAATATGCCAGTATGACAAGAGCGGCAAGGACCAGTATCAGCCTTCCCCTGTTCATCTTTTCTCACGCTCCGGCCGGTCCGGCCTTTTATCAATGCCGGCAAAAGAGACAGGACTCTTGAGCCCCAGTCCATAAAGAAGCCCGAGGATGATGGAAAACATTATTGCATTGGATGGTATATGCAGGTTGAAGTCAAAGAAGCTGTGAACAAGCATGTAAATCATGGAAGTGGCCAGACCGGCCATGATGAATGACGGGCTCTCTTTCGAGCAGGCCTTGAAGGCAATTCCGGCCAGGGATAGAGATGCCAGGGCCAGAAGTGATGCGCCGACAACCCCTGTCTCAAGGAGGAACTGGAGATAATCATTATGGGCATAGAGGAAGTTGCTCTGCAGTCCCTCGGGATAGTAGAGCGGAAAGACATATCTGAATGTTCCAAGCCCTGTCCCGAACCAGGCAAAATCCGCAAAGGCCTTTAATGTGGCCTTCCAGACCAGCATCCTTCCTTCTGAACTGAGACCACTCTGTGCAAACCTTTCCACTATCGGTGATATCCCGAGGTACAGAAGATAGCAGATCACTCCTGACAGAAAGATAATCAGATAATGGATGTACCTCCTGTAATGCCTTCTTGTTATGACAAGGGCGATGAAAAAGACCATTGAGAAAAGAAAGCTTATTATCCCTCCCCGTGAAAGGGAGTAGAATATTCCCAGGGCCATGATCAACGACAGGAATATCAGGATCAGCTTCTTTTCCATCTTCTTCTCTTCAAGGGAGAGGCCCAGCCCGAGGGGGATAATCATGCCGATCAGGCCGGCGAAATGATTCCTGTTGACAAAGGGGCCGAAGGGAGAGCCACCCTGTGTCAGTTCCCTGAACCAGTAGATCTTTCCATTCCAGGTAGCCTTCTGAATGATTGCAAAGAAGGAAAGGAGGAAACCGAATATGACAAAAGAGGCAAGAGTTCTCTTCATTAACTCCCCTTTCCCGGTCAGGGAGACTGCCATGAGAAAAAGCATCAGATATATGACCAGCCTGATAACGCCGTTCAGGGTGGAATACCTGTAAAAACTTATGCTGCCAATACTGAAAGGCTCTGCATGGATCTCTTTCATAAGCTCATAGGACCTGAAGGACAGGAGTTTCAGCAGGGAGGCAGGGAGGGGCAGGATCTGGAAGATGAAAAGGGATATCAGGCCGGCCACTGAAAAACAGAGGGCCTTCTGCCACCTCGATACAGGCCTGACGGGGATTCTGTCCTTCCTGTAAACCCAGAGGTTGAAGGCCGTAAGGGTACAGGCACCGACTATGGCAAAGGCCCATGCCTCCACAGACCCGAAGAGCAGGACCGAGAGGGCGGCAACAGAGACCAGGAAGATACTAATCATATTGAAGGCTCACTATCTTCAGAGAATCGGAGATCCTTTTTATGGTCCATTTTATTCTTCCCCGGAACTGAAGATTCCTGCCGTCTTCCAGATTGGTCCTGCTGATATGGAAGACTGCCTTGACATCGGCAGTATCGGGGCCTTTTAGGTTTATGGATATGTTTTTCAACTGGTATCTGTTTTTAGACTTCCTGAATATGTCCCGGTATCTCCCTGTCATGAGGGATATGGGCTGGCCATTCTCCTTTGCGTCTCTGTCAAAAAGTCCCATAAAGGCGTCTATGTCCCCCTTTTCATAGAGGGAGACGTATCTCTTCAGAAAATCGTTTACATCCTCCTGCCTGAGGGCCTCCGGCCTCTCCGTCTCCACAGCCGGGGAAGGCTCCGGCCCTCCTGTGGCTGCCGGGTTCAGGGGGGGGCTCTCATTATCCAGGGGTTGGTTGAGCGGTTCAGTCTTCTCCTCTGATGCCTGCTCTGCCGGAGCGTCACTTTCCCCGGTGGTTACCGGGGGCTGGTCCTCCCCGGGGGACTCATCATGAACTGCGCCTGCAGGGGGGTCTGTCTCTGAGGGCTCCATGGAAGGCTCCCCTCTTTCAGCTTCCGGCTCAGTCGTGGCAGGAGGAAGAGCATCCTGAGCCGGATGAGGAGGGGCAGCGGTGAGAGTAATCTCCTGTTCAGGGGGCGTTGTCTCACGGCTTTCTTCAACTGGGGCAGGCTTATCAACTGCGGCCGGATGATCTGCCTCCGGCAAAGGGGCAGGGGTTTCAGGAAGAGGAGAAGAAGAAGAAGACTGCACATTTTTTCTTTTTTCTACATTGCGTTCTTCTCTATCTGACCGGCTGGGGGATTTATTACTTAAGCTGGCCAGCAGTTCATCCGCCGGGGAGGAAGGCACCCCGGGTGCAGGGGGCTTCAGACCTTCCTCCCCGCCGGGCAGGCCCTCTCCGCCTCCCCTGACCATGCCCTGCCTCTCCTTGTTGGCCGGACCTCTTGTGCCGAAATTGTTTATGAAAAAGATGATTGTAACAAGGACTGCAACAGTAAAAGTCAGGATCGAAATAAAGGCGGGTATGTATCTTGAGTACCTGAATATATCCCTGAGGTCACCTTCTGCCCTTACGGCTCCACCTGCCCTTTCTGAAAAGGGATGGCCCCTGGATGCAGATACCTTCCCGGTCTCCTGAGGTGCCTTTTGTGAGAGCCGGGCAGTTGCTTCATTAAAGGCCTCGTTGATCTTCTTTGCCTTTTCCTCATATTCTTTCTGGTTGAAAAACCGGTCGGGGTGATAGAGCCTGAGCAGCCTTTTCCATCGTTTGTTCAACGCCTCCCTGTCTGTATTCCCTGGCAGCCCGAGGGATCTGAAGGGGTCTCTCTCCCTGTTGAAAAGGAGGCTGTCAATTATGGTTTCAGATATCTCCCTCACCTGCTCAACAGTGGCACCGGTGATATCTGACAGCTCTTTTGAAGTTTCAGGGTCTTCAAGTGCTTCAATCAGGATATCGTAGCATCTCAGGGCACGTTCATAATCCAGAGATGAGCCCTCCTGACCGGATTTTATGAGCCTCGCCGTTGCGAGTATCCTTAATTTCCGGTCTTTACCCTTATGAGTTCCACTCCATCTACCCATGCATTACCCTTTATCTTGTTGTTGAACTTCCTGGATTTCTGCCTCCTTAAGGAGATTTTTACCACCTCGCAGCCATGGGGCAGGGAAAACCCCAGGCTGAGGGGGCTCCATGTATTGGTTCCGGTGATAACGTCTGACCTGGCATATATGTTCCTGCAGTCGTATCCTCTTGCCTCGAAAAAGAGGCCGTTTGTGGTGGTCAGCCCCTCTGTCTTTATATGGCCCTTCAGAATGTAGGAGTTGCCGGGAGCAAGGAGGACCAGCTGTCTGATCGCTTCAAGACCAACATTGTACTTGCCGCTGAAGGATATTCCAAGGGACTGCCTGCCTTCGAGACGGACGCTCCCGTCTGTGTATATCCTGACACCGTCTGCTCTGCCCACGACCCAGTCAAAACAGCCGTTCTTCATCTCACCTTCAAAACCGCCATTTGAGAGCAAGGACCCCTCAGGGTAATTTCCTTCCTCCATCGTTCCCCTCATCTCCCTCCAGAGGAGGAAGGCATCATGATATCTCCCCTTCCTGATAAGGGAATCACAGAGGGTTATCTTCAGCTTTTCGTCAATGGACCGGCGGGCTGCCTTGTTGTAGAATTCCAGGGCCTTGTCCAGCTTGTTGTTGCTGATGAGATACCTCAGATAGGAAGGATACAGAGAGGCACTGTCTTTTAAAAGGTGATTCATGATATAGGCGTTGGAAAGGTTCATCTGGTAACAGATGTCATATATCTTCCTCTGAAGGCCGGGCTTCATCTCAATCAATCTTCTGAAATACTCCATTGCCTTCCCGGTCCTGTTACTGTAGACAAGATAAAAAACCGCAACCTCCCAGAGGCTGTCAGGATTGTTGGGTCTCAGTCTGTAATAATTATCTATGGCATGGAAGGCTTCCTTCTTTCTGTTGGCAGCCTGATAGGCGTGGGCCATCATCAGGAGGGCCTTTGAAAGGAGGGGGTTCTTCCTGAGGGCGGTGCTGTAGAACTCAACAGCCCTGTTTACATCACTGTTGATGAGATCGTAATGCCAGATCAGTCCGATCCTGTAATACTCAAGGGCATCGTCAGGAACCACCTTTGCGGCAAGCTCCAGACCGTCCAGGCTGTTCTTATCAGGGACTATCTCATTGAATGCCAGAGCTGCCAACCTGGCGAGGACAAGAAGAGATATGATATGCAGGAAGACAAGAAGGGACTTCTTCTTAGATATTGGAGGCATTTCCACAGGTCATATTTATACCCCGGTGTTCTCTGAACTCAGTGTTTATTTCCGGTCCCTGTAGTATGAGGAATAGTAGTAGGAATAATAACCGTACCTCAGGTCCTTCTCCTTGACCGCATTTATTACAACACCAAGGATCTTTGCATCTATCTTTCCGAGCATCCTCTTTGTTTCCATCAAGGCATCCTGCGGGGTTTTTCCTGCCCTGATCACGAGGACAACACCATCAACAAAACTGCTCAGATAGAGGCTGTCGGTCATCCCGAGGAGCGGGGCCGAGTCGATGACAACGAAGTCATAAATGGAATAGAGGGCATCAAGCAAGTCCTTCATCCTTGCAGAACCCAGCAGTTCAGAGGGGTTGGGGGGGATGGGACCGGAGGTGATTATATCAAGCCCCTCAATGGATGTTCTTCTTATAAGATCGTCATCAAACTCCATATTGCCTGTCAGAAAGGTTGAAAGCCCGCTGATATTCTCGAGACTGAAGCCATCATGGATTTTTGGCTTCCTCAAGTCGGCATCTACAATGATCCCCCTTTTGAAGGTGCTGGTCAGAGCCATGGCTGTATTAATCGAGACTGTGGTTTTTCCCTCCTTCTCCCTGGGGCTTGTTATAAGTATGGTCCTGGGGGGCCTTGAAGCAGAGGAGAGGGAGATGAAGGTCCCGATGGAACGAAAGGCCTCTGCAACAGGACCTACATTATCCGAGTGTGTGATCAGCTCCCTTGCCGAAGGGTCTGTCTGGGTGTAAAGAGGGATCACACCAAGGGAGGGGAGGTTGAGCCTCCTCTCAATGTCCTGTGAGTCCTTGACAGTGTTGTCAAAGTATTCTACAAAGAAGGCAAGCCCCACACCTCCCATCAACCCGACGAGTATGGAGAGTATAATATTCAGTCCCTTCTTCGGTTTGTAGGGAGCCTTGGGATACTCCGCCCTGTCAAGTATCTGGATGTTTGTGGCCTTCATGGTTGCAGAAACGCCGATTTCCTTGAGCCTCTGAAGCATGTTGTTGTAGAGTTCCTTGTTGGTGTCAACCTCTCTCTTCAGGATCTGGTACTGGACCATCCTGTTCTGGAATTCCAGGGCCTTTCTTTTCTGGACATTGAAGAGGTCTTTCAGGTACTTCTCCCTTTTTACTGCTGCCATATAATCAGACCTTATGGATTTCATGATATTGGCAGTTTCTGCCTTTATCCTCTTCTGTAATGAGTCCATCTGGCTCTTCAGCTGCTTCATCTTTGGATACTCAGGTTTATATATCTTCAGCAGGTTGAAGTACTCGGATTCCAGTGATATGAACTGTTTCTTCAGTTCCTGTATCAGCGGATTGTTCATGACAACGGGATTCTTGTCGCCTGCCTCCTTTATCTCCCTGTATAGAGCCTCTTTCTGAATCCTTGTTGCCGTTGCCTCACTGAGGGCTGAGGAAAGTTCAGCCAGTTTCTGCTTGAGGATACTCTGTCTGTCCTGGTTTTCATCAAGAAATATCATCTTGTTCTCTGAGGCATACCTGTTAAGCTCCTCTTCAGACTCTTCCACCCTGGCCTTCATTACCTCTATCTGCTTCTCAAGCCATTTCCTTGCCTGCTGGCTTGCCTCGATCTTGCTGGAGAGGTTGAAATCTATATAGGTCTCGGCAACTGCGTTGGCCACATCCCTGGCCAACTGGGGGTCATGGGATTCAAAGCTCACCTCGACAAGCTGGGACTTCATCAAAGGCCTTACCTCGAGCCTTCCAAGAAAGGCGTCAATGATGCTTGTATCCACTCCATCCTCCACAACAGGAGGCTCTTCTTTAGAACTGTCTTTTCCAGCCAATCGCGGCAGACCGGAGAAGACACTGCCCAGAACCCCCTGTTCGCCTCCAACAAACTCCCTGTTTCCGTCAAGGTCGAGTTTCTTTATGACCCTCTTGGCGATATTCCGGCTCTTCAGTATCTTGTACTGGGTCTGATAGTAGTCGGCTTCTATCTTTTCAACACGATAAACATCTTCAAAGGCGAGCACAGTCGGGTCCTCTTT
Source organism: uncultured Thermodesulfovibrio sp. (assembly GCA_964542175.1). Lineage (GTDB taxonomy): Bacteria > Nitrospirota > Thermodesulfovibrionia > Thermodesulfovibrionales > JdFR-85 > WFTX01. The sequence goes on along the minus strand of CAZITN010000084.1, from coordinate 1,422 downwards.
GTCGATCCTGATTGTCACCGTTGACTTATAGAGAGGCTTCATCATGAATGTGGCAAGGGATACTGTAACGACAACGGAGACAAAAAAGAGGAGGACTATCCACTTTCTCCTCAAGACTACATTAATATAGTCTCTCAGATGGATCTCTTCTTCAAACTCCTGTTCAAGGTGTCTTATCTGTGTTGAAAGGGCATGGTCCCGGGGTTCGTAGGGCTTGATCCCGAATTGCTGGTTGTCTTGCTCATGACTCTCAAGGTTATCCATAACTTATCCCCTCTCTACAAAGCTTTTCCGAAAGAAATAAACCCTCTGATGGTACTTACAAATTTACTGAAGAAGTCCTTGACGCCACTTTTGGGAACAATAATTATATCCTTGTCCTTTACAGGGATATCCGGGCTCTCGCCATTGATAATGGCATCATAGTCAACGGGGATTATCTCCCGCTCGGGCTTGCCGTTGTCTCTGTATATTCTCAGCCCGGAACTGTCCGCTTCGTACTTCAAGCCCTTTGCCATGCTGAGCGCCTGTATTATTGTGGTCCTCCCCTTTATCTGAAATGCCCCTGGATCGTTTACAGCACCATCAACAAAGAAGACCCCCCTTTTCGGGATATGGACCACATCGCCTGAGGAGAGGGGTATATTGAGCTCACCCTTGCCCTCCATCAGGAGTTCATTAAGATCGATAACTATCGTACCGATGTATCTGGGAGGGTTGCTCTCACTGGAAACCTTCTGGATGTAGCAGAGGTCCCCTGCTTCTTCAGTCAGGCCTCCTGCGATTGAGAGAATTTCCAGGAGATACTTTTGTCCTGAGACTGAATATTGCTGGGGGTTTTTTACAGCACCCAGTACAGTGATCTGCTGGCTCCTGTATTCCCTGACAAATACGCTTACCACAGGGTCCTCCAGAAACCTCTCAAGCTTTCTGGAGAGCATATCCTCAAGTTCTGATACAGAGAGTCCGCCAGCCTTCACCTTTCCGACCAGGGGGAGTTTAATAAACCCCCTTGCCGTTACCCTTACGGAGGTCTTTAACTCCTCGACCTGGAAGACCTCTATCTCAAGGAGGTCTTCAGGGCCGATCTTATAGTCTGCCATGGAGAAGGGTTTCAGGGCCTGCCTGAAAAGCTGTTCATTTAACGCTTCGGCTTTGCTCAACTGCTGACTCTGCTGTAAATATACAGCGGGAGGGGTTTCTCTGGTCCCGGCACATCCCGCTGTCAGCAGTATTGTAATGAATACTGAGTATGACAGATACAGGGACAGTCTTTTAATACCACAAAATCTGTCAGTCATATGGACCCCGTAATGAAAAAGATTGAAGACCCCTGCGGCCACGATACGGGCAAGCAAGACCGCAGGGTATCTTCGATGTGCTCGATACGAGTCCGTTCCGGATAAGGAAAATGTATTTTAT
>CAZITN010000083.1:0-10467 GCA_964542175.1 uncultured Thermodesulfovibrio sp. | reverse complement strand
TATACAGGAGGCTACTGCTGAGTGGTGACAGGTACTATTTTCTGCTCAGACAGCACCTTCCTGAAATACCTCTCAAGGTAACCGAGATAATCAGTCTTGCCGGGGATCTTACCAGGGAAAGGTATCTCGAAGAGGCGGAAACCCTCCTTGTGAACCTGCTTGAGAAAAAACCCGCTACCAGGATGAGGGAGATATACAGGGGGCTTGGGGAGATATACTTCAGAAAGAAGCTCTACCTCAAGGCAGCGAGATATCTGTTCAGGGGGAATGACCGGTACAGGACTGCTGTTTCCTTTTTCAGGGCTGCTCATTATGAAGAGTTCGAGAAGACGCTTGCCTCCTTTGGCAGGGTCAAGTCCGAGGATACCTGCAGGTTACACCTCTTGAGGGGGCTTAAAAGGCGCCGGTCTGGGGATTTCGAGGGAGCCCTCAGGATTTTCAGGCACCTCTACAGGTCCGGTTATCCTTGCAGGGAAGATGCCCTCTGGCATATCGCCTGGGCTGAGTATCTTTCAGGAAACTATCTGAGCGCCTCCTCCAATTTTCTGAACCTCTCCCGTATGTACAACAATCCCAGATACTATTACTGGTATGAGAGGACACTGGAGAAGATGGGACAAAGGCCCGTCTACACACGTCTCCTGAAAGATGAGCATCCTGCTTCCTTCTATTCCGTAATGGTGATTTTGCGAAATGGCGACGGGAAGATGGAGATTCCTGGTGACTGGGTTGCCTTTTCCATGGAGGGAGACCGGATCCGGCTGGTAAAGAAGGATCCAGCCTTACAGAGGGTTCTTGAAAGGGCGGATCTGCTTTCCCGGAGCGGGCTCTATCCCTTTGGCCTGAGGGAACTCCTCGGAGTTGAGCCTGAAGACGGGGAAATGAGGGTTTCCGTTTGCTTTGGCCTTCTCTCAATAGGAGCCTATGATGAGGCGATAAGATGCGCGAGAGACCTGCCTGAGCGGAGGAGAGCAGAGGGGCTGCTCTATCCACTTGGATACAGGGAGGTCGTGCTTGAAGAGGCCGGCAGATATGGGGTTGACCCGGCACTCATACTTGCCGTGATCAGGGAGGAAAGCAGGTTCATGAAAGATGCCTTTTCCGGAGCCGGAGCGGTGGGACTGATGCAACTGATGCCGAAAACGGCAATGAGGATGGCCCGGGAATCGGGGCTTTCTTTACGTCTGGCGGGGAGGGAGGACCTGACAGTCCCGGAGAGCAATATCCTCCTCGGCACTCATTACCTCAGATTGCTCCTTGATGAATTCGGCTCGATCCCTCCTGCCGTAGCTGCATACAATGCCGGGGAGAAGAGGGTCAGGGCATGGCTTGATGCTTTTAACTATGACGGGACTGACGAGTTCATTGAAGACATCCCCTTCAGGGAGACGAAATACTATGTTATGAGGGTGATGAGGAGTTATCTGATTTACAGGGAGTTGATGGGCATCAGATCCATACCACCTTTCTGAAGTCCTGAAGTCCCTCGACTATGTGATTCGTCGTACCCCTGTAACCCACCTTCAGCTCCGACTCCAGGCCGTAATGCTTCAGACAGGTGCCACAGGAGAAGACCTCTACACCCATGCTCTCAAGTTCACTGATTATGGGAACGGTCTCCTCATTTACAGTGGTCAGGCGGACACCGGCGTTAAGGAAGAAGATCATCTCCGGGAGTTCCCGGGTCACCTTCAGGGTCTCCAGAAACCCCTTCATGAGGATCCTGCCGATATCCTCTTCCTTGCCCAGGGTGTCCGTCCCTATGATCATCAGGAGTCCCCTCTCAGGGGCCTCGGCTGTTACGTTTCCTTCAGGCTCTTCCCCGGTGGAGGGTTCACAGGTATATCCCTTTGTGATGCTCACCTTCCAGCAGCCGTCGGAGCGGGTTGTTTCTGAATAAAGGCCGTTCTTTTCTGCAAACCGTCTCAGGTTTTTTACAGAGGCCTCGTTGTCAACAAGCACCTCAACCGTTCCTTCGCTCATTCCCTTAAGCGCGTCCTCTGCCATTACCACAGGCTTCGGGCATCCAAGCCCCCTTGCATCTATCAGCATATCAGAGTCTCCTTACGGCTGTCATTTGTATATTCGTATATTGGTGTTGGTATATTGGGCAAATGCTGTCATTAGGTCATCAGGTTACTCAGTTATTAGGTTATTAAGTTACTCAACCTCGGCCTCGACCTTAGCCTGAAGTCTGTCATTGGTCATTAAGTCATTGGTTTCTGCTTTTCCCTCCTTCCCGCTTTTACGCTTATACACAACAAACGCTATAAACGCCATCAGCTCGATGAACGCTATCAACGCAGAACGTGTTAACGTTGAACCTGTAAGCTGTTAAATTATCAGAGATTTATCAAGGTAATGTCCAATACATAATTTCTATAGAAAAGTGAGGATATATAGGAAAAAGGGGGCTCCAGAAGTCTTTCAGGAAAGGAACGAAAGGAACTCGGAAGTACAGGTGAGGTCCTCAACAAGCAGGTCAGGACTGTGCTCTGCGAGGCTTTCCATCCCGTAAGGGCCGGTGGCGACGGCGATACACCTTGCCCCGTGGACACGGGCGCATTCTATATCCCTGGGAGTGTCTCCTATCACAATGCAATCTTCAGGTCTTACATCGATACCAAGGGAATTGAACCTCCTTACAGCTATAGGGAGAAGCTGGTTTCTGTCTTCATGATCACTCCCGAAGGCACCGGAGGCGAAGTATGATTCAAGATCAAGGGAGCGGAGTTTGATTCTGGCGCCATCTTCTATGTTACCGGTAAGGAGTCCAAGGGGATATTTTGCATCCCCGAGCCGGCTGAGGAGAATGCCCACACCGGGCTTCCGTCTCTTTGCGGAACCGACTATCTCCCTCCTGAGTATCCGGAGGTATGCCTCAGTAAGCTCGGAAAGGAGTCTCCCTTCAGGGTCAAAACCGGTCTTTTCAAGGCCTTCTTTGATAATCTGGATATCGGTCTTTCCGGCCATGGAGATACCTTCGAATGCATCAGCCACACCAAGGACATCGACGAATGCGGCATTAAGCGATCTGGTACCTGCTCCCCCGCTGTCAATTAGGGTTCCGTCAATATCAAAGAGGAGTAGCGGGGTCCTCATCGCCCCTCCCTGAGTCTCGGGTCAAGGGCGTCCCTGAGTCCCTCCCCAAGGAGGTTATAGGCGAGAACGGTTATCAGGATGGCGAGACCTGGGAATACGGAGAGCCACCAGGCAATTTCAATGTTCGCCTGACCCTGGGTAAGGATATTGCCCCAGCTGGGGTAGGGGGGTTGGACCCCGAGGCCGAGGAAACTCAGGCCCGATTCAAGCAAGACGGCCGATGCTATACCAAGAACTGCAGAGACTATTACCGGAGCGAGGCTGTTGGGAAGCATATGCCGGAAGATTATCCGGAAGTCTGACGCCCCTATAGCCTTGGCCGCAAGCACGTACTCCCTTGTTTTCAGACTTAGAAATTCAGCCCTTACAAGCCTTGCAACGCCCATCCAGGAGGTAAGCCCTATTATTATCATTATGTTCCAGATACCAGGTCCTATGAAGGCTATCACCGTCAGTATGAGAAAAAACCCGGGGATGGAGAGCATTATATCAACAAGCCTCATGTTGAGCCGGTCCAGAAACCCTCCGTAATATCCTGCAATCGCACCTGTGACGATCCCTATGAGAGTGGCAATGCCTACGGCAACAAAGCCAACGGCAAGGGAGACCCTGGCTCCATAGAGCATCCTGCTCAGTACATCCCTCCCCAGATCGTCCGTGCCGAGGAGATGTTCCCTTCCCGGTGGTTCAAGAATGTGATGCCGGTCTATGTAATCATAGTCATAGGGAGCGATTACAGGTGCGAGGATTGCAAGGCTGAAGAGGATGATGACGAGTATGAAGCCTGAGAGGGCGAGCCTGTTCTTTATGAATATCTGCCAGGTCGAGTTCCTTTCCATACTCACTGCCTCCTCAGCCTCGGGTCTGCGATAGCATAGCAGAGATCTGCAAGCATGTTCCCCGCAAGTGTGAGTATCGCCCCGATCGTCAGAAGCCCCATTATGACAGGATAGTCCCTGGTCATCACGGACATGAAGAAAAGCTGGCCCATTCCTGGAATCCCGAAGATCTTCTCAAGTATGACGCTTCCACCCAGAAGGCCCGGAACCGAGAGGCCCAGGATCGTTATAATCGGGAGGAGCGCATTCCTGAGCGCATGCCTGTAGATGACCATCCGTTCAGGGAGCCCCTTGGCCCTTGCGGTGGTTATATAGTCCTGCCTTATAACCTCAAGCATGCTGCTCCGCATATAGCGCGACAGGGCGGCAAGTCCGCCGATGGTGGTCACAAATACTATCATGAAAAGGTGTTTTGATATATCAATGACCTTTCCGTAGAGGGAGAGGGCGGAGTAATTCAATGATTTTATCCCGGAAATGGGGAGCCAATGGAGATAAACCCCGAAGAGCATGATCATCAGGAGGGCAAGCCAGAAGGCAGGCATGGAAAAGCCCAGGAAGACCCCAACAGTTGTGGCCTTGTCAAAGAAGGAGTTCTGTCTTGTTGCTGAAGCAACCCCGATCGGGATTGCTAAGAGAAAGACTAGGAGCATGCTGAGGAGGTTTATTGATACAGTAACGGGAATCCTTTCCCTGATTTTCTCCCAGACAGGCCTGTGGTCTGTTGAGAAGGACTCGCCGAAGTCCAGCTTCATTATCCTTTCAGCCCATAGGAGGTACTGGATTATGATCGGCTTGTCAAGGCCATAGTATTTCTCAAGCCTCTCCCTAGCCTCAGGTGTGATTTTCGGGTTCAACTCCGTCAGTATGTCCGTGGGTTTTCCTGGCGCCAGGTGGATTATGAAGAAGGACAGGAGAGTTATCCCGAAGAGCGTAAGGAGAAATTCCAGGAACCGTCTGGTGAGGTGAAGGAGCATCCCTTCAGGAGACCTCCTCTATCCTGTAAGAGTAACTGATCTTTGCAACTCCCTCAAGGGTTGCCTTTACGGAACAGTATTTGTCCATCGAGAGCTGCACTGACCTCTTGACGGCCTCTTCGGATATCCCGTTGCCTTTTACGACATACTCTATCTCTATCTCAGTAAACTTTCTGGGATGAGAGTCGGCCTTCTTTCCTCTGACATGGATTTCAAGATCCCTCACATCCTGTTTCTTCTTTCTCAGAATTGAGATGACATCCATCCCGGTACAGCCGCCAAGCCCCATCAGAACGAGCTCCGTAGGTCTTGCTGCTGTATCCTCACCCCCCACTTCAGGGTCAGCATCCATGACAACAGAGTGCCCCGATGAGCCATCGGCTATAAACCTCATGCCATCAACAAGCTTTACTATTGCATCCATAACGACCTCCTAACGTGGTAATTTGAATTAGTTACTGGTTGCTGGTTATCGGGGAAACCTTCCTATCGCCTATCGCCCATTGCCCTTTTGCTTCAGCAACACAATGCCCTTATTGCATCCTTTACCTTTCCTAAATCCACATGTGTATTCAGGCAGGGACCATAGGGTCTTTCGTTCGGGATACCCAGCACCGGAAGGGGCCAGGTGTCTACTATACCACTCGAGAGGTCCCTCTCACAGGCAACGGCTACAATGGCTTCAGGCTTTACATCCTTCACGATCCTCCTTGCCAGGGTGCCTCCAGTTGCTACAAAGAGATTCAGGTTGTTCTCCTCTGCTATTGCGAGGAGGTCCTTTATCTCGCACCTTCCGCACCTTTTACAGTTGTTTATGTTATGGGTGATCCTGATATCGCACTTGTCGATCTGCAGGCAGTGGGGAAGAAGGAGGAGTATCCGGGAGGTCCTGTATCCTTCGGAGAGGACAAGTCTGTTGTTCATCTCGATGATCTTTCTCTGAAGGTCCTCCTTCTTCTCCTTTTTGAAGGCGGAAAAGAGCATGAATAACGGATAGAGAACCTTGAGTATGAACCCCCTGAGTATCTTTTTATAACCCAAGCCTCTCACCTTCCTTCAGGTCACGTCCCTGTCCCTGGAGCCAGGAACGGGTTTCCATCGGCTTTTTCCCTTCCACCTGTATCTTGATGGGTTCAATAAGATCCCTGCCTGTGCCTATCAGGAGCCTTTCATTGTTGCGGTGGACGATTACGCCGGGATCTCCCTGCCCTTCTACTACCTGTGCCTTCAATATCTTTAATAGTTTTCCCCTGATGTATGTGTAGGCAGAAGGCCATGGATAAAAGGCTCTTACCCGGTTAAATATTGCCACTGCCGGGAGTCCCCAGTCAAGGAGTCCGTCTGATTTTTTTATCGTCGGTGCATAGGAAGAACTGCCAGACTGTGGCTTTGGTTTGATCCGTCCCTGGCGAAGCCCCTTCAATGTGCTTAAAAGCAGTCTTGCCCCTTCCTCTGCAAGCTTCCTGGAGAGGGAGAGTGAAGTGTCCTCTTTGTCAATGGGGATCTGAACCTGTTCAAGAATATCTCCAGTGTCAAGCCCTTCATCCATGAGCATGGTGGTTACCCCTGTTACGGTTTCTCCTTTCAGAAGTGCCCACTGGATGGGTGCCGCACCCCTGTATTTCGGAAGGAGCGAGGCATGAAGGTTTATTGGACCACCCCTGGGGGTCCCGAGTAATTCCGCTGGGATGATCTTGCCATAGGCCACGACCACGATGAACTCCGGATCCTTTTCTCTTACCAGTGAGACGAGCTCTCCATCCCTGATGGATTCAGGCTGATAGACAGGAAGTCCTTTCTCAATGGCAAAGAGTTTAACAGGAGGAGGGATGGGTTTCCTCCCCCTTCCGCCGGGCCTGTCCGGCTGTGTTACCACTCCGGATACTACCTCTCCTGCACTGAGAAGTGTCCGGAGAGAGGGGACAGCAAATTCAGGTGTACCAAAAAAGAGGATTCCCATCTGTCTATATCAGATGATCAGGCGGTCTCACGAAGACGTCTGAGATATCGCTTTCTGAAAAACTCTCTCTTTATTGGACTCATCCGGTCCACAAAGAGAGTTCCATTAATATGGTCTATCTCGTGCTGAAGCGCCCTGGCAAGAAGACCCGTTGCCTCAATCTCTATGGGGTTGCCTTCACGGTCATGTCCCTTGACATAGACCTTCTCTGCCCGGGGGATTGTGGATACATAGCCCGGGACACTCAGGCATCCTTCTTCAGAAACAATCCTGCCCTCACTCTGAATTATTTCCGGATTTATAAGAACGATCAGGGGAATATCCCCTTCCTTGTTGCTTACATCAACAACTATCAGTCTTCTTGATTCCCCTACCTGGGGTGCAGCAAGGCCGATGCCTGGAGCAGCGTACATGGTCTCCACCATACTGTCGATCAGCTCCTGGAGATCTCCGTTTATCGACTCAACGGGAAGGGCCTTTTTCTTCAGGACCGGGTCAGGATAAGTTCTTATTTTCAAGAGTGACATGTTATATTATAACCTATCCGGTCTGCTGTATGCCCGGAATATGAAAGGGCAGCCCTTAAGCTACTAAGGTCAAGGTCGAGGCTGAGTAACCCAATAACTAATACACAAATAACGAATATACCAATAACAAATAACCAATATCACCCATGCTTGATTATATCCATCAACTCATAGGCAAGGAGGTTGAGGTTGAGGCACACGGAATTATTTACCGTGGAGTACTCATTGAGGTAGGCGAGGAGAATGTCTATCTCAAGGCTGAGTCGGGCTGGATTACCATACCCACAGGTGATGTTACTGATATGAACCTGCTGGAGCCCTGATCTTCTTTACCTCTAACTTCTTATCCCTCCTCAGGTGGCGATCTTTCAGGAAAGAGGATTACCAGGCTTATCCTCCTGTTGAGGAAGGATTCCGGGTGCTCTCTGTCAAGGGGGTCTTTGTCTGCATATCCTATTACTCTGACTATCCTCTCCGGTGATATACCGATGTCCTCCAGGAACCTCCTTGCTGCATTGGCCCTGTCTGACGATAGTTCCCAGTTGGAGTAGTTCCTCCTTGCGGAGAATGAATAGGAATCCGTATGGCCTTCTATATAGAGCCTGTTCTGGATCTCGGCGATGTTCTTCCCTATCACCTTCAGGATCTCCTTTGCCCTTTCAGTGAGTTCGGCGCTGCCACTTTTGAACATGGAGAAGCCGTTTTTGTCAACGATGTCTATTTTGACCCCTTCCTTTACTACCCTTATCAGGATCTGGGTCTTTACATCTCCAAGCAGGGTTTCAACGGCACTCCTTACCGCTTCCTGGAACGTCTGGGGAGAGAGACTTTCCTGGTACTGGTTGGCATTAAATGTCCTTTCAGGAGACTCGCCTGGTTCATTAAAGATGGTTGTTCCCCTTCCGGGCATTGAGCCGCCTCCTTCCTGGAAAAGGCTGAAGTACCTGAAATACGCAGAAACCCTCGCCCTTTTCTCCGGCGATACCATCGTGATCAGCCAGAGGAGGAGGAAGAATGCCATCATGGCTGTGACGAAGTCTGCATAGGCGACTTTCCAGCTTCCACTGTGATGACCGCCGCCGTAGACCTTTTTCACCTTTTTTATTATTATCTTGGAGTCCTTCATTTCTTCCTGATAGTCTCCTCAAGCTCGTTGAATGTGGGTCTTTCTGCAGAGGGGATTGCCCTTCTCCCGAATTCGACCGCCATCTGCGGGGCGGCACCTCCCACGAACGAGACTATGGCAGTCTTGATGACCTGGAAGACGACTGAATCGGAAGTTGCCTTCTGTTCGAGATTTGCAGCTATGGGACCGACAAAGCCGTAACACATCAGAACGCCGAGGAAAGTCCCTACGAGGGCTGCTCCAATGCTGTGGCCGAGGACCTCGGGAGGCTCACTGATCTTACCCATCGTGAGTACCACTCCGAGGACAGCAGCCACTATCCCGAGGCCGGGGAGGGAGTCTGCCACCCGTGCAACATTGTGTGACGGGCCGAGTGATTCGTGATGGTGGGTCTCGATCTCAAGGTCCATCAGGCTGTCAAGTTCATGGGCAGGGACATTTGAGGATACTATCACCTTCAGGTTATCACAGAGGAATGTGAGTGCATGATGGTTGGAGACCACCGTTTTGTACTGTCCGAAGAGGCTGCTTTTTTCAGGTTCCTCAATATCCGCTTCAATGGATATCAACCCTTCCTTCCTGATCTTTGAAAATATCTTGAACAGCAGGGTGAGAAGTTCAAGGTACCCCTTCTTTCCCATCCCGCCACCGGAGAAGAGCTTGCCCGAGCTCTTAAGTATCATTACCAGATCCTTCTGAGGGGCTGATATCACAAGTGAGCCAAAGGCGGCCCCGAAGATTATCATAAGTTCTGCAGGCTGAAAAAGGACAGCGAGGTTACCGTTTTCCATCAGGTAACCCCCGATAACCGCACCAAGGACGATCACTATTCCGGCAATAACAGTCATATCTCTTTCTACTTATCGGTTGTTTAAAGGAAATACTTTAACCTGAATTGAGCGGTTCTTATCCGGATATTATCAGGATACCCTTTTGGGGCAGGTGGAGGAGGCGAGTAATCCCCATTTGAGCAATACCTTGCAGTCAGGACATCAAGCGCCCCTCTTCCATCCGCAGGGTTAACAGGCATTCCCCTTTTTAATCCAGTAATCATTGCATTAAATGGGGTTGCGAGACGCCTTCACCTGCCCGTTCTTATGAAAAAATCGCTTAATTCAGGTTATAAGTAGTTTTGGGTAGCGATGAGTTAAAATATAGATTATGAAGCCGGTAATAATTTCCGTTACAGGGGCCCATAGCGATTCAGGAAAGACCTTGGTAGCGGAAATCCTTCTTCAAGGGCTCCGGGGAAGATGGGGGGCAATCAAGTACACGAGGACCGCCTTCTATACCTCGGTTAGAGAGATTGATTCGCCAACTCCTGATGAAAAGGATACCTCCCGGCTGCTCAGGGCAGGAGGAAGCCCTGTAATATGGATACAGTCTCCTCCCGGGGAACTTAAAGAGTCCCTTGAGGTTGCGATGGGGCTTGCCTCGGGCTGTGACGGGATTGTTATCGAGGGTAACTCGCCGATTGAGTTTTTAACCCCCGATATAGTAATATTTGTGTTTGGGGAAGACCCCTCACGACTCAAGCCTTCCGGCAGAAAGGCGCTTCAGAGGGCTGACCTTCTGATCTCAAAAGATACCATTCCGGAAGCACTTTTAAAGAAAAAAGAAGGGTGTAAGATGCTGCCTCTGAGTTATTCGCGCCTGACTGAAAGGACGGCTGATGAGAGGAGGGGCCTGATTGATGCCGTAAAGAGACTGCTTGTTGAAAGGGGGGTTTTAGTCTGAGCGGAGGAAAATGGAAGGTGATGAAAGGTTGATGAAAAAAGAAGCTGATCAGATTGAAAAGAGGATACTTGAAAATACCGTTGATGGACGGATACCCTGTCCTGTCCTGAGGGCGATAGCCGAGGACGAGGGAATCCCCTACAGTGAGGCAGGCAGGATAGCCAACCAGTTGAAGGTGAAGATATCAAACTGTGAGCTG
>CAZITN010000082.1:0-10982 GCA_964542175.1 uncultured Thermodesulfovibrio sp. | reverse complement strand
GCTTTTCAACTCTTTTGACCCTCTTTCTTGCACAAATTCTTGAGATGTGCCATTTGGTTTTACGGAAAATTAATTTTATGGAGACAACCCTGACGGAGATATTTAAAAAGGCTGGTTATTGCAGTATAAGGCGACTATGTTTCAGGAGGTTAGCAATCTAAAACGGATGTTAAACTGCCTGGTGAGATATTCAGTCTTTTCTCCCGGAAAGGGAGTGATATATTTTTTCGGTCTTTTCAGATGGTTCTATTCCAAAGACCCCTTTCAGTGTCTTTTTACACCTTTCATATACAGCCATTGCCTCTGCCACTCTCCCCTGTCGGCTGTAACAAAGCATCAGCCTCTGGTAGAGCTCCTCTGCAAGTTCATCCATCTCGATGGCCTTAAGATACGCCTCACAGGCGGTATTCCACTCCTTACTGGACTCGAAGAATGTGCCTGCCTTTTCAAGCATCCTTATAAAACGGCTCTTAAGCCTCTCTCTACAGGATAGGAGTGAAGGGGGAAAGGTCTCCGGCTCAAGGAAGTCTCCTTTGTATAAAGAAAAGAGTTTCTCTATTATTTCAGAGACCCTCTCAGGGGCCGTTCCGGGTTTCTTCAGCAATTTCTCCAGGTTTTTTATATGTATGTCAAAGACAAGGACATCCACCCACCAGTACCGATCATCCAGTGAAACCCTCCCGTTTTGCAGCCGAATGGACTCCTCACAGCCGGTAAGTTTTCTCAATCGGTGGAGGGTGGTTATAAATGACCTATGCGCCCTGTCACCGTCAGCATCCGGCCAGAGGGCATCTGTAATAAGATCCTGTGGAACCTCTTTACACCCCAGGGAGACTATGGCCTTGAGAAGTTCCAGAGGCTTCTGCTGGGTCTTCCCGCTGAACCGGAGGGATCGGTCATCTATAAAAAGTTCAAACCCTCCAAAGGTATGGAGTCTCAGCGGCCAGGGCCAGTCTTCCAGTTCAAGAGGCGGGGTTTCAGGAACGAGATTTCTTCTCCTGATCAGACCCCTCACATACTCCACCTCTATCCCTGACCTCAGTGTCTCAATGCAGAGAGCTGTCATTACTGAAGCGTCCCATCCGGCAAAATTGAGCATGTTCATTTCACGGGCAAGACTCATTCCTGATCTGAGGGGCCCCAGGGCCTTTGCCCTTTTCCCTTCCCTGATAAAGAACCATGCCTTGTTAAAATGCCCGATCATTACAAGAAGGTTGCTTTTCATGGAGATACCTATTGACATGGCCCTCTCATTCAACTTCCTGGCATCCTCTGTATCACCACGCTCACGCATTATCCTTGCCATAGTCAGAGCGATAAGTCCTTCGGGAAAGGGTGTGCCCGCCTCAATTACAAACTTAAGTGCCATCCTGCCGTGCTGATAAGCGGATTCAACTTCCCCTTTTAGCAGATGATACCACGCCATCAGATAATGATAATGGCTTATATCAAGTATCCGTTTGCTTCTGAGTACGGGTTTTATCCTCTCAAGATAACTCTCAGCCCGGGACAGGTCATTTGTTGAGAGGGATGCATAGGCAGCCTGGGCAAGAAGCCAGGCATCGATAATCTGGACACCAGTCTCATCCCCTGCTTTGAGGCCCTCTTCAACTGCATTGATACATGCATCAAACTCTGATATATGCCAGTAATAAACCGCTTCCTGCATCTTGAAGGTCAGGAAGACCAGAGGCGGGACTTCGCCAGTCAGGGTAATCTCCCTGAGAATATCCATTATAATCCCAGCTCCTGATATATCCCCGGTCCAGAATCTGTAGTGTGAGAGGTATTCCCCAAGGAGGGCCTTCTGGGCTACATCCAGATCTGACTGGATGAGATCTAATATCTTCTCTTCCCAGTAGCCCATATCTGGGTGATCGGGCTGACGGAACATCAGGGCAGTGAACATTGCAAAGGCGGTTCTGGTTTCCACCTCTACAGACGGGAAGGAGATTCCTTTTTCCAGCATCTTCCCGATTCTTTCTATCCAGGAGTCAACCTCTTTGAAGTCTCCCCAGCTGGCCATTATTGCCTCTATCGCACCAGCGACAGAGAGGAGCATTCCTTCAGTCTCTTTCATCTCCTGAAAACGGCCAAAAGCCCTGGTAAAGTAATCGCCGCTTTCGAAGGGATTGAAGGGGATTCTGCATATACCCTTCCAGTAAAGAAGCCAGGGAGAGGAACTCAACTGCTCTTCCGGCAGGACTGTCAGCCATTTACCAAGGGTCTGGAGTCGCTGTCTGGTGATCATCTCCCGTGCTCTTTGATGGATGAGAGCAGCGATTTCCTGCCAGTCCTGTACGCTTAAATAGAGATCAAAGGCATCGTCAAATTCCCCTTCAGCAACAAGCCACTCAGCGGCCTTCTGTCTGAGAGCCACTATCTCAGCCAGGGTGAAACGTTCCTTCATCTTCCACAGAAGAAATTCCCTGAAAAGGGGATGAAGTTTATAAACATCGTTACTTTCCGTCTTTCTGCTGACGAAGTACTGTTTTCTGCTCATTTCACTGAGGATGTTCCCTGCATCATCATTCCCTGTCAAGACCCTGGCTCCGTCTGTTGTCACAGTCCTGAACAGGGCAATCTTCATAAGGAACTCCTGCATCGTACTGCCCATCTTTTTTTGGAATATTTCACCGGCAAAATAATTGAAGAAGAAGCCCTTTGTCATCTCCCTGCACTTCAGAACATCAAGGTCGGTATCAAGGGCCTCAAGCATCAGGACCATTCCCGCAATCCAGCCATCGGTCTGCTGGTAGACCTGTTTCACGGTAGTCGCTTCGAGTTCCATCTCACTATGGAAGTTGGCAAAGTCTAAGGTTTCCTCCATATTCAGTTTGAGTTCACTTGCATCAATCAATCCCATTATTCTGTTCATGAGCAGACGCTGCATCTGTCCAGGAGGTTCTTCCCTGCTCAGGATGACAAAGGTTATGCCCTCTGGTGCTTCCGTAATTGCTGTCCCGATGACTTCATGCAATACGGATCCGGGGTCTGTTTCGTGGTAATCATCTAAGACTACCACAAGCGGTGTTTTCAGGTTTTTCAGGCAATGTCTGAAAAACCGCCGGGAAAAGGAGGCGATGCTATGAAAGTACTCTGGCCTGAAAAGGGGGAAAGAAAACTGGCTGTCAGTCATGAACCTCTCTGCAGCACTGCTGAAATAGTCAAAGAAACTTGCAATATCATCGTCTCCACCGTCAACCTGGTACCAGAGACAGGGAACCTTCCGACTTTTTACATAACTGGCCATAAGGGTGGTCTTGCCCGCTCCTGGGATCCCTGTAATCCATAATGCTGAACAATCCAGAGAGGCATCTATCTGACTGAAAAGCCTTTCCCGAGGGAAGACGCTCCTCAGCCTGGGAATGGCAAGTTTCTCCGGATATACAGGGCCTCTCTTCATATCAGCTTAAACCCCTCTTATGTATAGCCCTGTACCCGGAAAGGAGGGCTCCAGACGGGAGACATGGGACATTACCGGAATCAGGAGTTTCTATCCGAAGATCCGTATATGATAGAAAGGGGCACTCCATAACATGACAAGCAAAGATTCGCTAAAGATTCTCGATAGCAGAGGCAAAAAAGGCTCTTTTGAGAAAGGTCATGGGCAGTGCTTAATTTTAGACGGGAGTGCAGCGGGCCCTGTTCCTTAATCACCTCGTTTATAATAGGATATCAGATAGGGGCACTCTTGTCAAACTTAGCCTTGTTGAGGTTTTACCTTTCGGCTGTCTTTCTTGGAGCGTGTATAGAAAGGGGATACACTTAAACTTCTGCCTTTCCAGACAATTATCTAAAGTGATTTTGTTTTGCGCCCTGGCAGGGAATATGCCCGGTTAGTGCATTTGCGAGTGAATGTGAAAAGAATGCCTCATTACATATCTAATATACACAGATGCGGCTTGCCGCAGGGTTATTCATTGTTTTATCATACTGTATAGCTTTAACATACACCTTGGGGGCTGGTATTCTGAGCCCTCTATGTATCAGGTCTGCTAACTTGTTGATCTGAAAGGGAATTGTTTAGAAAGGCAGAAAACGATCCTTCCTGGCAAGAGTTTTGCTTTATAGGAGAGCGTAACTCCGGGAGCCCCTTTCAGGTTAGGTCATGCTTCCGGGTAGTGAGAATGCCGGGAAAGGAGGTCAGTAATGGATAAGGGAAAGATACTTGTTCTTGATGATGATCCGGCCGTAACGCTGAGTTGTAAGAGGATCCTCGGCGCGGAGGGTTACAACATCACAACTGTTGCAAGGGGTGAGGATGCCCTCAGGCAGCTTGAGAAGGATGAGTACGAACTTCTGATAACCGATATAAGACTTCCCGATACATCGGGGATAGAGGTGGTCCGGGAGTCAAAGGTTATCCAGCCCAATACGGATGTGGTCGTGATAACGGGCTATCCCACTCTTGAGGATGCCAAGGAGTCCATCCGCCTCGGGGCCTTCGAGTACATAGAGAAGCCCTTCACCCCGGAGTTCATGATCAATGTTGCAAGGAAGGTCTTTGACAGACGGGGCTGGATCCTCAGGCAGGCATACATCAACGAATTCCGTGACTATATAGTCCCCCTCCGGGACAGGGAAAACCCTGTCATATTCTACAAGGAAGGCGTATGGGCCCGGCCCACCAGGAGCGGGCTCTGGGAGGTCGGCTATGACCTCAGGTACGAGATGGCTGCAGGCGAAATGATCTATGTCGATTTCCAGAAGGTCCAGAAGGTGGAGGCCGGTGAGCCCTTCGCAAGGCTTCTTGCCGGGAGTG
Source organism: uncultured Thermodesulfovibrio sp. (assembly GCA_964542175.1). Taxonomy (GTDB): domain Bacteria; phylum Nitrospirota; class Thermodesulfovibrionia; order Thermodesulfovibrionales; family JdFR-85; genus WFTX01. The sequence goes on along the minus strand of CAZITN010000082.1, from coordinate 6,217 downwards.
GAAAGATAATAGATATCCCCTCGCCCATGACTGCCGAGATAAAGGAGATTAACACAAAGGCAAATGATGTTATAAGTTCTCTTCTCAGGGATCATCTCTCCGAGGGATGGCTTGTCTGGCTTGCAAGGGTGGTTCCCCTTGAAATTTAGAAAATCCCAGAATGATGGAGGTTAGATAAATGGCCGGTAAGATTCTGATTGTTGATGACGAACTGGTGGTTATAAAGAGTTGTGAGAGGATACTTGCACCGGAAGGTTATGATGTGAGTGGTGTGACCAGCGCAAGTGATGCCCTCGATGAGATCCAGAACGGAAACTTCGACCTTATCGTAACAGACCTGAAGATGCCGGGGATGGACGGTCTTGAACTGATACGGCGTGTGAAGGAGAAAAACCCCTCGGCCGGTATAGTTGTGATAACGGGATATCCATCGCAGGAGAGCATAAAGGATGCCCTGGAATACGGGATTATTGATTATCTGCCCAAACCTTTCTCCCCCCAGCTACTGCTTGATGTTACCGAGAAGGCTATATCTCTTGTGAAGGCCCAGAAGGTGGAGGAGAAACCTGCAGAGGTCCAGGATGTGGAGGCCAGACTCGGTGAGATAAGCAAGGTGATCGAGAAGAACAAGAACACGCCTGGTGCCCTGATCCCGATACTTCAGCAGACACAGGAGATACTCGGTTACCTTCCCCCTGCTGTCCAGAGGATAATCGCAAAGGAACTCAACCTTCCTGTCAGTGAGGTTCATGCCGTGGTCTCTTTCTATTCTTTCTTTACCATGAAACCCAAGGGAAAACACAACATCAGGGTCTGTCTCGGTACGGCCTGCTATGTAAAGAGGGCAAATGAGATACTTGAAAAACTGACGGAGCATTTAGGGATAGGTGAGGGGGAGATCACGGAAGACAGGAAATTCTCTATCGAGACGGTGAGGTGTCTTGGGGCATGTGGTCTTGCCCCAGTGGTTGTGATTGACCATGATACTCACGGGGGCGTGGATCCTGTGAAGGTTTCCGAGATCGTAAACCAATATAATTGAAATAAAAGGAGGCAGGAAGATGCCGAAACTTACTGTAGAAGACCTTAAGAGGATCAAGGAGGAATACAGGGCAAAGGCCGCCCTGAGGGAAGGGAAGCACCGTGCAAAGGTAACAGTACATATGGGTACCTGCGGACTGGCAGCCGGTGCAAGGGAGATCATGAATGTGATCCTCGATGAAATAGGGAAGAGAGACCTGAACGACGTGGTGGTCACCACATCCGGTTGTGCCGGCCTTTGTAGCAGGGAGCCGATGATAACCGTCCAGGTCCTCGATGATCCGCCTGTCAAGTACTGCGACCTGAACGAGGAAAAGACGAAAAGGATCGTAGAGGAGCACATCGCTGGAGGCAAACCCGTGGAAGGTCTTGCCCTTGTCCAGGGGTGCGAAACCTCTTATTGAGAGGAATAACTGTAATATGAATCCTATCCATGAAAATAAAGGGAGGCTTTGATGGAACTGCAAAGAATGAATCTCATGCTCTGCGGCGGGACAGGCTGCATTGCAAGCGGGAGTCTGAAGATCAAGGAGGCCCTCGAAGAGGAACTCAGAAGACATAACCTCCAGGAAGAGATAGTCATTACACTGACAGGCTGTAACGGGTTCTGTGCCGAAGGTCCCCTGATGATCGTTCACCCCGAGGAGATCTTTTATGAAAAATTGAAACCCGAAGATATCCCCCATCTGGTGGAGGAGCATTTCATAAAGGGAAGGCCTGTTGAGAAGCTGATGTACAAAGAGCCACAGAAGCGCTCGACCGTTCCTTCCATGAATGAGATACCCTTTTTCAAACATCAGGTGTTGAGGGCGCTCAGGAACAAGGGATTGATTGACCCTGAAAAGATAGATGACTACATCGCCCGCGACGGTTACATGGCTGCTGCCAAGGCCCTCCTTGAGATGACACCTGAGGAGGTGATCAAGGAGATCAAGGACTCTGGGCTCAGGGGCCGCGGTGGTGCAGGCTTCCCCACGGGGCTTAAGTGGGAACTCTGCCACATGGCAAAGGGGGATCAGAAGTACATACTCTGTAACGGTGACGAAGGTGACCCCGGTGCCTTCATGGACCGGTCCATAATGGAGGCCGATCCCCATGTGGTCCTTGAGGGGATGATCATCGGGGCAAGAGCGATAGGCGCCTCAAAGGGGTATATCTATGTGAGAGCAGAGTATCCCCTTGCCGTGAGCAGGCTTCAGCTCGCAATCGATCAGGCCAAGGAATACGGGCTTCTTGGCGAGAATATCCTGAATTCGGGTTTCAGCCTCGACATCGAGATTTACCAGGGCGCAGGGGCCTTTGTCTGCGGTGAGGAGACAGCTCTTATGCGGTCCCTTGAGGGTAAGAGGGGGATGCCTATACCGAGGCCTCCCTTCCCGGTGAACAAGGGGCTCTGGGGAAAGCCGACGGTGCTGAACAATGTTGAGACCTACGCCAATATCCCCCAGATAATACTTAACGGGGCATCCTGGTACAGGAGCCTCGGTACGGAAAAATCCACAGGGACAAAGGTCTTCGCCCTTACCGGTGCGATAAACAACATCGGACTTATAGAGGTTCCCATGGGTATACCCCTTAGGACGATCATTTACGATATCGGGGGCGGGATCAAGAAGGGCAGGAAGTTCAAGGCGGTCCAGCTTGGCGGTCCGTCGGGAGGCTGTATCCCCGAATCCCTCCTTGATACCCCTGTCACCTATGAGGATATTGTCAAGACCGGAGCTATAGTGGGTTCAGGCGGGATGGTGGTGATGGACGATTACAATTGCATGGTGAATGTGGCAAGGTTCTTTCTGGGGTTCACTGCTGATGAGTCCTGCGGAAAGTGTCCACCCTGCAGGATCGGGACACGGGTGATGCTTGACAAGCTGATCGATATCACTGAGGGACGTGGGCAGCCCGGCGATATTGAACTCCTTGAGGATCTGGCTCAAGACATCATCAAGACATCCCTCTGCGGACTTGGCCAGACCGCTCCCAACCCTATTCTTTCAACCATAAGATACTTCAGGGATGAGTATGAATCCCATATTCATGACAAGTGGTGCAAAGCCGGTGTCTGCAGGGAACTCTCAACCTTTTACATCGATGAGGAGGCATGCAAGGGCTGCACCGTCTGTGCTCGGAACTGCCCTAAGGGGTGTATAACCGGTGAAAAGAAGAAACCCCATTTCATAGACCAGTCACAGTGTATCAAGTGCAGGACCTGCTTTGAGAAATGCAAATTCGGGGCTGTAAAGGTCGGCCCGCGGGACATGTTTGCAAAGGATGAAGAGAAGGAGGTGCTCAGGAAATGATTGAACTCACCATTGACGGAAAGTTGATCCAGGCGGAAAAGGGAAGTACCATCCTTCAGATCGCCAAGGCCAACAATATAAAGATACCCCACCTCTGCTGGGACAGAAGACTGAAACCCTACGGCGGATGCCGTCTCTGTCTTGTTGAGGTTGAGGGCCAGAGAAAACTTCTTGCAGCCTGTTCAACTCCTGCTGAAAACGGGATGGTTGTGAAGACAGACACTCACCTTCTCAGGAAGGCAAGAAAGACGGTCCTTGAACTTCTTCTGGTCCATCACCCTCTTGACTGCCCGATATGCGACAAGGCAGGGGAGTGTGATCTTCAGGACCTTGCCTATCAGTATGGGCCTTCCCAGAGCAGGTTCTATGCCGAGAGAAAGCATGATCCAGAGGCAACGAGTCCTCTGATCGAGCGAAACCCCAACCGGTGCATACTCTGCGGCCGGTGTGTGAGGGTCTGCTGGGAACACCAGGGTGTTGGTGCTATAAACCTCATAGGAAGGGGGTTCAATACAAAGATAAGCCCTGCCTTTGAGGAGACGCTGGACTGCGAGTTCTGCGGCCAGTGTGTGGATGCCTGTCCTGTAGGCGCCCTTGGAACCAAGCCCTATAAGTACCGTGCAAGGGCATGGTTTCTCGAAAGCACTGATACGGTCTGTCCATACTGTAGTGTAGGCTGCACGCTGACTCTCGATCTCCGGGAGGGGAAGATCCTCCGCGTAAGGGGAGTGGACGGCGTGGGAGTGAATGAGGGAGACCTCTGCGGCAAGGGAAGGTTCGGCTTTGACTTCATCTACAGTGAAGGCAGGCTCAGGAAGCCCCTTCTCAGAAAAAATGGTGAGTTTGAAGAGGTGGACTGGGAGGAGGCCCTCTATTATATAGCCGAAAGACTCAGGGATATCAAAGAGACCCACGGTCCTGAAAAGATAGGGGCTATCGGTTCAGCCAGGACCACCCTCGAAGATGACATCATGCTTGCCAGGTTTTTCCGGGAAGTGCTCGGCTCTGACAATATCGACTCCTCGGCCCGCCTCGGATATGCCTGGGCATTGAAGGGGATGGAGGATACCTTCGGGATAAAGGCAAACCCGATATCGCTCAACTCACCTGTAGGCAAGGATGTGGCTCTGGTGCTTGAGTCTGATATAACATCCACCCACCCGATATTCGGTCTGAAGTTCCTTGAGGCAAAGCATGAGGGAACTGAAGTGATAGTGGTTGATCCTAGAAGAACGAAACTTGCCAGGCGGGGGAGCAGATGGTTGAGGAACCGGCCTGGTACCATTACTCCATTTCTCTACGGGATTACCCATCTGGCAATGAAAGAGGGAGTTCATCTTAAGAAGGATATAACTGCAGAGGGGCTTGACGAACTTGAGGAGAGGCTTAAGGAATACACTCCGGAGAGGGTTTCCGAACTTACAGGGATAGATGGAAACCTATTCAGGGAGGTTGCTCTCAGGTTCATAAATGCAGAGTCAAGACTTCTCACCATCACCCTTGGTGCGGCGGAAAACCAGAAGGGTGTGGAGACCGTCCATGCGGCGGCAAACCTGCTCATGCTTCTTGGTGAAGGCCCTGAGGCCCTCCAGATTCCCTCTGACTATTCAAATACATACGGGGCCTGGCTTGCAGGACTCAGGCCGCTTTCTGGCGGAAAGGACCTCTACGAGATGCTCTACACACCGGGGAGCCTGAAGGCACTCTATGTGATGGGAGAGGACCCACTGGTGACCATGCCTGATGCAGGTACAATTGAAGAGAACCTCAAGGACCTTGAGCTGCTCATTGTCCAGGACATAAGGCTCTCTGAGACAGGGAAGCTTGCCCATGTAGTTCTTCCTGCAAGCAGCTGGGCTGAGAAGGAAGGTTCCTTCATAAACTCACAGGGCCTGAGGCAGGTTCTTCCAAAGGTGGTTGCCACAACGGGAGACTCCATAGCCGACTGGAAGATCCTCCGGAATATCGCCCGGGTCATTGGGCATGACCTGGGAACGATCGAGTCCGCCCGATTGAAGGAAGAGGCAGGGAAGATTGCCCCGGAAGAGGGAAGCCGGAAGTGGAGATTCATACCTCCGGAATGGGAAGGTACAGCCCAAACCACGGGAGAGTATCCAGTCCTTATGGTTACCGGTAATATAATGCAGCATTCAGGCTCCCTCTCGGTGATGTCCAAGAGCCTGAGTCATGTCCTTTCCGATGCCTTTGTTCAGATAAGTCCGGAAGATGCAGGAAGGTTCAGGATCGAGGATGGTGAGTTCATCGAGATAACCTCTCCAAAGGGGACTGTGTATATAAAGGCGAGGATATCAGACGAGATCCCTGAGGGGATGCTCTTTGTCCCCCTCCACTTCGCCCATGCAAGGGTAAACCTCCTTACAGAGGTATCAAGGAATGGAAAGACCCTCCTTACCCCTGTAAGGATAGGACCACGGAAGGGAAACGGCGGAAGCCCAACAGGATAGGCTCAAAACGGCTACAGGATGGGAATCCGTCCTGTAGCCGTTTTGGGGCATTAGGTCATTAAGTCATTAAGTCATTGATCATAAACCTTACAGTTGCATTACAAAATACCATCAAGGCAGGGGGTATGCCCTCACGGTGCCTTCCGGCAAGACCTTTCCGCGCCGTGGCTGTCCTCTTGAACTCCTCTCCAAGAGGTTCACCAGAAGTTGGATATCTGTCCGCCTCTGCAGAACACAAGCGGAAATGCCAATAATCCCCTTGCGTTGGAAGGCCCGTGAAGGTATGCCCCCTGCCGGCCAATGGTTTATGCAACGTTAAGGTTAAGTCATTGGTCATGGTGATCTTCCCGCCTTTTTCTTCCCGGCCAACTGCCGGGACCAGAATCAGCCTCATGAGTTGTGATACCTGAAGAC
>CAZITN010000081.1:0-11092 GCA_964542175.1 uncultured Thermodesulfovibrio sp. | reverse complement strand
TCTATCACTTCCCCCTCTTCGTTTTTCTTGAGGTATCTCCTTTCGAGGACCTTTACTGCATTCTCTGTAAGCCTCAGCTCTGATACCCTGACTGCCATAAAACCCTCCTTCCAAAATGCGTTTTTTTTTAAATCCAAGACATTAAAATATCATTCGTTCGTTTCAAGGGAAAACCACGCCCCTGCTGAACAGAAGGCTCAGCCATAAAGGATATTCAGGACAGCTGACAGGTTATTCAGGTATCCCCGGCTCTCCCCAGCTCCCTATTCCTGGTCCGTATAGACCGCTTTCCTCGTGCTGCATTGCCTGATAGAACTTCTGGATTGCATCGTCATGCTCGATAGGGCACCGCTTCGTACAGAGGAATGGACATCTCAGACAGTAGAACCAGTCTTCAAGACCCTTGCAAAAATCCATCGTCACCCCCATAAGTTGTGCCGTAAAAAACATTTCTATACATTAAACCACAATATGTTGTATTTGTCAAGGAAAAAATGAAAATCCCCTAAGCTCCCGATAGTCCGGTGCTTTTCCGGTGAAATATATGTTTGGGAAATGTTAAAATGATTTCGTGAACAAGACACTGCTGGCCATACTCAAGGTCCTTAACGGACACCAGGATACAATTATTGGATCGCGGGAGATATCGCGGGAACTGAAGATGTATGGGGTAAAGCTCTCTGAGAGGACCGTCCGTTATCACCTCAAGATCCTTGACGAACGGGGGCTTACGGAGGTCTTCGGGAAGGAGGGCCGGAAGATCACGGAGAAGGGGAAGGCAGAACTCGCAAACGCCCTTGTCTCCCAGAAGGTCGGCTTTGTCATAAGCAGGATTGATACCCTCTCCTACCTTACCAGTTTTGATCCTGAGACAATGGAGGGAGAAGTGATCCTGAACATCTCCTATCTCTCAAGCCACGACCTCCGGAAGGCCTTCAGGCTGATGAAGCCGGTATTTGCATCCCCCTATGTGATGAGCGACAGGGTGGCGGTCTTCCACCCCGGCGAGAAGATCGGGGATCAGGTGGTTCCTGAAGGACAGGTGGCTATCGGGACGGTCTGCAGCGTGACCATCAACGGGGTCTTCCTGAAGGCGGGCATCCCTGTTCACTCACGGTTCGGGGGCGTCCTCGAGGTTGGAAAGAAGGGGGCCTCACGGTTTGTGGCCCTGATAAGTTATGAAGGCTCCTCCCTTGATCCCCTTGAGGTATTCATAAAGGGAAAGATGACTGATGTGAAGGGGACGATAAAGAAGGGGAGTGGGCGGGTTCTGGCAAGTTTCCGGGAGATTCCCGTTGTCTGTTATGAAAGCACCCTCAAAATGGCCGAGAGGCTTTCAGAAAAGGGGATCAGGGGTATCCTGACCGTGGGGGAGCCCAACTCGCCACTGATGGAGATGCCTGTAGGGATGGACAGGGCAGGGATGGTGGTGGTAGGGGGGTTGAACCCGATTGCCCTGCTTGAAGAGAGCGGGATCGAGGCTGACAGCAAGGCGATGTCCATGCTCTATCCCTATTCCGGACTGAAGAGCTTTGAAGAGGTTTACAGAGAGATTACATCCTGACCTGATGGGTATTATCGAGAGAAACCGGAGGCTGATCGAGGCGGACCAAAAATACATCTGGCATCCCTTTACCCAGATGAAGGAATGGCTTGAGGGGGAGCCCCTCATAATAGAAGAGGGGCGGGACTGCTTTCTCCGGGACATAAACGGCCGGTGGTATCTTGACGGTGTATCCTCCCTCTGGGTGAACATACACGGCCACAGGAAGAGGGAGATTGATGAGGCGATCATCAGGCAGGTGGAGCGGCTTGGCCATTCAACCCTCCTGGGGCTCGGGAACCTCCCTTCCACAGAACTGGCGGAAAGGCTTGTCAGTATAACCCCTGAAGGCCTCACCAGGGTCTTCTATTCCGATAACGGTTCCACTGCGGTTGAGGTGGCCCTGAAGATGGCCTACCAGTACTGGAAAAACAGGGGGGTGGAAGGGAAAAACAGATTCCTTTCCCTCCGGAACGCCTATCACGGAGATACCCTTGGTGCGGTGAGTGTAGGAGGCATAGACCTCTTTCATGAGATTTACAGGCCCCTCCTCTTTGAGACATACAGGGCTCCCTCTCCATACTGCTACCGGTGCGAACTGGGGCTGAATCATCCGGACTGCCGGCTTGGCTGTCTTCAGAAGATGGAGGAGATACTCAGGGATCACGGAGGGGAGATAGCTGCGATAGTCCTGGAGCCCCTTGTCCAGGGGGCAGGCGGGATGATCGTCTCTCCCTCCGGCTACCTCAGAGGGGTGAAGGAACTGGCAGACAGGTATGACATACTCCTGATCGCCGATGAGGTGGCTGTGGGTTTCGGCAGGACAGGCAGGATGTTCGCCTGTGAGCATGAGGATGTAACGCCTGATTTTCTCTGTCTCTCAAAGGGGATTACAGGCGGTTACCTTCCCCTTGCCGCAACAGTAACCACAGAGGAGGTCTTCTCCGCCTTCATTGGAGAATACGCCGAGTTAAGGACGTTCTTCCACGGCCATTCCTATACCGGCAACCCCATCGCCTCTGCTGCTGCAATCGCCTCGCTGGATCTCTTTGAGAAGGAAGGTATCCTGGTGGATGTGCGAGAGAAGGCAGGAATACTCAGTGAGTGGCTCGAAGAGATTAAAGGGCTTGTCCATGTGGGGGATAGCCGGGGGGTCGGACTGATTGGGGGGGTGGAACTGGTACTGGAGAGGGAGACAAAACAGTCATATCCTGTAGAGGCAAGGACTGGGTATCGGGTATGTATGAAGGCAAGGGAAAAGGGTCTCATAATCAGGCCGCTAGTGGATGTGATTGTGATAATGCCCCCACTGGCGATAAGCAGAGAAAACCTGAGCCGGATGCTGGAGATAATAAGGGAGGCGATTATAGAGGTTACGGAAGAGGGTGGACCTTAATGGGGTGTATAAACCGGAAGACCGGTAAGAGGCGACCCTCCGGTTTAAAGAAACAAATATGACTGTTAGGTTGAGAGTTCTTCAGGATGGGGAGATATCCTGGATGAACTGGAGTATCCGAGCCGCCCGCCTTGAGTAGGTGAATTCTTTCACCTTTACGGAGGCGTTTCTTGCCAGCCTCTCTGCAAGTCCCATATCGTTTGTGACCCTGAGGATCTTCCGGGCGAGGTCCCTTGCATCTCCAGGTCTGAAGAGCAATGCCTCTCTCCCGTCTTTTACAACATCCCTTATACCCGGGAGGTCCGAGGCGACCACTGGAATACCTGCTCCCATGAATTCAAAGAGTTTAAGGGGGGAGGAGTATTCGGATGGCTTGTGTTCAAGGTTAGGTACTACGGCCAGCTTTGCCTTCCTGAGGTGTGTGACAACCCCTTCCTGTCGTAGCTCTCCAAGGAAGTTGATCCTCCCGGCAAGTCCCTTTCTTTTTACATATTCCCTCAATTCATCGAGCCTCTTTCCGCCACCTGCGATGTAGAGCCTTTCAGCAGGGAGTAAACTCATCGCTTCTATCAGGGTATCAATCCCCTTCCAGGCATAGAGGCTCCCGGCATAAAATATGTAACTATCGTCTCTGAGGCCGTGCATCCCATGCTCCATAACCCAGTCATCCCTTATGGCATTGGGGATGACGATGGACCTGGGGCCTGCGTTGAAGAATTCCTTTATGTCCTCACTCAACTTTGTGGAGATGGTTATTATGCCGTCGGCGGCCTTGTAAATGAATTCCTCTACCTTCTGGAGTCTCTCCTTCTTTGCCAGGTCAGCAGCAGAGAGGCTGAATATCTCATGGGCCTCGAAGATTACCGGACCGTGCAGGAGGTGTTTCCGCTGAAGGAGGAACCGGGCAAGCTTTGGATGTCTGACGAGGATTACACCACGCTCTGACCTGAGTCTTCGGAGGAGAAAGAACTCGAAGACCCCTCCCCAGGAGAAAGGCAGTCCGGGAATATTCTTTCTGAGGATGGGTAGAAATCTGATCAGCGGCCCTCCTCCGGCGGATAATCCGTAGTAGTTTTTTATCCTCTCCTCTGTCCAGCCCGGACGCCTACCTGTAAGAAGGATGGTTTCTGCCCCTGCTGAGGACAGGGCCGATGAGGTATTCATGATCTGGATGAAGCGTGCCCTGCCGTCAGGAAGGAGTTCAGGCAATGGATAGAGGATTTTCACCGACCCTCCTCATCGACAGGTGTAGTGTACCTTGAGCCTTGCTGATCTGTACCCATAATAATCCCGAGCAGCAAGGCGAAGGGCAGGAGACTCCTGTCTTCCAGGAAACACCTGATTAGATATTCCCCGAGAAACGCAAGGGATGCTCCGTAAAAAAGGAGCCTGCCCTCTCGGGTGGGGGGGCCTTCATTCAGCCGTCTCTTTATAATCCTGAGCATCAGACCAAGTATGATGGCGATGTATAACCCAAGGCCGGGCAGGCCCTGCTGGTAGAGGATCTTTATATACTGGTTATGAGGGGTATCAGGAATATAGGGGCCCGGCGGGGTACCATTGACCGACTCATAGTGCCTGCGGTAGTCATCTCTCATCCTGTCCTCCGATATCCCATGCCCGGTGAAAATGTTTTTGCGGGAGAGGGCAAGATACCCACTCCATGCCTCAAACCGGAGTGAGAGCTGGACCTTCTGGAGGGTATGGGCCTTCATCGTCTTGAAGTGTTTCGGGAAGAGAAAACCGATGAGTATAAGGATAACGAGGGTGCTGGAGATAAGGATGGCTACAGATCGTCCCACTCCTGAGGGGCTTTTGACTACAAGGATAACCCAGAAGGCGAGAACAAAGGCGAGGGCGATCCATCCCCCTCTTACTCCCACGCTGATTATGCCTACCGTCATGGCCATTGAGACAAGATACCAGAGCTTCCTTTGAAGTCCAGTCCTTTGGTAGGCGAGGAGAAGCCCAAAGGGGAGAAAAAAGAGGAGAACCGTGGCAAAGTACCGGTCCTCACCGTAATTGATAGTTCCCTGTGAGACGAGGTCGCTTCCTGTCTGATAGATCGCATAGAGGAGATAGAGTATGCCTCCTATTCCGAGTATAAGGATTCCCCGCTTCTGACGCTCTTCTGAAGAGAAAACATAAATCGATGCAGAGGCTAGGAGAAAGACCTTGAGGTATGTCCGTTTGAAGGAGAGAAGGGCTTCCGGAAGGGGATAATTGGCGAGGGCACTCAGAAGTCCGGAGAGACAGAGGCCGGACAGGAGCAGGTAGAGGGGGTCTTTCCAGTTGAACCCCGGTCTCATGGTGAGGGCAAAGCCGGCAAACCATATCCCCGAGGAGATATAAAATCCCGCCTCCCTCAGGGAACCAAGATGGCCGCCGAACATCAGGAGTATATAGATATAGAGTGACCACTCCATCGCCCTTTCGGCACGGTTCTTAAGCAGAGGGGAAATCTCTCTCATGGCAGGTCGATTCCCCTTCAGGCCTTTCCCACTTCCTTGAGTACAGATAAGTAGACATTAATCATTCCGTCACACATCCTTTCCTTTGTGAAGCAGGCAGCCACCTTCTTTCGTCCCTCCCTTGCAAGGGTCTTTGCCCTTTCAGGCTGCTCAAGGAGTTCGATTATAACATTTGAAAGCCCTCCAGGATCTCCCGGTGGGACAAGCATACCTGTCTTTCCATGCTCTATTACCTCTGTAACACCGTCCACTGAAGTCCCTATTACAGGGACTTCCATGGCCATCGCCTCAAGAAAGGCGGTTCCAAGAGCCTCCTGGAGGGTGGGCAGCACAAAGAGATCGAGCGCCTGGAGTATCCGGGGGACATCCCGTCTCCTGCCGAGAAGTATAACCACTTTCTCAAGGCATAGCCGCTTTATGGCATTATGGAGGTTCTTCCACTGGGGACCGTCTCCGGCAAATACGAAGAGTGCTTCAGGGAATCGCCGGAGCACTGCAGGTATGGCCTCAAGAAGATGGTGATGCCCCTTCTTCTTTCTGAGAATCCCCACAGTCCCGATCAGGGGAACATCCTCTCTTATGCCGAGTTCTTCCCGGAGTGTATTGTCATATATCTCAGGGTTGAAAACCTCCGTGTTGACGCCAGTGGGGACTGCAGTAACCATCCTTTCAGGGACTCCCGCAGATACAAGGTATTTCTTGACATGCCTGCTCACTGTCACCACCCTGTCAGGGAGGTGTCGGTACGTGACAAGGGAGGTTATGGGGAGGGCGAGGTGGCGGGTCCTGACAATGGCCGGTCTTTTCCCGGAGAGCCTTCCTGCCAGCGCGGCAAGGAGGCTGTCCTTACCGGAATGGGTATTGATTATATCAATCCGGTCATCCCTGATGATCCTTATCAATCGGAGTATGGCAGGGATATCGTAACTCTTTCTCATGGGGACCTCCCTTGTCTCAATACCCTTCTCCCGTGCCCTTTCAAGGATTACGCTTCCTGGCTGGGAGGCTATGATAACATCTGCTCCCCTCTCCTTCAGCCCTGTCGCCTCCTCAATGATCCTGTTTTCCTGTCCTCCCCAGCCAGGAGAGGATTCCGTGTGGAGAACCCTGAATTTATAATCAGTCATTTAAGTGCCTCATGTGTCTGTCCAGTCTGTCCGTAGCCATTGCCGGCGTTATTGCTTCAAGACACTTGCTCACCTTGGTCCCGTTACAGCCGTCCTGGTCACAGGGGATGCAATCCCAGTCGAGCTGAAGCACTGTATGTAGTCCCGCCTCCTGGAGGCCCTTTGAACTCCTGTAGGGTTGGGCCTCCCCCTGTCTCTCATTCCCGTTTGGCCAGGGACCCCAGTTGAATGCCCGGGTAGGACCGAAAAGGGCGACCACAGGGGTATTCACAGCAGCTGCCATATGCATCGGGGCAGAGTCGATCCCGAAGAAGAGATCCGCTTGTTCCGAGACCGCAGCAAGTTCCTTGAGCGTCAGTTGTCCCGCAAGATTTATAATCCTCTCATGAGAGGAACTGGATTTCCCGGCAGCCTCCATCATAATCTCATCCACCATCCTGAGTTCCCGTCCTTCAGGGGAGGATGTGATCACCACGGAGTTGCCCTGTTCAGTCAGCCATCTGATCACCATGCCCATGTGCTCCGGTGGCCAGCACTTGAAGAACCACCGTGATGTGGGATGTATATGGATCAGATGCCCCTCTGCCCTGCTGGTGAGAGGTTCAAGAAGTGTCCTTACATGGCTCCTGGCCTCCTCCGGGATGGAGAGGTCTACATTGATCACTCCGGGACTGATTCCCAGGGGCTCGAGGATGGCGAGGTTCTGCAAGACCGAATGACTCTGATGATCAATCTTCCGAGTGACGGTATAGAGCATCTTTTTCCCGGGGAAACCCTTCCCCTTCGGGTCAACGCCGATCCGGACCCTTGCACCGGAGATGAAGGAGACGAGGGCAGCACGGTCACCACCGGTGAGATCAATCGACAGGTCAAAACCTATGTCCCGTATCCTCCTGAGAAAGGCAGCTTCCTCAGCAAGGCGTTTTGGAAGGGGAAGAATCTTTACGGTTCTGTCAAAGACAAGGACTTCTTCGATATGAGGGTTGCCTGTGAGCATCTCTTCAGTTCCTGAATTCACTAGTGCCCATATTCTGGCATCAGGAAAGGTCCGGGCAAGGTGTTCAAACACAGGAGAAGTAAGGAGCACGTCCCCGATATGCCGGAGTTTTATCACAAGTATCCTCTTTGTCTTTTTCCTGTCCAGTTTGTTCATGTTTTATTCTCTGAGAGCTCTTGTATTACAACCAGAAACTTCTTCAGCGAGTTCCTGAGGGGATACCTCTCGGCGGTCTTCCTGGCCTCTGACCTGAGCAGAGGGAGATTCTCGAGCGCCCTTGAAATCAGTTCCGCCAGTTCCTGCTGGCTGAAGGGATCGGTCACGAGATATCCATCCGTTCCATCCTTGATTATCTCCGATGCTCCGTTATGGCTCGTTGTCACAACGGGCAGTCCTGATGCAAGTGCCTCGATTGTGGCATTACTGAAAGGGTCATAGAAGGTGGGTAGCACAAAGAGGTCAGCCCCCCTGTAAAAGTGCCGGGGATCCCTTACAGGGCCGCCGAAGACCACCCTGTCCTGTACCCCGTACCTGCTGGCAAGTCCGGCATACCTTTCTGTGTCTCCTCTGCCTATTACCAGCAAAGAGGCTTCCACTTCAATTTCAGGGAGTGCCGCTATCAACACTCCCAGCCCCTTCCTCCTGAAATCAGAGCCCATGAAAAGGATGATGGGCAGGTCCTCCGGGATCCCGAATCTGTCTCTGAGATCTTTCCGCTCCGAGCCATCGCCTGGGCTGAAGGTATCAATATCCACACCGTTGTAAATCACATCCACGCGGTCCTCATCAACTGGATAATACTCAAGGATATCCCTCTTCACCATCCTGGAGTTTGCGATTATCCTGGGTGTCTGGAGAAATATCCTCTCCTCTATCCCCAGGAGGCTTCTGTGGAGGGGACTTAAATGGAAGGAAAGGCCCTTGAGCCGGCCCTCCAGCTTCCGCCTTATCTGAAGCCACCTCCGGTGGCATCCGTCGCCTGCCCGGTAGATGTCTGTGCCCGGTGTTCTCTCCAGGGAGATGGAGCAGTCCGGTGAGATACTCCGGAGTGCCTCTGATGCACGCCGGTTGAATTCGAGCGTGGAGAAGAGAGAGCTTCCGGCGTGGATATCAATCTGGACGATCTCCACCTCCGGGATTTCCTCCCACTCGGAAGTGATCAGGAATATCTCGTGATTCTCCCTCTTCAGAAGGTTGAGGAGGCTTGAGAGATAGCGCTCAGCACCTCCAAAGAGGTTCATCCTTTTTTTAAGAAAGGCAATCTTCACTTGTCCGGGAATAAAGAGAGACTCTGTCCGGAACTGAAGGCCCTCTCTTGCAAGGGGCCTTACGGTTCAGATCGGAGATCTCTGTCGAGGTTCTATATTATATCAGACATGAAAGGTGGGAATCTCATAAGGTAGGTACAGACAGACTTTCAGTATGTCTTAAACCCCAGTATTTTTCAATTCGTTCATCAGTTCTTTTACGCTTAATATCCGGTCTACTCGGTAGGCATTTGTCCCGACAGTGTAAAGGGGCTTTTCCTTGTCAGGGTTATAGCCGGCTGAACTCAGAAGGCCGTTACAGATGCAGAAATATGACTCATTGCTCTCTTTCGCCGGACAGCGGGTAAACCTGCCTTCTTCGTCCTTCAGAAGCACATATCCCTTATCGCATTTCGGGGGGCGCCTCCTGTAGAGTGCGTCTACATACATTGGGGATTCCCTGAGCACCCTGAATGGAAGTCCACAGGGAGAACCGGGGTTGTCGGCAACAACGATGTCCTCTTTTCTCGCCTTCAATACAGCCTCTTTGTATTCTGGTGTGGCAGAACTCTCAACCGTAGCAAGGAACCTTGTTCCCATCTGTACCCCGTCAGCTCCAAGTTCTAAAAAGTACTTTATATCTTCATGGGTATATATGCCACCTGCAACGATTATGGGGAAGTCACCGTATTTTTTAGCCACATCCTTCACAGGGGGGAGGAGGTTCTCAAGTATGTTCTCCTCGCGGTCTATCTGGTCAAAATGGAAACCCAGGTGTCCTCCTGCCAGAGGCCCCTCAAGCACCGCCGCATCAGGGCGGTAGCCCAGGCGTTCCCATTTCCTGCAGATTATCTGAAGTGCCCTTGCAGATGATACTATGGGGATAAGGGCTGTATCCTTTGGCTTTGTGATGGAAGGCAGTGAGAGGGGAAGCCCTGCACCGGAGATAATCATGTCAGCTCCGGCATCAATTGCCCCCTTTACAGAGGCCTCATAGTCGCGCATGAGGGCGACCATTATATTTATTCCGGCCACACCGCCCTTGCTTTTTGCCAGGGAGACCTCTGCATAGGCCGCCTCATAGGTGTTGAACTTCTTGTTGTATCTTTTGGACAGAAGCCTGTCCAGTGCTGCGCTTGAGATGATTCCTGCGCCTCCCTCGGCAGCCACGGCACTTGCCAGAGGGGAGAGTGATACACCAACTCCCATCCCCCCCTGGATGATAGGAACCTCAAGGGTGCAGTTCTTGATTTTTAAACCCGAAAACAAATGGTCTCTTTCAGTCTGTTTAATCTTTCGGACAAAATATCCAGTCTCACAACAATATTGTAACAAAAATTGAATCATTATGGAATGTCCCTGTCAGGGCGGTTTGATTACGGGAGTTTGCGAGGCGGTTCCGCTGCTCAGGTCGCCGGGACTTTGAGCATAGATTATACCATAAGGACCCGTTTTGATTATGCTGAGCAATGTCTGTCTATGAAATTTTTTCTTGAAAACAGCAGAGCCATGAATCCAGGCGGTGTTAAGGCCTTCCCCGGGGAGTGCTGAGTTCAGGTTGTCAGTTAGTGTTCTCTCTCTTTGACCTCGAAGTGCTTCTTGAGTTCCTCAAGGAGTTTCGGGCCAACCCCCTTCACTTCTGTCAGGTCGTCCATACTTGCAAGGCCACCTCTTTCGGTTATGAAAGAGACGATTGTTTCAGCCTTTTTCTGGCCAATTCCCTTTACAGTTACCAGGTCCTCCACAGTGGCCTTGTTGATGTCCATCAGATTTCCTGATGCAGCGGCCAGAAGCACCGTTCCCAGGATGATGGCGGAGATCGCCAGAATTACGATGATGGTTTTTCTGATTCTCATTGAACGCCCTCCTTATTCAAGACATTTCACTCCCCGGGGAAGGAGTGCTGCCCTAAACGTTCAGACCTGTGTCCACAGGCATTATTCGGTGCTTTTCTACGAAGTGTTTGTCACTTGTGCCCCCCTCAGGACGGTTGTTATTTCCCCTCAAGATAGGTTAATATAATACACTGTGTCGGTTCTTCGTGTCAACGTTGGTCCCCTCTACTGTTACGACTGTGTGAATGCCCTCAGACGATTTGTGGGTGGAATGAAGGGAATCGAATCGGTTGAGGTGGAGGACGGGATGATTGAGGTAAGGTATTCAGCAGCGGTGATTTCCGAGAGCGAGGTCCGGAAGATCGTTTCCGATACGGTTCAGAGACTGGGATACAGCATTATCGAATGATCAGATAAAATCAGGTTCAAGGAGGTCAGGAAATTGAAAGAGGGAATTCATCCGGAGTATAAAGAGG
>CAZITN010000080.1:0-11213 GCA_964542175.1 uncultured Thermodesulfovibrio sp. | reverse complement strand
TGTCAGATACATTCTGGCGGGAACAATAAAGCAGGGAAGGAGAATACCATGAAGATAGTGCTTGCCTATTCAGGGGGGCTGGATACATCGGTTGCAATAGCCTGGCTCAGGGAGAGGTACAATGCGGAGGTTATCGCCTATTGCGCTGACCTCGGACAGGGGGAAGACCTTGAGGCGGTGAGGGATAAGGCCCTCAGGACTGGTGCGGTCCGTGCCTATGTTGAGGACCTGAGAGAGGAGTTTGTGAGAGACTACATCTTTCCCATGTTGAGGGCGAATGCGATTTACGAGGGGACCTATCTCCTCGGGACTTCCATTGCCAGACCCCTCATAGCAAAAAGACAGATCGAGATCGCCGGAAAGGAAGGCGCAGAGGCTGTATCCCATGGAGCGACCGGAAAGGGCAATGACCAGGTCAGGTTTGAGCTCTCATACTATGCCCTGAAGCCTGATATCCAGGTGATTGCACCCTGGAGGGAATGGCCTTTCAATTCCCGGGAAAGCCTGATAGACTATGCAAAAGAAAAGGGAATAGACATTCCCGTCACCAAGGAAAAGCCCTACAGCACGGATCAGAATGTCTTTCATATCAGTTATGAGGGCGGGGTGCTGGAAGACCCCTGGGCCGAGTCCCCTGACGACATGTTTACGATGACGGTCCCGCCGGAGAAGGCCCCTGACAGGCCTGCAGTGATTGAGATAGGATACGAAGAGGGCAACCCTGTCACATTAAACGGGGAGAGACTCTCTCCCTTCGAGATGCTCTCCCTTCTGAACCGGATTGCAGGGGAAAACGGGATAGGCCGGATAGACATAGTCGAGAACAGATTTGTGGGGATGAAATCAAGGGGGGTCTATGAGACACCGGGAGGTACCGTTCTTCAGGTTGCGCACAGGGCTCTTGAATCCATCACCCTTGACCGGGAGGTATTTCACCTGAAGGACTCCCTGATCGTCAGATATGCAGAATGCATATATTACGGCTTCTGGTTCTCTCCTGAGAGGGAGATGCTCCAGAAGATGATTGACTCCACCCAGGAAAACGTGACCGGTACGGTGAGGCTCAAGCTCTACAAGGGCAACTGCATCGTTACCGGGAGGAAGTCTCCTCATTCACTTTACAGCCCGGAGTTGGCCACCTTCGAGGCGGATGCGGTTTATGACCAGAAGGATGCCGAGGGGTTCATAAAACTCAATGCCCTCAGGCTTAAAGTGAGGAGGGAAGTGACTGGAAAGACTGAAGGACCATAGCCTGATGAGCAGACCGGTGGATGAACTGGCCTGTTTCCTGGCCCTTACCAGGGTAAAAGGCATAGGACCACGCCGGGCTGAACTCCTGATAAGGGAGATAGGTTCGGCTCTCCAGGTCTTTGACGCCTCTTCAAAGGAGCTTTCATCCCTCAGGGGGATGAATGAAAAGATTGCCCGGGAGATAAGGGGCTTCAATGACTGGTCCTGGGTGGAAGAGGTGTTGGGAAGATGCAGGGAAGAGGAAATCTCAATACTCACCATTACCTCTTCTGCATATCCGCCCCTGCTTAAGGAGATTCCCGACCCGCCGCCTGTTCTCTATATGCGGGGGGAACTTGCTGATGATGACAGGTTCTCAGTGGCCATCGTAGGGCCGAGGGCTCCTACGGAATACGGAAGACGGGTGGCGGATATGATGGCTGGAGAACTGGTTAGGTGCGGCCTTACCGTAGTAAGCGGGATGGCCCGTGGTATAGATACTACCGCTCATCTCGCTGCCATCAAGAATGGTGGGAGGACCATCGCTGTTCTTGGTTCAGGGATTGATGTCCCCTATCCCCCTGAGAACGAGGGCCTGATGAAACGGATAGAAAGGACCGGGGCGGTGATAAGTGAGTTCCCGCCCGGGACAGGTCCTGAGAGGGAGAATTTCCCGAAGAGGAACAGGATTATAAGCGGGCTTTCACTCGGTGTACTCGTGGTTGAGGCAACCCGTGACAGTGGAGCCCTGATCACCGCGAGGTGCGGCCTTGAACAGGGCAGGGATGTATTCGCCGTCCCTGGCATGATAACATCAGACCGCTCCACGGGAACAAACAAGCTTATACGGGCAGGAGCCATTCTGGTGGAACGCCCCGGGGACATACTTGAGGAGATCGCTCCCCAGTTGAAGGGATATCTTCAGGTGAGAAAGGACCCAGGATATCCACTCACGGAAGAAGAGAAAAGGATCCTCAGCTTCCTCAGTCCGGAGCCTCTTCATATAGATGAGATAACGAGGGCTGCGGGAATGGCCCCCAGCCGGGTGATGGGGCTCCTGACCGGGCTGGAACTGAAGGGCGTTATACAGCAGTGTGAGGGGAAGCGGTTCTGCCTTCCACTGAGGTAGGTGTTTTTTTCGCTCTGGGGATATTATGATATTATTTAACCTGAACGCTGCAAAAACAATGGAACACGGATTAACACGGGAACAATGGATTTACACAGAATGACACAAGTAACCCGATGACAATGCCCCCTGGGCATAAGATGATACAAAGGAGGAAGATGTGTACAGGAAGTTCATTGAGTTGCTCACGATGATTACCGATGAGATATTAGACGAAGAGAGCGATATAGAGGATGCGATAAAAAGGATCAGGGAACGGGATATAAATCTTTTCAGTGTGAACGACGAGTTGAAGAGGCTTGAGAAGTCGTCCCTCATAGGTGAAGAGGAGGCCGATGCAGTAAGGTCTGTGCTGGTCTTTCTCTTTGCCAGGGAGACGGACCTTGACCTTGAGGAGATTTATGCCCTTGTCTTCGGCGGGGGAAAAAAGTTAGTATGGCATTAACCTAAGCGTTGCCTAAACATGAGGCTCCGGCAGGGGGCTTACCCTCCGGTGCCTTCCAACGCAAGGGGATTATTGATATTTCCGCTTTTGTATTGGAGAGAGAGGCCGGGAACTCACTGAAAGTGGAGTTCAGGACAGAAGGCCTCAGAGGCAGTGCATGGCGCGGCAAGGTCTTGCCGGAAGGCATCCTGAGTGTATGCCCCCTGCCTTTAAGCAGGAATTTATGCAACTGTAAGGTTAATAGAAAAAGAGTGAGGTGTGATGGATGAAATCCCTTGTAATTGTTGAATCACCGGCAAAGGCCAGGACGATAAACAGGATACTCGGCAAGGACTTTACCGTGAAGGCATCGGTCGGGCATGTCCGGGACCTCCCTGAGAAGGAACTCGGCGTTGATCCTGAGAATGACTTTGAACCGAAATACGGGCTCATCCCCGGCAAGGACAAGATCGTGAGGGAACTCAGAAAGGCCGCCCGGGCAGCCGACCGGGTCTATCTTGCCCCGGATCCGGACCGCGAGGGTGAAGCGATAGCCTGGCATATTGCCGAGGAGTTGAAAAAGCCCTCCCGGTCATCAAAGGGGAAAAACGGCCTTCCCGAGATATACAGGATAACCTTTAACGAAATAACCGCAAAGGCGGTAAGGGAGGCCATAGAGAATCCCGGAGAGATTGACATGAGGAAGGTGGATGCCCAGCAGGCCCGGCGGATACTGGACAGGCTTGTCGGATATGGCCTGAGCCCTCTTCTCTGGAAGAAGGTGAGACGCGGGCTGAGTGCGGGAAGGGTCCAGTCCGTTGCAGTCCGGCTCGTTGTTGATCGTGAAAGGGAGATTGAGGCCTTTGAGTCTGTTGAGTACTGGACAATAGCAGGTCTCTTTGAGGGAGCCAACCCCCCTCAGTTCAAGGCACAGCTCTACAGACTGGAGGGGCAGAACCTGATAAACCGTGAAAAGAACCGGTTCCTGATTCAGACTGAAAAGGATGCCGGCAAGCTCGTAAAGAGCCTCAGGGAGAAGAAATATCTCCTCAGAGAGATCGAGAAGAAGACCAGAAAGAGAAACCCTGCCCAGCCCTTTATAACAAGCACCCTGCAGCAGGAGGCATCCCGCAGGCTCCGTTTCACTCCCAAGAAGACCATGGTTATAGCCCAGCAACTATATGAAGGGGTGGAACTGGGTGCAGAGGGTGCCGTCGGGCTGATAACCTATATGAGAACTGACTCCACCAGGGTTGCTGATGAGGCCCGTGAAGGAGCCAGGAAATTCATAGAGGAACGTTACGGAAAGGAATACCTTCCCAGGGGTAAGACCGCAAGGAGCACTAAAAAGAAGGGGAAGGTCCAGGATGCCCATGAGGCGATCCGGCCAACCTACCTTGAGAGGCCGCCTGAGACGGTAAAGAAGTTTCTCTCAAGGGACCAGTATGCCCTGTACCGGCTTATCTGGCAGAGGTTCATAGCAAGCCAGATGGCCCCTGCGGAAATACAGCGGACGGTTTACCATATCACGGACACTGCGGGTAAAGTGGAATTCAGGGTGAGTGGTGATGTGGTAACCTTTCAGGGGTTTATGAAGGTATATTCCGAGAAGATTGAGAAGGAGGATGAATCAGAGGAAGGTGAACTTCCGGATCTGAGGGAGGGAGAACCTCTCAAGCTTTATGACCTCCAGGCCCATCAGCATTTCACTCAGCCGCCACCGAGATATACCGAGGCATCCCTGGTGAAGGCACTGGAGGAAAAGGGGATCGGGAGGCCGAGTACCTATGCCGCCATACTTTCCACGATCCAGGAGAGAAAGTATGTGAAGAAGGAGGATGGAAAGCTCAGACCTACTGAACTGGGTGTTGTTGTAAACGACCTCCTGGTGGAGAAGTTTCCTGAGCTTATGGATATAAGCTTCACGGCAAAGATGGAAAACGAGCTGGACAGGATAGAGCTCGGGAAGATGAAGTGGGTGCGGGTGGTAAAGCATTTCTACGATCCCTTCAATAAGGACCTTTCAGAGGCCATGGACACCCTTGGAAGGGTGAAGCCCCAGGACGAGCCTACAGAACTTGAGTGCGAAAAATGCGGACGGCCCATGGTGAAACGGTGGGGCAGGCATGGGAGGTTCCTTGCCTGTACCGGGTTCCCGGAGTGCAAGAATACAAAGCCCCTTGAAGGGGAAAGCGGTCCTGTCCTGGAGCCGGAGAAGACTGATCAGAAGTGTCCTGAGTGCGGAGCGGAGATGGTTATCAAATCCGGCCGGTTCGGAAGGTTTCTTGCCTGTAGCCGCTATCCTGAGTGCAAGGGTACAAAACCCCTCGGTACGGGAGTGAAGTGTCCCCTTGACGGTGGCGAGATAGTTGAGAAGAGGAGCAAGAAGGGAAAGCTCTTTTACAGTTGCAGTAACTGGCCTGAATGCAAATATGCCTCCTGGTACAGACCCCTGCCCTTGAGGTGCCCTGAGTGTGGCTCTGAGTTCCTGCTTGAGAAACAGGATCGTTCCGGAAAGACTGTCCAGTTCTGTCCTGACAAGGAATGCAAGTTCAAACGGGAGATTGAGCCTCAGCAGGAAGGAGATACTGCCCCCAGCGCTGGAACAAACCCCCGGCGGGAATAGAAGAGAGCTCGAGAGATAGGAGTGTGGCGTGCAAGGAAAGGACCAATAACCAATATGCCGATACACCAATGACCAATGACTTAATGACTGATCCTCCCTCTGTCGTTCCAGGCAGTTTTATGCTACTGGAAGGTTATAGATGAAGCCGGATTCACGGGCAATGCCGACTTGTCCTCTCAAAAAGAGACCAGCAGGGTTTGTTTTTTGATGTCTGCTCCCCGGAACATCTACCTCATCGACGGGAACTCTTACATCTACAGGGCCTACCATGCCATAAAGGGCCTTACCAACTCCCGGGGGTTCCCTACAAATGCGGTTTACGGCTTTACAAACATACTCCTGAAGATGCTCAGGGATAGACAGCCCGATGCGGTTGTTGTTGCCTTCGATTCTCCTGCACCCACGGAAAGACACCAGGTCTATGAGGAGTACAAATCACAGAGGCCGGAAACCCCCGATGACTTAGTGGTCCAGATGCCCTATGTGAGGGAGATTGTCAAGGCCCTCAACCTGCCTGTATATGAGATGCCCGGGTATGAGGCTGACGATATCCTGGCAACACTGGCAAGACTTGCGGAGCAGGAGGGTTTTGATGTCTATATCGTTACGGGTGACAAGGACATGCTTCAGGTTCTTAGTGGAAAGATACGGGTGTACGATCCCATGAAACAGAAGGAGATAACTCATGAGGATGTCCTGAGGCGTTTCGGCCTTCCTCCTGAGAGGATACCCGAGGTTATGGCCCTTACCGGGGATACTACCGATAATATCCCGGGTGTAAAGGGGATAGGTGAGAAGACAGCAGTGAGTATACTCAGGGAGAGAAGTCTTGACGAGATTATCCAGGACCCCTCTATTATGGAGAACCCCAGGATAAGACGGTTGATAGAGAAGAGTCTTGATGATATCAGGCTGAGCAGGGAGCTTGCCAGAGTGGTTGATGATATTCCGTTGGAGTTTAATCCCGCTGAATGCCGCCTGGGGGAGCCTGATTATGACCGTCTCCTCTCTCTCTTCAGGGAGCTTGAATTCGGGAGCCTCGTCAGGATGATTCCTGTCCCGGGGAGAAAGCTGGGATTCCGGACTCTGGAAGACATTGAAGCATTGAGAAGAGAGGTCAGTTCGTGCCTGGACGTTTCTTCTTCCGGCAGGTTTACTTTCCTGAGTGTGACTGAAGATGAGAGGGTGAGTGCAACAGGGAGGATGCACCTGGTCGGGACAGGGTTCATTGGAAAGGACTCTCCTTTTTATCTTCCACTGGGACATCGGTACCTCGGGGTCCCTGAACAGGTCCCTCTTGAAGGAGCGGTGGAAGTGCTGGGAAGATGTCTTGAAAACAGGTCGGTTGCAAAGACAGGCCATGACCTTAAGAGGGAGATGCATATTTACAGCGAGTACGGTGTCAAGATGGCGGGTCTCCTTGAGGATATCATGGTAGCCGATTATCTCCTGAATCCCAACAGGCCTAATCACACCCTCGGAGAGATAGCCCTTGAGTATCTTTCAGAGAGGACGGAGGAGCCTGATGAGTTCTGGCGTAAGAGAAGCCCATCGGAGATCAGGATAGAGGAGATGGGAGAGTATATTGCGGGCAGGGTCTCCATAATTTCAGACCTCAGGGAGAAACTCTTCAGAAGGCTTGAAGAAGAAGGGCTTTCCGACCTTTACTACCGGATAGAGATGCCCCTGATAAATGTGCTCTTCGGGATGGAGCGGATCGGGGTCAGGATTGACACGGAAAAACTCCGGGAACTCTCCGGTATATTCGAGGATGACCTCAGGAGACTGAAGGAGGAGATATACAACCTTGCAGGAGAGGAGTTCAATATAAACTCTCCAAAGCAATTAGGGAGGGTCCTTTTTGAAAAGCTGGGGCTTCCCCCGATGAAGAAGACCAAAACCGGCTATTCAACAGACGTATCGGTGCTTACCGAACTTGCCCGGGAACACGACCTGCCAGAGAAGATTCTGAGGTGGAGGAGCCTCTCAAAACTGAAGTCGACCTATGTTGACAGCCTTCCGAAGCTTATCAATCCCGGGACGGGCCGGATTCATACCAGTTTCAACCAGACGGTGACTGCCACTGGAAGACTCAGCAGCAGTGACCCCAACCTCCAGAACATCCCGGTCAGGGGCGACTGGGGACAGAAGATAAGAGAGGCCTTTGTCCCGGAGGATGGATTCAGCCTGCTCTCGGCTGATTATTCCCAGATCGAGCTGAGAGTGCTTGCCCATCTGAGCGGGGATGCTCCGTTGATTGAGGCCTTCCGAAAGGATGTGGATGTCCACTCAGTCACGGCATCGGAGATCTTCGGTGTTCCGGAAGGTCAGGTGACACAGGAGATGAGACGGGTGGCAAAGACGATAAACTTCGGAGTGATTTACGGAATTTCCCCCTATGGCCTTTCGGATACCCTCGGCAGGAGCCAGGAAGAGGCAGGTGAGTATATTGAGAGGTACTTTGAAGGACATCCACAGGTAAAGGAATATTTTGACCGGGTAATTGCTGATGCCCGGAGACTTGGTTATGTCAGGACGCTCTTTGGCCGGAAGAGACCCCTTCCGGAGCTGAAGTCAGCGAACAGGCAGCAACGGTTGTTCGGAGAGAGGATGGCCATGAACGCTCCAATTCAGGGAACGGCGGCAGACCTGATAAAACTGGCGATGATCAGTATCAGGGATCGGCTTCAGAAGGAGGGTTTGCGGTCAAGGATGATACTCCAGGTCCATGACGAACTCCTCTTCGAGGTGGCACCTGATGAGGTGGAGTTGATGAGAGGGCTTGTGAGGGAGGAGATGGAAGGGGCGGCTGAAAGGTCGGGTGTTGAACTGAGGGTCCCTCTCCGTGTGGAGATCGGGACCGGACCCGACTGGGCTTCAGCCCATACCTGAGAACTTTTGGGGGACCTCATGCCTTTTTCTGTTCTTTTTCCTTCTTGCCTAAATAACATCGGATATGGTATAAAATAAACTCACTTTTTTCAGAGACAGGAAACTGCTCCTTGCTCTCCCTTGGGAGGGCTTAATATCCGGAAGGAGGTTTTGATGAACTACTACGAGAACACCGTCATAATTGAACCCACCCTGAGCGAAGATGATATCGAGGCAGTATCGGAAAAGATAAAGAAGGTTGTCACGGACGGGGGAGGGGAGATACTGAAGGAGAAGCGGTGGGGGAAACGGAAACTCGCCTATGAACTCAACAAACGGACACAGGGATACTATATCCTTTACACATTCAAGGCTCCTGCACCAGTAATCAGCAAGCTTGAAAACTTCTTCCTTGTCTATGACCCCGTCTTCAAGTTCATGGTGATAAAGCTCGAGAAGAAACAGATCAATGACCTGCTCCAGGAACTTCAGAAAACATCATCAGAGGAACCTGTGGCAGAGGCCGTTGTGGCCTCTTCAGGGGACTCTGCCCCCAAAGAGGAGGCCCGGGAAAATGTATAACAAGGTTATTTTTGCAGGCAACCTGACGAGGGACCCTGAATTGAGATACACCCCCCAGGGCACGGCAGTAACCAATATAACCATTGCAGTCAACTCGAGGGTCAAGCAGGGGGAGGAGTTCAGGGATGAGACCCTTTTCATCGACATAGTGGTCTTTGGGAAGCAGGCAGAGAACGTTGCCCAGTACCTTGCAAAGGGAAGAGGCGTAATAGTGGACGGAAGGTTGAGAGAGAGACGGTGGGAGTACGAGGGACAGCAGAAGAGGAAGATGGAGGTCATAGCAAATACTGTCAGGTTTCTCCCGAGGAGGGACGAGGCTCCACCCCGGGATGATGACTTCATACCACCCGAGGAGAGTACTGAACTCGAACCATTCTGAGATGAAAGGAGAATAAAGTGGCAAGGAGATTTCACAGGAGAAAGTACTGTAAATTCTGTGCAGAGAAGATCCCCTATATCGATTACAAGGATTACCGGAAGCTGAGGATTTACATCACCGAGCGCGGCAAGATACTACCCAGGAGGATGACCGGTACCTGTGCAAAACATCAGCGTGAACTGACGAGGGCGATAAAGAGGGCCCGGAACATTGCCTTGATACCGTTTATGGAAAGGTAGTCATGAGGATTCCAAGGTCCTGGATTCGCCCCATGGCTGAGCGGATAGTGAGAGACCTCACTGGCAAGGGGCTGATCGAGCCGGCAGTGGAAATGGAGGAACTGGTCAGGGCTGTAGATGAGATCATCCTTGAGGAACTGACGGTCGAGGACAGACTGAATGAAGAGGTCAGGGAGATTCTCAGCAAACATTCCTCTGAAATCGAGGGTAAGAGGCTTGATTACAAGAGGCTCTTTGACATGACAAAACGGAAGTTAGTGAAGGAGAGGAATATTATCCTGTGATGCTCTCGGATGAAAAGATCAGTCACATGAGCCACATCCTTCTGAGACAGCTCAAGGAGAGGGGGATCGTCAAATTGCTGTCTGACGACTCCAGGATAAGAAAGCAGATAAAGAGGTCGATCGTCGATGAACTCAAGCTCGGTGAAGAGATTGACGAGGCGGTCAGAAGGAAACTCCAGTCCTATACAAAGAAACTAGTAGAAGGTAGCCCTGAGTGGGAAGTTCTTTACAAGAAATTCTTTCAGGAGGAGGAGAAAAAAAGAGGTCTTTCCTCGGAATAGCAGTAAGGACAGCGCCCTACCTCCTGCTTGCTCTTCTCTCCTCTGTCTTTGCCCTCGGGTATGAGACAGCCTATCCTTATATCTTTCTACTGCTTTTTTCACTCTATATCATATTGTCCGGAATAAACCTTTTTGTCGGGAAGAGGGCCATAGTTCTCCTCCTGCTTGGTCTCCAGTTTATGGGAGAGTTCCTGATGGTCCGATATCAGGTGATTCCTCCTGAAGTCCACATGGCACACCTCTCTTTCTACCTGGTCTTTTTGAGCATCCTTGATCTCCGGTCAGCCCTGCTGTTTACCGTGCTTCAGCCCTTTCCACATATCCATGAGATAATCAATGGCAGATACATTGAGACCGGACTTCTTCTCTCGGCCATGGTTCTGACAGGAGGGGTGGTCTTCTTTGTGATCGAGAGGCTTAGGAGACGGATCGGGGGATATCAGCAGTCTCTTTTCCGCCTCAGGAAGGGGGCCGACGGACTCGTTGATTCAGGGCCGGAACTGGGAAGGGAGAGCATGCTTTCCCGGTATCTCTCATATATGGAGGAGAGGGAAAAGGACCTGCTCGACATACTGATTATGGCCGAGCGATCCCTTGCAGCAGACAGCGTGAGCCTGGTGCTCCTTGAGGAAGGGCGTCTCCGGGTCAGTCTCTCATCAGGATACGAAGACCTTGTGCTTGTGGATGAAGGGCTGGTTCATCAGGTCTTCTCAGCAAAGACTCCCCTCTTCATGATTGCAGAGAGGCAGAATGAATTGAGGGTTGGGTATAACCGGGAAGGGTTGCTCAGTTTCATGGGAGTTCCGGTGATGGATGGCGAGACCATTATGGGGGTCCTTGTAGCAGACAGCTTGCGGTACCGTGCCTTTGACCAGAAAGACCTGGAACTTCTTGAAATGTTCACTGCCGAGGTAGCCAAGGTTCTCAGAAGGCAGCGGATGTTTGCAAGGATAGAGATCGAGTACCGGAGCCTTAATATACTGTACCGGGAGTCTGCCCGGTATGGTGAGATCCTGGATATCGATGAGGTCTCCAGCAGGGTGGTCAAAAGTGCGGAAGAGATCTCCGGCGCAAGGGCGCTCCTCTTTCTCAGACAAAAGCGGGCCTATGCCGTTGTTCCTCCTTCAGGCAGGGAGAGGATAACGAGGTGGAAGGGGAGCCTCCTTGG
>CAZITN010000079.1:0-11218 GCA_964542175.1 uncultured Thermodesulfovibrio sp. | reverse complement strand
ATGCCCCTCTGCCTCAATAGCAAAATCGCTCAAATGAAGAACCCTGCGGCAAGCGCAGTGTATCTTCGATATGTAAGGAAAATTTTTAATTTTATCTCATTCGCTCGCTTACCCCGTGGCAAGACCACGGAACAATGCCCCTTTGCCGAAAGGTACGAAGTACCTGGAGGCAAGAATGGGATAGAATCATTTATTCCTTGCATTGAGTTATTATGCGCTCGCTGTGCATATTCAGGAATCAAACAAGATTCCTGTCAAGGAGCATCTCGGCTATGGTCTTCTGAAACTTCATCAGGTAGTCCATCTCTCTCCGGACCTGGCTTTCAAGGGTTGCAATCCGGGTATAGAAGGCCGTCCTTTCAATAACCTTTGTCTTTTCCATCTTGTTGGTTTCTTCAAATCTTCTGCATCCAGAGAAGGTTTTTAATCCCTTGGCGGGATGCCTGAAAGACCCCGGGAGGCCGTGGATTCTGCAGATCAGGGGACGGTGCTCATAGACAGAGCAGAGGCCGTCGTAGTTCAGGGGACAGAGGATCTTGACATTCTGTTCCTTCCCCCTGAACCTGTTCAGTTCCTTCACATACTCCCGGGCCCTCTGGAGGCTTCTGGCCTGGATATCCTCGGGCAGGGCGTCAAATCCGTCCAGGAGCCCGAAAAACTCAATCAGTGTGTAGTGGTAAAAAACCGTATCGCAACAGTTCTGCTCGCAACCCTCACAGGAAAACCTGTAGTATTCAGCAGCCTCTGTGTAGGCTGTATCGATCTCCCTGTAAACCTGGTACAGCTGGTCAAGAAACTTCCCTATATCAAGATCAACGGTGTAGGACATTCAAAGCCTCCATGATATATTGGTCATTGGTATATTGGTGTATTTGGTTATCAGGTTACTCAGCCTCAACCTGTCTTTTCCTCATCGCACTCCCCGCAGGGATAATAAAGCATGAGGGCCTCCCTGATCCTGTTTATCACCTCGGCCTCGGTATCTCCCCTTGCCACAAAACCGGGGAGCTCTCCGGTCATTCCGACCCATCGGCCGTCCTCATCTCTCA
Source organism: uncultured Thermodesulfovibrio sp. (assembly GCA_964542175.1). GTDB lineage: Bacteria > Nitrospirota > Thermodesulfovibrionia > Thermodesulfovibrionales > JdFR-85 > WFTX01. Next base: position 10,169 of record CAZITN010000079.1, on the reverse strand, counting down.
TCAACTGGATCTTTCTCACTCTGTCAACAGTACTACCGCTATTGCGGCAATCCCTTCCTCCCTTCCCACGAACCCCATCCCTTCGTTTGTTTTTGCCTTTATATTCACCTTCCCTTCTGGAAGTCCGGATCTTTGAAGGACCTCTATCATCTCCTGTATGTAAGGACCGATCCTGGGAGCCTCGGCAATAACCGTTGCATCCACCCATTCAATTCTGAGACCGAGCCCTTTCATCTCCTCTAATACGTATTTTAACAGTTCCAGGCTTGATGCATCCCTGTAGGCTGGATCAGTGTCAGGGAAGTATCTCCCTATATCCCCTGTACCCATCGCCCCGATAATCCCGTCAATAATCGCATGGACAAGGACATCGGCATCCGAGTGCCCTGAAAGACCCTTTTTGTGGGGGATTTCTACACCTCCGATCACAAGGGGCCTTCCTTCTTCAAAACGATGGGAGTCGTAACCCATACCTATTCTCATTCGTCACTCCTTCAAGGTATCTCAATCATGGAAACCTTCCTGTTGCATAAATTCTTCCCGGAAGCTGGGGCGTCCACCCAGAGAGCCTTCTCCACCTGTTTTGCATCCAGGGGAATCACACCATATTGCGTTGGGAGATCCGTAAGGATATTCCTCCTGCCAAACCTCATTTTTATGCAACGTTCATGGAGAGCAGGGCTTCAGCCACAACCAGATCCTCGGGAGAGGTGATCTTTATGTTCCGCCGGTCTCCCCCGACAATCCTTATCCTTCCTCCTGACATCTCGACAACCTGGGCATCATCAGTATAGTGATAACGTTCCGCCATCACTTTATCATAAGCCCTCTTCAGGACTTCATACCTGAATACCTGCGGGGTCTGGACCGCAACAAGCCTCTCTCTCCTGAGTGTCTCCTTCACATCAGAGCCGTCTCTCACCTTTATTGTATCAGGAGGCATGAATCCAGGGACCACCCCGTCGTAATCTCCTACCGCATCAATCAGCCCCGCAATAAAGCCCGGTCCTGCCAGGGGGCGCACTCCGTCATGAATCAGGACCAGAGCAGTCTCTTCATCTGTTGCCTCCATTCCGTTCCTGACGGAATGATACCTCTCCCTGCCGCCTGGAACCACTTTTTTTACCTTTCTGAATGACTCTTCTTCAACAAGACGGAGCATTCTGTCCATCAAGTCAGGAGATACAACAGGAATAACCTCATCTATTGAGGAGACCATATGAAGAGACTGAAGGGTCCAGGCTATTACGGCCCGGCCCCTCAGCATTGCAAAAACCTTGTCTCCCCCGAAGCGCCTTCCGCTGCCTGCAGCGGGAACTATGGCCGTTACTGCAGCCATCATTTTCCTCCCCGGCCCTCATTGCGCTCATGATTATTTTTCGGCTTTGAAAAGATCATCCTTCCGGCAGTGGTCTGGAGCACACTTGTCACCTCCACGTCAATGGTCTTTCCGATGAATTTTCTTCCCTGTTCCACAACAACCATCGTTCCGTCATCAAGGTAGGCCACCCCCTGTCTCTGTTCCTTTCCCTCCTTCAGGACGAAGACCCTCAGAGATTCACCGGGAAGGACTATGGGCTTCAGAGAGTTGGCCAGTTCATTGATGTTCAGGACCCTGACCCCCTGTAATTCGGCGACCTTGTTGAGGTTGAAGTCATTCGTCATCACCTTTGCATCCATCAGTTTGGCAAGGGCCACTAATTTAGCATCCACCTCCTTTATGTTTGGGAAGTCCTCCTCAACGATCTTCACATTGATGTCAGACATCTTCTGTATCCGGTGGAGTATATCCAGGCCCCGTCTCCCTCTCGCCCGTTTCATGGAGTCCGATGAGTCTGCGATATGCTGCAATTCCTGCAGAATGAACTGGGGGATTATGAATGTTCCTTCAATAAACCCCGTATCGCATACATCGGCAATCCTGCCGTCAATGATTACACTGGTGTCAAGGATCTTCAGGTTGCCTTCAACGGGCTGTCCCTTGAAAAGCCTCATAATGCTGGAAACCGTCAGGTGTTTACCCCTCTTGGCCCCTATCAGAAGACCGCCATACCCTAAGAGGGCATTCAGAATAAAGACCGCAATCGTCTCATTCCCGGCCATCAGGGGCTGGAAGGGCAGGAGTATGAGCTTTGCAAAAAGCAGCCCGAATAAAAGCCCCAAAAAGGCACCAAAAAATCTTCCAATTCTGACCTTCTGAAAGAGTGTATCAGACAGAAGGGTTAAAACACCAAGCAAAAGGCCTGCCACTGCACCCCATAGCTCATATCCATACCTCCCTCCCACCAGGTAACCACCGGCAATCAGGGAGAGAAAGATAATGAATCTTATCGCTGTAAGCATCTTTCTTACTCACCTCCTTTCTTGTCAAAATGTATCTCTTAGCACTGGCGTCAATATAGTCCAGGAAAACCAGGGGAGGTCGCTGAGACTCTCCGCATTTCCGGTACGGACTCGTTCGAGCACGACACGGGCTCTCCCAAGACGGGTGGGGGCGGCGAATAGCCCCATTTTGGCAATACCGCATATTCATAACGTCCTCTTCCAGGCTACCGATCTTCTCTGAACAGACAATCTTCTTTGCAATTAAATCATGATTGCATTAAATGGGTGTTGTGAGACGCCTCCACCCGTCTTCTAAAAACTCTTAGGGTTTTACCGCCACATAAAACCGGCGGCCTGCCCTGTTAAGGAAAACCACAACCAGGTCACTCTCCTTCAACCCCTCCAGAATATCCTTCCATGCCCGGTACGAACCTATCTTTTTCCGGTCCACCTCCTGGATCAGGTCGCCCTTCTTTATACCGGCTCTCTCAGGAGGGCTTCCCTCCTCAACATTCACCACCACCACACCACGTTCAGCAGGACTGATACCAAGCTGGCGTGCAATGGAAGGGGTGAGTTCAGTAACCGTCAAACCGGCAAGGGGGTTGGACTTCTCTCCACTGCCTTCAGGCAGGGATGAAATCTCGGCAAACTCTCCAGGGAGCTCTGCAATCTTTATCCTGAGTTTAAGTTCCTTGCCTCGTCTTACAAGTTTAAGTGGTGCCTCCAGGCCCACCTTGCTCTGAGCCACCATATTCCTGAGAGACGAAACCCCGGGTATCTTCCGGCCATTGAACTCGATAATGATATCACCCCGCTTCACCCCTGCCTTCTCAGCCGGGCTTCCCCTAAAGACATCACTCACAAGGGCGCCACCAACCTTCGGGAGGCCGAAATTCCGGGCAAGTTCAGGGGTGAGATTCTGAATTGTCACCCCGATCCAGCCCCTGACGACCCTTCCTTTCTGCCGCAACTGCTCAATAATGGCCCTGGCCATATTACTTGGAACAGCAAACCCGATCCCCTGATAGCCCCCACTCCTTGAGAATATGGCGGTATTTATACCCACAAGCTCACCCTTGATGTTTACAAGGGGACCGCCCGAATTCCCTGGATTGATGGCGGCATCGGTCTGAATGAAATCCTCGTAATCGGCAATACCCACATTGGCACGGCCTACGGCACTCACGATCCCCATGGTCACGGTATGGCTCAACCCGAAGGGATTCCCTATGGCAAGAACAAACTCTCCCACCTTCAGGTCCTGGGAATTCCCCCAGGGAATGGTCGGGAGGTCCTTGGCCTTGATCCTGATAAGGGCAAGATCGGTCTTCGAGTCCACTCCTACTACCTTGGCCTTGAAGGTCCTCCCATCATAGAGGGTCACCCTGATTTCATCGGCATGCTCTATGACGTGATTATTTGTAACTATATACCCGTCCGATGAGACCACAACCCCTGAGCCGAGGCTCTGCTCCTTCCACTTCCTGGGGGACCGGTGGAAGGGATCAAAAAAATCGAAGAAAGGGTCCTGGAAGATAGAGTCCTTCTCGCGCCTCATCACCCTCGTTGTTGAAATGTTGATCACCGCCGGAGAGACGGCTTGGACAACTTCGGAAAAATCCTTCCCCGTCTCATTGATCTTCCTGCTCACCGAGGGGGGGGTGTACTGGTAGTTTCTCTGATACAAAGGCCGCTCATACAAGAGATAATAGGTTATCCCCCCGAGGAGAAAGCCTATTAATAAAATTAATAAACCTAAAAGTATCTTCTTTTTCATATTTTTTATTATAATAGTCAAATTCCCATAATTGCAAAAAAAGGGGGAACCCCCTCTGCTGTCTGACTTGCCGGAGAGATACCGTTTTCCATAAAGAAGGGCCTGTAAGAGGGACCAATACGGGACTTGGCCTCTCCTGCCCTCTCAAGGCCTGCAAAGGATATTTCGAGTGGAGCTTCCCGATTTTGTCGGGGCTGAATCAATATAGGTAGGCGATATATAAACATCACTGAAAAGGAGTGTGATACTATGCCGAGGGTATTCAACTTCAGCGCCGGTCCGGCCATGCTTCCCGAGGAGGTCCTGAGAAGGGCCGCCGATGAGATGGAGGACTGGCGGGGTTCAGGAATGTCTGTCATGGAGATGAGTCACAGGAGCAAGGAATTCGGCTCCATAGCTGAAAAGGCTGAGTCCGACCTCAGAGAGATAATGGCTATCCCAGAAAACTATAAAGTGCTCTTTCTCCAGGGCGGTGCGTCAAGCCAGTTTGCGATGATTCCCATGAACCTCCTGAGGGGAAAGAAAAGCGCTGACTACATAAATACCGGATACTGGTCCAAAAAGGCTATCGCCGAGGCGAAGAGATTCTGTGAAGTAAAAATGGCCGCCAGTAGTGAGGATACGAATTTCACCACTATCCCCCCACGGGAATCCTGGGATCTTGACCCGGAGGCAGCCTACGTCCATTACACACCCAATGAGACGATCGGGGGAGTGGAGTTTCCCTACATACCGGAAACGGGCGAGGTTCCCCTTGTAGCGGACATGTCATCGACAATACTCTCAAGACCTCTTGATGTAAGCCGGTTCGGCCTGATCTATGCCGGGGCACAGAAGAATATAGGGCCTGCCGGACTCACCATCGTGATAGTCCGGGATGACCTGATAGGCTCCCCTGTTTCAGGGACCCCGACGATGTTTGATTACGCAACCCATGCAAAGGCAGGTTCCATGTATAATACCCCACCCACCTATGCATGGTACATGGCCGGTCTTGTCTTCGAATGGATAAAGGAACGGGGTGGCCTTGAGGGGATGGCAGAAAGGAACAGAAAAAAGGCTGAGAGGCTCTATGGTTTCATCGACTCGTCTGACTTCTACCACAACCCTGTCAACCCTGACTGCAGGTCCTGGATGAACATCCCTTTCACCCTGAAGAACCCCGACCTCGACGGCACGTTCCTGGAGCTTGCGGCTGATGCCGGTTTGGTAAACCTGAAAGGGCACAGATCGGTCGGCGGAATGAGGGCAAGCATCTATAATGCAATGCCCGAAGAGGGTGTTGAAGCACTTATAGGATTCATGGAGGAGTTTGAGAAAAAGCATGCCTGAAAAGGACAGGCTGAGGTTGAGGTCAAGGTTAAGAAAAGAGCGTATAGCGGGTAGCGAGTAGCGTATAGGGCTTTAACGCAGGTTAAGATAAAGGTTTATGTTAAGAAACCCAATAACCAATACACCAATAACAGCAGATCAGGAGGTTAAGAAAGAATGAAGGTCTTGGTAAGTGATAATATCTCCCCAAAGGGTGTTGAACTCCTGGAAAAGGCCGGCCTGAAGGTGGATGTAAAGACCGGTCTCTCACCGGATGAACTGAAGGCGATTATAGGACAGTACCACGGCCTTGTCATCCGGTCCGCCACCAAGGTGACAGCCGATATAGTCGAGGCTGCTGAAAAGCTGAAGGTGATCGGGAGGGCAGGCTCCGGCCTTGACAATGTTGACAGGGCTGCAGCCACCAAGAAGGGGATCGTCGTAATGAATACCCCTGGGGGTAATACCATCACCACTGCTGAGCATGCCATAGCCATGATGTTCGCCCTTGCAAGGAATATCCCCCAGGCGACCGCTTCCATGAAGGAAGGCAAGTGGGAAAAAAAGAAGTTCATGGGGATTGAGCTTTATAACAAAACCCTTGGTGTGCTTGGACTCGGGAATATCGGTTCCCAGGTGGCCAGAAGGGCCCAGGGGCTCCAGATGAACGTCATCTGTTATGACCCTTTCCTGAGTGATGACAGGGCAGCGGAACTGGGTGTTGAGAAGGTCACCCTTGATGAACTATTCAGCCGCTCTGACTTTATTACAATCCATACCCCGCTCACTCCCGAGACAAAGGGTCTGATAAACGCAAAGACAATTGAAAAAATGAAGGACGGAGTAAGGATAATAAACTGTGCAAGGGGCGGAATAGTGAATGAAAAGGATCTTCATGATGCCATTGTCTCAGGCAAGGTCGGTGGGGCAGCCCTGGATGTTTACGAGAAAGAGCCGCCTGAAGACCTGAGCCTGATAAAACTGGACAAAGTGATCTGCACCCCCCATCTGGGAGCATCGACCGCCGAGGCCCAGGAAAATGTCGCAGTGGCTGTCGCCGAGCAGATCATAGATTACCTGTTGAGCGGAGTTATAAGGAATGCGGTAAACTTCCCGTCCATCCCTTCGGACCAGCTCCCGTTCCTCCTTCCCTACATCAAGCTTGCTGAAATCCTGGGAAGTTTCGGGGCCCAGATATACGAAGGCGGTGTTTCCGAGGTCACCATCGAGTTCAGGGGCAGGGCCCGTGAAATTGACACAAAACCCGTAACAATCGCAGCCCTGAAGGGACTCCTCTCACCAATCCTGCTTGAGACGGTAAACTTCGTCAACGCTCCCATTATCGCAAAAGAACGGGGGATTGAAGTAAAGGAGACCACAAGCGAGGACGCCCTTGACTTTCATAACATGCTGGTCCTGAGGGTCAGGGCGAATGGAAAGGAGACCACCATATACGGAACCCTTTACGGAAAGACTGAACCCCGTATTGTCAGGGTGGACAACTTTCCCGTGGAGATTGTTCCTGAAGGCACGATGCTCTTCATTTACAACAATGACAGGCCCGGAGTGATCGGGAATATAGGCTCTCTCCTCGGAAAGAACAACATAAACATTGCAAGGATGCACTTCGGGAGGGAAGCGGCAGGTGGCATGGCCATTTCTGTTGTCAATGTGGACTCCGACGTAAGTGAGGAACTGGTAAAAGAACTGGCCGGTCTCCCGAACATAGTTTCCGTCAAGGTGATCAAGCTTTGAACTACATGAGTGTTTCCATAAGAACCAGTCTTCCGTCAAGGCCTCTTTCACCAAGGGGGTGTCTGACACTCTATTCGGAAGACGCACTCATGAAGAGAGAGATTGAGTCCATTTTCCTTGAACAGACGGCACAATGGGGTTACAGAGAAGTGGTAACCCCCATATTTGAGTATACCGATGTGATATCACCGGCTGTGGGCGAAGACCTCCTCCAACGGGGATACAAGCTTACTGACAGACAGTCCGGAAGGGTGATGGTTATCAGGCCTGACGTGACTCCGCAGATAGGAAGAATTTCAGCCACCTCCTTCCGGGACAGAAGACCTCTCAGGCTCTCCTACTGTACGAATATCTTCAGGTATGAAGAGACGGCAGGTGGCAGTCAGAAAGAGATCTTCCAGGCCGGGGCAGAACTCATAGGAATATCAGAGCCTGAAGGAGATGCCGAGGTGATCGCCCTGCTCATGGAGGTACTCGGGAGACTCGGGATTAAAGACCTTCTGGTAAGTCTCAGCCATCGGGACTTTCTGGATGGGATAATAGAGGAAAATTCATCTCAGGAACTTAAAAACGATCTCAAGAACATATTCCTGAGAAAGGAACTCCACAGGCTGGAAGACATGAACAGGCATGGGACACTCTCTGAAAGAGAGCTTGCCATTTACAGCAGGCTGATGTTTCTCTACGGCGGCGAGGAGGTGCTTGATCTGGCCGAGGAAATCTCCAGAGGACCTCTCACCCGCAAGGCAGTCGAAAACCTCAGAGCGATAACAGAATATATTTACGAATACGGGCTCAAGGAGAAAATACGGATAGACCTCTCAGAGGCAAGGGGGTTTGACTATCATACAGGCATGCTCTTTGAGGTCCTTCATCCTGACTGTGGAGAAAGCCTCGGCTCGGGGGGCAGATACGACTCAATGATAGGTCACTTCGGGGATGACTCCCCTGCCACAGGTTTCTCCCTCAACCTCAATGTACTGATGAAGCTTGCCAGAAAGAAATCAAAACAGATCACCACCATACTGGTGTCGGATGGCTCCGGAGACAAGAAATTCGCCCTCCGGACTGCCCGGAAGCTGAGGATGGCGGGGTTTTCAGCAATCAGGGAGATAATAAAGAGGGACTTCCGGGCCACCCTCGCATATGCTGAATCAGAAGGGATCAGTTACACCCTCAGGATTGAGAGGTCCGGCTCCAGGAAGGCACTCAGTCTCTACCCCGGGGAAAAAGAGAAGGCAACAAGAAAGCAGACAGCACTTATCAGGGATGCCCTGAAACCACAGACAATCAAGATTATGCATCCTGAAGACCAGGGGCTTTAAGCCAGCGGTCTCCAGGCAGAGGAGGACAATAAAATGCCGAATACTGTTGTTATAGTAGGAGCCCAGTGGGGCGATGAGGGAAAGGGAAAGATAGTGGATTCCCTTACGGAACGGGCGGATATCGTCGCCCGCTATCAGGGAGGCCATAATGCAGGACATACAGTGGTCATAGGAGATGAACAGTTCATTCTCCACCTCATACCTTCGGGCATACTCCATCCTGGAAAGCTCTGTCTCATAGGAAACGGGGTGGTGATAAACCCGAAGGCCCTGATTGAGGAGATGGAGGAACTCCGGGGTAAGGGAATCAGCCTTAATCACAACCTGAGGGTAAGCAAGAACGCCCACCTCATAATGCCTTACCATATGGCAATTGAACAGGCCAGGGAGGCGGAAAAGGGTGAGAAGAAGATAGGAACCACTGGAAGAGGGATCGGACCAGCCTATGTGGACAAGGCATCCCGTTACGGCATACGGGTGATTGATCTCCTTTACCCCGATGTCTTCAGAGAGAAGGTGAATGAGAATCTCAAGACAGTGAACTTCCTCCTCACGGAACTCTACAGGGGAGAGCCATTTTCTGTCGATCAGATCTGTTCTGAATACATGGAGTATGCCGGATATCTTCAGGACTACATAGATGATACGGATGTCATCATAGACCAAGCACTGAGGGAGGACAAGAAGATACTCTTTGAAGGTGCGCAGGGGACACTGCTTGATATAGACCATGGTACCTACCCTTACGTGACTTCTTCCTCTGCAGTCGCAGGCGGGGTATGTACGGGTATGGGAATTGGTCCGACCCGGATCGATACTGTTCTTGGAGTGGTAAAGGCCTATACCACCCGGGTGGGTGGAGGGCCCTTTCCTACCGAGCTGCACGATGCCCTGGGAGAAGAGATCAGAAAGCGGGGGGGGGAGTTCGGCGCTACCACCGGCAGGCCGAGGAGGTGCGGATGGCTCGACCTGGTCGCTCTCCGCCACGCCGTAAGGATAAACGGCCTCAGTGGTATAATTTTAACAAAGCTGGATATCCTGGACGGGCTGGAAACACTGAAGGTCTGCACCTCATACAGGTACAAAAACTCCATCTACACCGAATTCCCCAAGGAACTGGAGGTCCTTGAAAAGTGTACCCCTGTTTATGAAGAGCTGGCTGGCTGGTCAGAAAAGACCTCTGGTATAAGGGAATATGATAAACTCCCTGTAAACGCAAGGAAGTACCTCCAGTACATAGAGGAGAAGCTTGGTGTAAGCATAGATATGATCTCAACGGGACAGGACAGGGAGGCCATAATCAGGCTCAAGAAACACTTTTCCTGATATCCGCTCAGAGAATAAACAGGGGGGGTGAAGGCAAACTGCCTTCAGTTTCTTTATGAGTACTCCTGAGAGGAGGGAACCTTTATCATGTCAAAGAGACAGTACAAAAGGTACACCAAGAGACTTGAGACCGAATTCAGTGCAGGAGGCATGACTTACAGGGGAATATCTTCCGACCTGTCTGCAAAGGGGCTTTTCATCCGGACCCAGCACGGCTTTGTCCCGGGCACTCATATTACCATTCATCTCCAGTACCCTGATGGCAACAGATCCCATCTGGAGGGTATCGTCAGACGCACCATTAAAACTCCTCTCAATCTCGTCAAAAACGGGATGGGGATAGAGCT
>CAZITN010000078.1:0-11871 GCA_964542175.1 uncultured Thermodesulfovibrio sp. | reverse complement strand
GTATTTATCTCCATGAAGTAGATCTCACCGCTGCTGTCAACTATAAACTCAACAGTCCCTGCATTTCTGTACTTGAGGGCCCTTGCCGTCTTGACAGCATACTCGCCGATCCTCTTTCTCACTTTCTCATCAAGACCCGGGGCAGGCGCCTCCTCAATCAGCTTCTGATGTCGCCTCTGGATAGAGCAGTCCCTCTCACCCAGGTGAACCACATCCCCCTTTTCATCGGCAAGTATCTGGACCTCAATATGCCTCATCTCAGAGATGTATTTCTCAATATAAACATCATCCTTCCCGAAGGCTGCAAGGGCCTCCCGCTGGGCCATCCGGAAGGCATCCTTCAGTTCAGTCTCCCTCTCCACAATCCTCATTCCCCGTCCCCCGCCACCGGCAGAAGCCTTGAGTATCACCGGGAAGCCAACCTTCCTGGCCGTCTTCAGTGCCTCCTCTTCATCTTTCACCACACCGTCACTGCCAGGAACTACGGGGACTCCTCGCTTTCTGAGGAGCTTCCTGGTCCTGGCCTTCTCCCCTCCCAGCCTTATGTTTTCAGGTTTCGGACCTATGAAGGTAATTCCGCTCTTGTGGCATGCCTCGGCAAACTGGGGGTTCTCTGAGAGAAAACCATAGCCTGGATGGATCGCCTCGGCGTCGGTTATCTCAGCGGCACTCAGGATGGCAGGAGTGTTCAGGTAACTCTGGGCAGGATCAGCAGGACCTATGCAGACGGCCTCATCGGCAAGCCGTACGGGCATGGTCTCCCGGTCAATATCCGAATAGACTACAACCGTCCTGATTCCCAGTTCCCGGCAGGCCCGGATCACCCGGACGGCGATCTCACCCCTGTTTGCTATCAGAATCTTCTTGAAAAGTTTCATTCCGGAGGGTTATTCCTGATGGGAATCATTCTCATATCGGCTCTATAAGGAAGAGGGGTTCACCATACTCCACTGGCTGACCGTTCTCGACAAGTATCCTGACAACCACTCCGTCAACCTCACTCTCTATCTCGTTCATCAGCTTCATAGCCTCTATAATGCACAGCACCTGTCCCTTCTGGACACGGGAGCCGACCTCGACAAAGGGCTCGGCATCAGGGGAAGAAGCCCTGAAAAAGGTCCCCACAATGGGAGACGTGACCGTAAAGAGCTGAGACGAATCATCAGCCTCTTCAGGGGGCATCTGGGTCCCGTCTTCAATCCTCTTTTCCCTCGCCGGCCCTTCAACAAACCCGTAGGAAGAGAGCAGCCTCTCCCTTCGGAGTCTCAGCTTCACACCCTCCTTCTCGATCTGGATCTCTGAAACGTCAGTATCCTTAAGGAGGTCTATGAGCTTTCTTATCTCGTCAAGATTCATTCCTTCACCCTCTCAATGTATTCACCCGTCCGGGTGTCCACCTTTACGAGATCACCAATATTGATATGAAAGGGGACCTTCACCGGAGCACCTGTCTCCAGTACCGCGGGCTTGCTCCCTCCCGAGGCGGTATCCCCCTTGAACCCCGGTTCTGTCTCGGTCACCTCGAGAACTACAAAGTTGGGAAGTTCAACCGCTATAGGTTCTCCCCTGAAATAAAGGATGTAAACATTCATGTTCTCCTTCAGATAGAGCCTGTTGTCTCCCAGTTGTTCCTCTGTAAGAGGTATCTGTTCGTATGTCTCCGTATCCATGAAGTAGTAGAGGTTGTCCTGGACATAGAGATACTGCATCTCCTTTTCCTGGAGATCCGGTTTGGGCACCTTGTCCCCTGCATTGAAGGTCTCCTCTATGATCTTTCCTGACCTCAGCCCCTTCAGTTTCGCCCTCACAAAGGCACCTCCCCTTCCCATCTTTACATGCTGGAAATCGAGCACCTCATAGGGCTCACCCTTGAACTCTATCTTCGTTCCCCTTCTGAAATCATTCGTTGAGATCATCCATTATCCTCCATCTCCTCAGATTATCTCGAGTTTCCGTGGAAGACCGGTAAGCAACCTGTGGCCCTTTCCAGTGACCAGGACCATATCCTCGATTCTTACCCCGCCTTTTCCTAGCAGGTAGATCCCGGGTTCAACAGTAAATACCATGCCTTCCCTCAGGGTTTCTCTCCCTATCCATGATATACGAGGAGCCTCATGGATATCAAGTCCCACCCCGTGGCCGGTACCGTGCCCGAAGAAATCCCCATACCCATCATCCCTGATAACCCCCCTTGCAGAGGCGTCAATCTCCTTTGCCTGTACTCCCGGGGCTATACTTTTGACTGCCCTTTCTCTGGCCCTCTGAACCGTCCTGTAAAGCCTGATTTTTTCTGAAAGATCCCTTCCCCGAAGGAGAAAGGTTCTTGTCATGTCGGAAAAGTACCCCTCCGCCTCCCCTCCCCAGTCAACAATCAGAAGATCCCCGGGTCTGAGCCTTCTCTCAGTAGGCTCTGCGTGAGGCAGGGCCGACCTCTCACCAGAGGCAACTATAATCGGGAAGGGAAGGCTTCTGCATCCCTCTCGTCTGAGAGAGTCTTCAAGCCGCCTTGCTATTGCCATTTCACTAATCCCCGGACGGATCCGGGGTTTCACCTTCAGAAAGGCCCTCTCCGCCCTGAGGACTGCTTTCCTTATGAGGCTGATTTCCTCCTGATCCTTCAACATCCTGAGCCTCTCCACAAGACCATCCACCGCAACAGGGACGAAGGCCCGTCTTAGTACGTGATAAAGCCTGTAAGGGGCATCCTTCTCAAAGCCGACCCGTTTCATGCCCCTCTTGCGGAGGATCTCTGCAGCCTTGGAGATCAGGGATCTCCGGACAATGGTAATCTCCGCACCTTGGACTTCCTGAAGGGACTGCTCCCTGTACCTGAAATCGGTTATGAAGAAAGATCCCCGTCGCGTAAGGAGCAAAAGAGCGGAAGACCCCCTGAATCCTGTGAGGTAACGGATATTTCTTATATTGCTCACAAGAAAGGCGGAAAGGCCCTTCCGGAATAGAAGGGAAAGGGCACTATCTATCCTGCTTTTATCATTCAACGGATAAATTATACCAGAACCTGGTGTTTTAAGATTAATCTTCCCCTCCTTAAGAAGGCTGTGTTGGACTCAGGAAAACACGGAAGGTGTCATCTGAATGTGCATGGTGCGCGCCAACTCCGTGGTCGTGCCATGGAGTTGGCGCGCAGATCTCTCTGTCATGCCCCTAATTAAGGCCGGACTCCCCATTGCCGGACACACCCGGGACCACGCCGGATACGGCATCAGCTCCCGTTGGGAGCGTTCCTGCGCCAGCCTTGCCGGCACCAGTGCTTATCCTCTTTCCATCAGTCTTCTCCTTATCACTGATTCTGAACCAGCCGATCAGCTCACCCAGTTCACCGGCAAGCCTTGCAAGATCATTGGTGGCATCGTTTATCTGATCTATACCGTCCTTTGAGGCCCGGGTGATATCAGTGATATTTTCCATATTGGTTGATACCTCCTCTATGGCCGCCGACTGTTCCTCTGTTGCAGCGGCAATCGCCTGGACCTTGTCCATGCACTGCTCGGATGCAGCCACTATCCTCTCGAGGGCCTCCTGGGCCTGTTTTGCCAGTTCCACACCCTGTTCAGCCATCTTCCTTCCCTTTTTCATGTTCTCCACGGAAAGCCCCGTATCCTTCTGGATCCGCCCGATCATCTCCGAAATCTCGTCCGTGGCCTTGGCCGTCCTCTCGGCAAGCTTTCTGACCTCATCAGCCACAACGGCAAACCCCCTCCCGTTTTCGCCTGCCCTTGCAGCCTCTATGGCTGCATTGAGGGCAAGGAGATTCGTCTGGTCGGCGATATCGTTTATCACGTTTACTATCTCGCCTATCTTCTTGCTGCTCTCGCCCAGTTCTTCAACAGTCCTGGAGCTTTCTTCAACACGCCGGGCTATTTCGTATATGCCGTCAGCCGTCTTTCCCACAACCTCACGTCCCTCCTGTGCCGCCTCAACAGACTCCCTGGCAGAGGCCGAGGCATGGGAGGCATTGTTCGCTACATCGAGTATTGTCTGGGAGACTTCAGTAGTTGCAGCTGCCGACTGCTCTATCTGCTGGACCTGTCTGTTTATGTCCGCTGTAATCTGGCTGACTGTTGCCGATACCTCCTCGGAACTGCTCACTACCGTATCTGCCACTCCGGAGATCTTCCAGATCATTTTCCGTATTGCACCGGCCATCTTGTTTACCGCCTCAGCCATCCTGCCGATCTCGTCTCCTGAGAGCAGCTTTGCATCATGGGTGAGATCCCCTTCGGCCACCCCTGAAAGGACGCGTCCGACCTCGTCGACGGACTTCATTATCTTCCTCAGGATAAGTGTACTCACAACTATCCCTGTCAGGGAGGCAAGCAGTACGGCAAGAATCATCACCCATACTGCGGTATCGGCTTTCTGCTTCATTTCCTGAAGAGCGGTCTCATACCGTTTCTTGGCAATTTCATCCATCTCCTTGAGGGCCTTCTCTATAGGACGGTCAGCCCCCTTGATTGTTCTGTCGATATTTGCGATGTCATCGCTTAACGCCCTCGCCCTCTTGATCTGGCCAAAGGCATTCACATAACTGTCTATATGCCTGAGTGCCTCCTCCACAAGTCCCTTCTCCTTATCTGTGAATGCATGTTTCCTGTAATCGGCCAGTTCTTCCCTCATCTTGTTCACGGCCGCCTGAAACCTGCCTGCATACTTCTCATCCTTTCTCAAAAGATAGTTCTTGAAGGCATGAACGGCATTCCCAAGCTGCATCAGTGCCCCCATTGCAGCCTCTTCCTGGTGGCCGGGCCCATCTTCAAGGGCCTCAAACCCATTAACCAGTCTTTTCTCAGTGCTGTAGGCAAGCACTCCCACAAAGACAAGGGCAATCACGAGGAACCCCACCATCCCAAAGAGTTTTTTTCTGAGAGTTATTTGCATCTTTCCCTCCCTCAACTGTTTTTTTACAGGGAAACTCCCTGTTTACAAGGAAAGAGGGCTGTCTATTCAGCAGCCTCTCCATGTCTCTACTATCGGACATAAAGGGGCGAACTTTAGTATGGAAAGGTTAAGGTTGAAGACGAGAAAGGTATGAGGCGAGAAAGCGATAATGCGTGAAAGTGTGGATGCAGAAAAGAACGAAATGAACCAGACAAACGAGACAAACGAAAGTAACGCAAAGAACGCTGGAAATGACCAGTGACTAATGACTTAATGTCCCTCTCTGTCTGAGCACGAGGAATCCCCTATCGATCAGTGTTCATCTGCGTCCTGATGGGAGGAGATCAGAACTCCTCTTCTATTCTGGGTATAAGAATCTTCAGGATGAAGCGGGCCTTTCCGAAATTTCCCTCCGGCCTGAGGACAAGGGCAAAATAATACTCCTCAGTGATTTTTCTCAGGAAGATTCCGCACCGTTCGGAGATCAGGGCAAATTCACGGGCCTCTCCCAGATGAAGTTCTTCCGACGCCAACTCGATATCCTTTATAAGTGTGGACGCCTCAGCAGAAAGGTCTGTGAAGTCAATTAGCCTTTCCGTGACATGCTCCTCAACGGGAATACCGTCCGAGGCAAGGATGATGGCGGCAACTGCTCCCTCAACCCTCTCTACAGCCTCTCTAAGCGTCTCCGAAAAACTCATCTCTCCTCTCCCTTAACCCCGACAGCAGGGATTCCAATCTCTCCGCAAGGATATCAGGGTCCTTCCCGATCATTTTGAGCAACTGCCTCAGTTCCTGAAGCCTCTGACGGGCCTCCCTGTCCTCAGGATTTTCCCTGAGGAACTCATTGTATATATCCATCGCCTTGAGGTATTCCTCGGATCTGACATAATCATCGGCTTTCCTCAGGAGCATCTTTCTTTTTTCATCCGCCGAGGCAGTTTCGTCTGTCTCATCAGGCATGGTGAGGTTGCTGAACTCGGCAAAGGACTGGAGCACCTCCTCTTCTTCTGAAAGAGTGAAGACATCATTCTCTTCATCCTGACCTGCAAGATTGATCTCTTCAGCCTGCAGCTCTGTATCCTCATGCACCTTCTCGCCTATAAACTCGGAAAATTCCCGGTACTCCTCAAAACCCTGATCCTCCACCTTCCCGGGGTCTTCAGAATCCACCTGATCCATCCCCGGTCCTACGGGCAAATCTTCAGGGGTTTCACTCTCCTTCTGAGAGGAAACCTCCTCCACATCGCTTATCTCAGGCTCTTCTTCAAGGCCGAAGGAGATGGAATTGAGTTCCTGATGAGAGGTCTCAGGCTGGACTTCCTTCTCGGCCTCTGTCTCAGGCTCCGCAGAGGCAGGCAGATGCTCATCGAGAAACTTCGCTGCATCGTCGTCATTGGGATTCAGATAGGCGACCTTCTGGAAGTGCTGCAGCGCCTTCTCCATATCCCCTCTGTCCCGGTATATCTCAGCGATCTTCTTCTGGGCGAAAAGGTTGTCAGGCACGGCAGCAATCACCTCTTCGAACTCGCCAAGGGCCTCATCCTCCTTGCCCTGTTCGAGATAGGTCTTGCCAAGGGCTACCCGGGCGGTAACATAGCTCGGGTGTCTCTCAAGGCCCTTTTTGAGGACATCAATGGCCTCGTCAAACATCCCTTCTTTCCTGTACTCCTCGGCAAGGGGGAGGAAGAGCTTTGAGTCAGGGTCCTTCTCAACCCTTGCCTTCAGTTTTTCAATCTCATCAAGTGCCATAAAAGACTACCCCCGATATCTGGCTTAATTATATTGCCTCATGGCAAAAGTTGTCAATCAACCTGACCAATTTCGTCCATAAATGGAATAAATTTTATTTAACGACTCCTGTTTCTCTTTATCTCCAGGTAGTAATCTATTATTCTCTCTGCGCAGTCCTTCTTATGCATCAAGGGATAGTCCCTTATACCTTCACTGTCAATAATAGTAATCCTGTTTGTATCATGATCAAAGCCGGCTCCTTCTTCAGTCACATCATTAAAGACCACTGCATCCATCCCTTTTCTGAACATCTCTTCCCTTGCTTTTGCAATTTCGGGACCAGTCTCAGCAGAAAATCCGATTATGAAGGGATGTCCCCTCATGGAGGAGACTTCAGATATGATATCAGGGGTCCGTTCCAGAGAGAGTTCAGGGAGACCTTCCTTGCCGATCTTACGGGAAGAAAACCCTGCAGGCCTGAAGTCGGCCACCGCAGCCGCCATCAGAAGGAGATCCGCCCCTTTACTGACTGCCCTGAGAACCTCCTCAAGCATTCCCGCTGTATCCTCAACCCTTACATACTCACTCAACCCCTCAGGCGGAACGAGTGATACAGGACCTGAGATAAGCGTAACCTCGGCACCCCGCTTCGAGGCTACGCTGGCAAGGGCATAGCCCATCTTACCCGAAGAACGGTTCGATATGAACCTGACCGGGTCCAGGTATTCCCTTGTGGGTCCGGCAGTCACAACCACTCTGATTCCTGCAAGGTCCTGTGGTGAAAGGAGCGCCTCTATCCGGGAAAGTATAATGCCGGTATCGGGCATCCTCCCCTTGCCTGCCTCTTCACAGGCAAGGGCCCCTTCCTCTGGTTCAAGGACAAAAACACCCATATCCTTAAGCAATCCAAGATTTCTTCTGACTGCATGGTGTTCATACATCCTGTGGTTCATGGCAGGAACTACCAGCACAGGCCCTCTGAAGGCAAGAAAGGAGAGGGAGACGAGATCATCGGAAAGGCCTGACGCCATCTTGGCAATCATGTTGGCTGTTGCAGGAGCCACCACAAGGATATCTGACTCCCGTGGAAGTTCTATGTGTACAAGGGGGCTCTCAAAGGGATTTGAATAAACGGGATTGCCTGAAACCGTCTGTAAAGTGAGAGGAGGTATAAACTGCCCTGCTGTCTCCGTCATGATGACGGCTACGTCTGCTCCCCTCTCCCTCAGTCTCCTTACAAGGTCGGGTATCTTGTATGCAGCGATGCCTCCGGTAACAGCAAGAAGGACCCTTCTATTCTTCAGACTCGAAGGCTTCATCTGGAGAACCAGTGGCAGAGTCTCCCTCATCGGGGAAGTACATCTTCAGGTCCTTTTCAAGTTCAGAGAGGTCTTCAGCTTCTGTCTCCTCGGCACTCTCCTCAAGAAGGCGACGGAAATCGAGCTTCTCTGCCTCCTCGCGGGCCTTCACAGCCTCCTCGCCGGTAAGAAACTCAACATTACCTGTGATTGTCTCCTCCAGTGCAAGGGTGGTCACCTTTTTCGCATTGCTCTTTATCTTGGGCTCCACTCCCTGGACAAGTTCCCTTGCCCTCTGGGCAGCGATATTCACCAGTCTGAACCTTCCCTCAATACCCTCAACGTCATGCTCAATGGGGAGTGAAATTATATCCATCTTCCGTCCTCCTGTATATTAAAGACTGTAATTGGTATATTGGTTATTGGGTTATAACCTCTCAATCTCCGCTCTGGAAGAAGACCTCTGCCACCCAGGCCCTGTCTATCCTGTCTGCAGTAAGGCGCCGTGATATTACCACTGACCGCAGATCAGAATAAGCCCGTTCAAGATCATCGTTTATGATAACATAATCGTACCTGTCATAGTAAGCTATCTCCTCCCTGGCCTTCTCTATCCTTCTCCGGATCACTTCAGGGGGATCGGTTTTTCTACCGGAGAGCCTCTCCCGGAGCGCCTCAAGGGTGGGTGGGAGGACGAATATAAAAACCGCTTCAAGCCCCCTGGACCTTATCTGTTCCGCCCCCTGGACATCTATATCAAGAAGTATGTCAGTCCCGGAGGCAAGCCTCTCTTCAACCCACCTCCTGGACGTCCCGTAAAGGTTCCCGTGAACCTCAGCCCACTCCAGAAACTCCTCCCGGCTGACCATCTCCCTGAACTCATCCTCACTTACGAAGTGGTAATCCCTTCCTGCCCTTTCCCCGGGCCTGGGACTCCTTGTTGTGTAGGAGACGGAAAAAATGATACCCGGCGTATCCCTCAGGAGCATGCTGCAGAGTGTTGTTTTGCCGGCCCCCGATGGAGCAGACACAATAAAAAGCGTCCCCTTCTCCTGAATCCAGGCCGGCATCCCTTACGTCTCAGACCCTCTCGTCCTGGTTTTCGCCGCCAAACCTCTGGGTGATTGTCTCAGGCTGAAGGGCGGAGAGTATTACGTGATCGCTGTCAGTAACGATTATGGACCTCGTCCTCCTGCCTTCAGTGGCATCTACCAGCTTCCCCCGTTTTCTGGCCTCATCCCTGAGTCTCTTCATGGGGGCGGAGCCCGGTGTGACTATAGCAATAACCCGTGAGACCGAGACCACGTTTCCAAAACCTATGTTCACCAGTGCAGGGACTCTCTCTTTCTTCATCCCTTGTCCTCCTTCACTGAATATTCTGGACCTGTTCCTTCATCCTCTCTATCTCGCTCTTCATATTGACAACCCTCTCCGATATGGCATAGTCTGAACACTTTGACCCTATGGTATTGGCCTCTCGGAGAAGTTCCTGAAGGATGAAGTCTGCCTTTCTGCCTATTGTACCACCTTGAGAAATGATTTTTCTCAGCTGGCCCGAATGGCTTCTTATCCTGTGGATTTCCTCTTCCACATCAGCCCTCTCTGCAAGGAAGGCCGCTTCCTGGATCAGCCTTGATTCATCCACCCCCTCTCCTGTAAGGTCCTTGATCTTCTCTCGCAATTTCTTCATCAACTCAGGCAGGGCCTGGGATGCAAGCTCCTCCACCTCCTGCAGATATCTCTCGAGAAGCTGAATCCCCCTGAGTATCACTGACCTCAAGTGCTCCCCCTCTGATTTTCGCATCTCTACCAACCGCTCCATAGCCTCCTGAAAGACAGCAATCAACAGATCGGAATCATAGCCTGGCTCCTCTTCAAAGATGAGGTCCCTGAACCAGAAGAGGTTCTCAATGGACGGTTCACCCTCTAATGAAAGTTCTCCCTTGAGTTCCGAAAGGGCATTGAAAAGGGACCTGCCAAACTCCCGGTTGATCCTGAGCCTGATATCGGCACCCTCGGTAAGAGAGACCCTCACATCCAGCCTTCCCCTCTGGACATACTTCTTGACAACTCCCCTTAGTTCCATCTCATAGGGCTGGAGATAGGGAGGCATCCTGAAGTTCATGTCCAGGAACCGGTGGTTGACGGACCTCACCTCCACCCTGAAACCATCCCGTTCCACAGAACCGTAACCAGTCATACTATGAATTACGCCGTCCATTCCTTATCTCAAGCACCAATTCAGTACTAAATTCGGATCTTCCTCCAGGAAGGGCCGCATCCAGCCCGATGATAGTTTACCTAAAGGGTACTGGAAAATGGTATATATCCGGGGAAAATCAAATATTGCCCGGCTCAGGATGACCCTTTTTATGGTATACTTTCTTAACCCTGGACTGAACAGTCTTAAGAAACCATCTCATCCCCTGGAGGTATGATGAGGAAGGCATCCATTGAACGTATCACAAAGGAGACATCCATCAAGGCTGAACTCAGACTTGATGGAAGGACAAGTTACAGCATATCCACAACCATCCCGTTCCTGGACCACATGCTCATCCTGATGTGTCATCACGGAAACCTCTCATTAAAACTTGATGCAGCAGGAGATACCGAGGTGGATTACCATCATCTGATGGAAGACATAGGAATCACCCTCGGGCAGGCCCTGAACAAGGCCCTGGGTGAGAAGAAGGGAATAAGGCGGTTCGGGTTTTCCAAGATACCCATGGATGAGACACTTGCAGAGGTGGTCATAGACCTGAGTGGCCGTCCCTTTCTCGTTTACAAACTGCCCGGGAAGACAGGACGGCTCAAGGACCTGCCGGCATCACTCTTTGAGGACTTCTTCAGGGCCCTCTCCACCCACGGGATGATGAACCTCCATATAAATGTCCATTATGGAAGGGACCTTCATCATATATTCGAGGCGGTCTTCAAGGCCTTCGGGAGGGCATTGAAGGAAGCCGTCGGGATAGAATCCCGTTCCATCCCTTCCACAAAGGGACGGCTGTGAAGAAAACCGGCTCATGGAAGACAGGGATTATTCCCCTGACGGCCCTTTTGTTTCTGACCGTACTGTCTTCCTGCCAGGAAAACCCCGTTGAGCAGTACGGCGAAAAGACCGTCAAGACCTATAAGGAGACCCAGAAGTTCGGAAACACAACAACGGTATATAACCTGAAACAGGCGATCAACGGGTTTCAGGCAGCAGAGGGCAGGTATCCCCGGGACATCAAGGAACTGAGCGATTTTACGGGAATCCCCCTGAGTGAAGAAGACTATGACTACGACCCGGCCACCGGTGCAATCTCTCAGAAGGAACAATGAAGTGAGCGGCGGCGGAATCGCAGTGCGATGGAAAGATTCTTCAGGGGTTCTATTTTAATCGTTCCTTCCAATATCCAGGTTCTCTGTTCAACTGCATTACTGCTAAAATTATTATTTCCTCTTCAGTTATCGAATAAATTACTCCATATGGAAAACGATTGACTAAACATCTTCTTGTATTCTCTGACATCTTTGACCATGCCTCTGGAAAATGAATTATCCTCTGAATGGTAGAATAAATCTCCTTGGCAAATTCTAACCCCAATCCCTCCTGACATTCTTCATAATAATTTATGGCTTCAAAGAACTCTTCCTTTGCTTCAGGATGAAAAGAAACTTTCATTTATTGTATATTTTCTGAATTTCTCCAAAGACCTCATCTGCTGTAACAGGTTTTACCTTTCCAGTCCTGATGTCATTAAACCTTTTTTCTACCTCTTGTGCCCATAGTTCATCTATTTCTTTTTGAGTTGGATGCAAGCTGTGCAAAATCTTTTCAATTAATTTTGTTTTTATTTCTATCGGGAGTGATTCCACCATAGACATTAGTTCATCTGCCTTTATTGCCATTGCAGGTCTCCTTTAACTTTTGCTTTATTACATCATAACG
>CAZITN010000077.1:0-12070 GCA_964542175.1 uncultured Thermodesulfovibrio sp. | reverse complement strand
ATTGTATTCTTGGAGCCTTGCCGCCTCTCCATAAAATTATTTTGTACAGATGTGGGGCATATTATAACAATCTGCCCAGAGCATGGACATGCTACCGTCAAGGACCAATCTATGCCCCGCAAGCCATGATACTGCACCGTTGTAACTCGTATTGCCGCTCTCAGTTAACACCTGCGTCGTTTCAATTACCGATACTGGAGATGGCAGGATTTCTGTTACTGATGCTTCCATTCGAGGAAGTAAAACCTGTTCACGCCGTTTATTAAGATGCAATTTAAGTAGACAAACTCCAAGTATTTTGACATATTATACGCAGTGCAAGATCCAGTCTCTCCCCCCCCCGGGATTGGGTCTTGTTTCCCCTCCGGCTCCGGTTTCTTCTCCATCCAGGATCGGGAGCCTTTCCCTTTTAATGTTTTC
The DNA here is from genome assembly GCA_964542175.1 of uncultured Thermodesulfovibrio sp. Lineage (GTDB taxonomy): Bacteria > Nitrospirota > Thermodesulfovibrionia > Thermodesulfovibrionales > JdFR-85 > WFTX01. The sequence goes on along the minus strand of CAZITN010000077.1, from coordinate 11,650 downwards.
TTGTCAAGACCTGTTCTGATCTCCTCTCAGGAATAACCACCAGAGGGATCTTCTTTTCAAACGTTATCATATATTACTCAATGGGTATATTATTCTGATGGAATAATTCTGTCAATATCACTTTCGCAACTCTTTTTCAAAAAAACAAATGTCATAAATATTCTTTTACTGTTTTGAGAATATCATTGATTTTGTACGGTTTTTTCAAGCATCCAACGAACCCCATATCAAGGAACTCCTGTTTCCGCTCATGGGTATAGCCTGTCGAAAGAATGACTTTCAGTCCCGGGTCTATCTTTCTTAAACGCATGAACGTCTCGACTCCATCGAGCCCCGGCATGCTCATATCAACAATTACGAGGTCTATTTTGCCTTCATGGTTTCTGAATATCTCAATCGCTTCCTGGCCGTTTCGTGCGGTGATTACATTCATGCCAGCCTCTTCAAGGACAGTATTAACAACATCAAGAATGATTTCTTCGTCATCCACGATCATTATCGTTGATTCCCGATCAGCGGGTTTTATTCTTTCACTCATGGATTTCTCCAGCTCAGGACTTTCATCATGAGAAATTGGAAGATAAATCCGGAATTCCGCCCCCTTGCCTTCATCACTCTCCACCTCAATCTTCCCCTTATGGGCTGTTACGATCGAATATACAACGGAGAGGCCAAGGCCGGTTCCCTTGTTTGAACGGTCGGTTTTGGTTGTGAAGAATGGATCAAATATCCTTCCCTTGATTGTCTCTGGAATTCCTGTTCCCGTATCTCTGATAGAGATCAAGGCGTATTCTGAACCCTTGGTATGATGATAAGCCCATTTCGCAGATGCACCAGTGTCTGTCTTTGCTATTCTCAGATAAATTGTTCCCCCATCGGACATTGCATCCCTTGCGTTTACGAAAAGGTTCATCAACATCTGGTAAATCTGGGATGTATCCCCTTTTATGGTAATTGGAATAGAGGGCATATCCTGTTCTATAACTATATTGTCACCGATGATTCTCTTGATTGTAGAAACAAACTCATTCAGAAAGGTATTAAGCTCAAAGACCTGATACTCCGTTTCAGCCTTTCTTCCCACTATAAGAAGCTGTTTCGTCAGGTTGGAGGCAACATTCAGCAGCTCATTTATCCGGGCCAGATAGTTCTGCCCCTTAAAAGACGTTTGAAGCTTTTCCAGCAATTCTGTATAACCCATCATGCCGGTCAGGATATTGTTGAAGTCATGGGCGATTCCTGCAGAAAGGGTTCCCAAGGACTCCATTTTCTGTGCCTGTATGAGTTGTGCCTCCAGGAGCCTCTTCTCGTCTTCAGCCTTTTTCAACTCGGAGAGATCCTGACCTAACATGCTGTAATAAACCCTTTTTTCTTCTAACACCTTCTTCCCTGTAAGCCTTACCGGAATATGGTTTCCTTTAGCATCTATCACCTTCACTTCGAGCAAACAAACGTCTTCTGTTTGGCAGAGTTGTTTCTGCTCTTCAAAGGCCTTCCTTGAATCAGTAGTAAGCAAGGAAGGGAAAAAATACCCCTTCAGTTTTTCCTTGCTGATACCAAGCTTGTCTGCCATTGTCTGGTTGCATTCCGTGATTATACCTTCCTCGTTCATATTGAAAAGCATTACCGGTGTCCTGTTGTATAGATCCCGGTACTTGCTTTCTGAACTTTTCAACCTCTCCTTCAGCGAGACCTTCTCCGAAACATCATTTATGGTCTCCAGAACGGCTATTATCCGGCCTGTGTGGTAATCTCTCAAGGGAAAGGCATTTAACTCAACATATATGGGCTCTCCCCGGTTATTGAAGTGAATGTGAGTGCCTGACTGTCGGATCCCTGTTCTGAAGGCCCTTATAACGGGACAGTCCTCACCTTTCTCAAAACAGGGAATATCATATCTGTGGCTTGCTTTGTAACAGTACTCCCCTTTGATATCATCAGCTGACATTCCAGACATCTTAAGGTATTGCTCATTTGCCCTGATTATCCTTAGATCACTTGTGATGACCACTACCCCCTCTCCTATACCTTCAAGAACGGCGTGTAGAAACTCATCGGCAGAACGAATCTTCTTTACATCTCCAACGTCTTCCCCTGTTTCAACCATGATCTCCAGCATTTTCTCCACCCTTCCCGTCTGCGGTGAGATGATGGGAGATGCCTGTACTTCAAATACACACTCCTCACCTTTCCAACATTGATGGATATGCTTGATGGACAAGGCCCTGCCAGTCCGAAATACCTCTCTGAGGGGACAGGGAGAGCCGTTTAACTGGCAGGGCGTTTCAGAATTGTGACAGACAACATGGCATTTTTTACCAACAAGCCTTTCTGGTTCAACTCCGCAGAACTCTCCAAAGGACTTGTTGGCAAATTCAATCTTGTAATCCTCTCCCACAATTATGGCAGGAGGCTGAAGGGCTTCAAGAATTTGTTTCATGTTCTCCTTTGCAGCACTGAATTATCCTTTTCAGTTTCTCATGTACTGATAGAAATCACATTTTTTGCAGTTGCCTGCCTTCTGTACAAAAGTCCCCTGTGGTTTGCCACCACACATCGTTCCCGCTATCATCCAGCACATCTGGCCCAGATGCTTAATTACTGCAGGACAATCCCCGAGTTTGTCACGTCCGCACTTTTTGAACTCCCAGCACATCATCTTCTCAGACATGCTTCACCTCCTTCTAAAGGATCAAAAGACTCCATGAGCCCCTGCTCCTTTATCGGACATTTATAATAAACTCTTTAGTTGTGGATTTAGAAGAAATCATCATTTGAAATTTAAGCTTTCTTGGACAAGGTTATCATATCTCACTTAATGCTTTCAATACCTTGCAGGTTACATTGGGACGGAAAAGGGTCTTGATAAATCAGGGCTGTCATACATTATTATGACTTTGATACTTTGGATTTTTTTTGTTATATTTCAATACCTGCCCGCTCCGATCCAAGCCCCCTCGGGATCGGGCCGGATTCCTCCAGGAACGGGAGTCTATCCCTTTCAATGAGATATTTACTTAGAACACTTCAAATTACGACACTCCCCGGTATAATCTGTCTCCAACAAAGCTAAAGTCATCTGGAATTACTGCCTTATGGCATTAGCTCATCATGGCGGTGGCAAGACTTCGAGAGGTCAGTACCCGCTACACATATTCAGTTTTCATACACTGACAGATAACCTTCATACGACACGATATTTAACCGGCAACGGGCAGCAATCTTGGACTGGCCTTTCAATTCCGTTAGAAATCCGTTGGGAAAACCCACCAGAATGACCTGCCATAAAGATTTCATTTTCAGGAAGCTGTTGATTAAAGGACAAAGGTTGGTGGCGGGGGGAGGATTTGAACCTCCGACCTTCGGGTTATGAGCCCGACGAGCTACCAGGCTGCTCTACCCCGCTATGGCTATGATAGCTCATCAACCGATCGTTTGTCAAACAATTGCAGACCGTAATATCTCCCTGTCCGCACTGATCTCGCTTCTGTCCGAAAGAATATTGAGTTGTAAAACAGTTCGATCCAGACTCCCGGAAAACAAGAGTTTTCAGATCCTGTCTCATTGTTGCTTCCTGTTCTTTGCCGTGAAACCTGTATGGTGTGCGTACTTAAAATGCAACCCTACTGTACTGCAGTGTTTTGCTCAGACAGCCGGAGTTAGGGTATAATTCCAAAAAAGTACGAGGCGCCATGAATTCCAATACAAATCCATTCCCACTATGGTTGAAAACCGTTTTGTCAGTGTTTGTCCTGGCCTTTGTGCTCGGCGGTGGCTGGTTTTATCAATGGCAGAAGCAGACAATCCTGCACGATGTTGAGAAGAACCTTCGTGGCATCGCCCAGGTCAAGGCGGATCAGATCGCTGCCTGGCAGAACGACCAGATGCTGGATGCCGTCTATATCTCAGGAAACCCCTTTCTTGTACAGAAGATAACCCTTTTTTTCTCCAATCCGAGAGGCAACGCCATCCAGGAGCTTCTCCAGTTCCTTCAACAGATCAGGAAGGAACACGATTACGACAATATAATCCTCCTTGACAGGGAAGGCAGGGTACGTTTGAGCCTGGAAAGCAGCCATGACGATTATTCCAAGGCACTCTCTGCGGCACTGAAAAAAGACAGGCCTTCATTCATTGATCTTCATACCAGCGGAGAAGACCAAGAGCCCCGGATCGCCGTAACAGCCCCGGTTTTCCCAGGTCCTTCTCATGACAGAAAGCCTGTCGGTGGGCTTGTTTTTGTCAATTATGCTGAACGTTTCCTCTACCCGTTAATCGAGTCCTGGCCGACACCGAACCAGACCGCAGAGACCATCCTCGTCCGGCGCGACGGCGACAAGGTCACATTATTGTTCACCAGGTACAGGCCAGGCAGTGCATTGAAAATCAGAGTTCCCCTGAGCATAAGCAGCATGCCTTCCGTCAGGGCCGGACTGGGAGAGACAGGCTTTATGCGAGGGAGGGATTACAGGGGGATTGATGTTGTGGCTGCCATTCAGCCTGTACCCGACTCTCCCTGGTTCCTGGTTGCCAAAATGGACACAGATGAGGCACTGGCGGAATGGCAACTCAGTTCAGGACTGATTATCGTGATCATACTCGGTCTTTTGGTTCTTTCAGGTGCAGCAGGATTACTCCTCTACCAGAGGAACCTGAAAGCACACTATCGTGCGCTCTACAGGTCCGAAGCCGCCCTTCGTGAGAACATTGAACGGCACAGCATTACACTGAAGGCCATCGGTGATGCCGTGATTTCTACTGACACCAAAGGTCGCGTAGAGTTGATGAACCCCGTGGCAGAGTCCCTCACAGGCTGGACCGAGGCGGAGGCACGGGGCAGGCCCCTTGAAGAAGTCTTCCGGATCATCAATGAAGAAACCCTGGAGACGGTGGAAAATCCCGTTCTCAGAGTCCTTCGTGAGGGCTCCATTGTGGGCCTTGCCAACCACACCCTTCTTCTCAGCCGGGATGGCAGAAAAATACCGATTGCAGACAGCGGTGCCCCAATCAGGAATCCTGAGGGTGAAATCACTGGTGTTGTCCTTGTTTTCAGGGACCAGAGCAGTGAACGCCTCGTCCGGAAAATGGCAGATCTAAGACTCCGGCTTTTCAAGTACGCAGGAAGCCACGGACTGGATGAACTTCTGACCCAGACACTGGATGAGGCTGCAGACCTTGTAAACAGCCCCATCGGGTTTTACCATTTTGTTGATGCTGACCAGAACAACCTGACACTCCAGCAATGGTCCACCAGCACCCTGCGGGACTTCTGCCAGGCAACGGGCAAGAGGTCTCATTATCCTGTGGAAGAGGCCGGCGTCTGGGCGGATTGCATCCGGCAGAAAAGGCCACTGATATACAACGATTATCCTTCCCTTCCCGGCAAGAAGGGCTTGCCGGAAGGACACACGGAGATAACAAGAATACTGGGGGTGCCGGTAATCAGGCAAGACAGGGTGGTGGCAATCCTTGGAGTGGGAAACAAGCCTGATGAGTACACTGAAAGGGACCTGGAGATGGTCTCCTATCTTGCCGATGTGACATGGGAAATCGTACAGCAGAAGCGGGTGGAGGAAGCACTGAGGCTTACCCAGTTTGCTATTGACAATACAATGGACGCAGCCTACTGGATGGGCCCGGACGGACGGTTCTTTTATGTTAATGATGCAGCCTGCAAGGCCCTGGGCTATTCCCGGGAAGAATTGCTGGCCATGTCAGTTCTCGACATAAGTCCGGGATACACTGATGAATTCTGGATGAACCACTGGAAGGAACTCAGAAAAAGAAAGTCCTTTGTATTTGAAGCCGTCCACAGAAAGCGGGATGGCTCTGTTTTTCCTGTAGAGGTCTCTGCCAATCATATTCAGTTCGGAGACATGGAATTCAACTGTACCTTTGCCAGGAACATAAGTGACCGGAAAGAAACAGAAGAAAGGCTGGAACGCTTCGGCCGTATCTTTGAAGAGTCCCTGAATGAGATATATCTCTTCAATGCAGAGACTCTGAAGTTCGTACAGGTAAACAGGGCTGCTCAACAGAACCTGGGCTATACGATGGAAGAACTCAGGGATATGACCCCCCTTGATCTGAAACCTGATTTTACCACTGAGTCCTTTGCAACACTTGTTGAGCCCCTCCGGAAAGAGGAGAAGAAAAAGATTGTTTTCGAGACTGTCCACAAGCGGAAGGATTCCTCTCTTTATACTGTGGAGGTACATCTGCAACTCCTTCAGATTGGACCGGAAACCCTCTTTGTAGCAATTATTCTTGATATCACCAAGAAAATGCAGGCTGAGGAGGAACGGAAAAGGCTGGAGGAGCAGCTCTTTCAGATACAGAAACTGGAATCAATCGGACGTCTTGCCGGCGGTGTAGCTCACGACTTCAACAATATCCTGAGTGCTATAATCGGGAATGCTGAACTTGCAGTGATGAAACTAGAGAAGGATGACCCGCTTTATGAGAGAATCCAGCAGATTCTGCATGCTGCCAACCGATCAAAGGACATCACCCAGCAACTGCTCGCTTTTGCCCGCAAACAGACAATCAGTCCGAGGGTAATAGACATGAACGAGACTGTAGAGGGGATGCTCAAGATGCTTCGCAGGCTGATTGGAGAGGATATAGAGCTGCTATGGAAACCGGGCCATTCCCTCTGGCCTGTAAACACAGACCCTTCCCAGATAGACCAGATCCTTGCAAATCTGATTCTCAACGCCAGCGATGCCATATCCGGTCCAGGCAGTATAACCATCGAGACCGGCAATGTAACCTTTGATGATACCCACGCCAAGGAACATGCCGGCAGCCGGCCTGGCGATTTTGTAATGCTTGCCGTCAGCGATAACGGCTGTGGTATGGATCAGGAAACCCTTGCCTGCATCTTCGAGCCCTTCTTTACAACCAAGGAAAGGGGGAAAGGAACAGGGCTCGGACTCGCCACTGTTTACGGAATCGTCAGACAGAACAGCGGGTTCATGAATGCTTACAGCGAACCAGGACAGGGCACCACAATTAAAATCTACCTTCCGCGCCATACCGGGGAATCTGCTGAGAGAGAAACTGAATCCAGTATCTCCATCGAAATCCCCAAGAGTAACGGCGAGATGGTACTTCTGGTAGAGGACGACGAGGTAACAATGGATGTTGCCAGAATGATGCTTAACGAACTGGGTTACAGGGTGATCTCTGCAGGAACGCCTGCTGAGGCCCTCCGTCTCGCCATAGAACACGACGATGAACTCCACCTTCTTCTTACTGATGTTATAATGCCCGGGATGAACGGACGGGAACTGAGCAGAGAACTTCAATCTCTCTACCCAGGCCTCAAAGTACTCTTCATGTCCGGTTATACAGACAATGTAATCGCCCCTCAGGGCGTTCTTGAAGCTGGGGTTCATTTCCTTCAAAAGCCTTTCAATCTCCAGACACTTGCCTTCCGTCTCAGAGAAGTTCTTGATGAGGAATAGCAGGCCAACCCACTCAGGACGGGACCTCAAATCATTCAGAAAATGAAAGATTCCAGTGGATCCGTCATCTCCCTGATCCGGCCGTTTTCTGGTATAATGTGATTAACAAGATGTTTGCGGTGAAGGAATTACAAAACAGAACATATACAAGAAAGGAGGAGCCATGACGGTTATTGACATTATCAGGAGTGCCTTGCTGGCAGGATTCGGGGTTCAGGAGAAGGTGAAGGAGACCATTGAAGAGCTGGTCAAAAAGGGTGAACTCAGCGAGTCCCAGGGAGCAAAACTTGTAAAGGAACTTACCGAGAAGGCTGAAAAGAGTTCAGGTGAACTCTCAAAGACGGTGGGTGATCTTGTCAATTCCACCCTTGAAAGGATGAACCTCCCCACGAAGGAGGATATTGAAGAACTCAAAAAGAAGATAAGAGCCCTATCAAAACGGGTAAAGGCCCTTGAGGAGAAGATGGAAGCCGGGCAGGCCGAAGAGGAGTCCTGATGCTCCTTGAACTCCTCAGGCTCAAACAGACATACAAGAACCTTAGCCGCCTCCGCCAGATTGCCAATGTCTTCATAAAGCACGGATTCGGTCAGTTTGTGGAGACGTTGAACCTCCACAGACTGCTCCCCTTCCGCAAGAGACTGAAGATGCTGAGGGAACCCCGGGACCTGGGGCGTACCGCTGCCGAAAGGCTGAGGCTGGCCTTTTCTGAACTGGGTCCTTCCTTTATAAAGCTCGCTCAGTTGCTCTCATCCCGGCCCGACCTGATAACGCATATCTATGCAGATGAGTTCAAGAAGCTCCAGGACGAGGTTCCACCCTTTGAGTTCAGCGAAGTCCTCAAGATTATCGAGGAAGACCTCGGAATGCCACCTGAAAAGATATTCGCTCATATCGAGGAGCAGCCCGTTGCTGCCGCCTCGATCGCCCAGGTCCACTATGCCACCCTGACTGATGGGACACCGATAGTAATAAAGGTCCAGAGACCCGGAATAGCGAAGACAATAGAGACGGATATAATCATTCTGAAGGGCATCACCTCCAGGATGGTTAAGTACATGCCTGAAACGGAGTTCTTCAACCCCACCGGAATTGTGGAGGAGTTTTCCCGCACCATAAGAAAGGAACTGGATTTCACAGAAGAAGCCAAGAATATCTGCCGCTTCAGGAGAAACTTTGAAGAAAACCGGAACATCGTTATTCCCCGCCTCTACCCGGATCTGGTCTCAAAAAGACTGATTGTAATGGAGAGGATCAACGGGGTAAAAATAGATGATATTGAGGGGATAAAGAGGTACGGCCTTGACCGGCACGAACTGGCAAGAATCGGGGTGGACGCCTACTTCAAGATGTTTCTTGAAGACGGATTCTTCCACGGTGATCCCCACCCCGGCAACATATTCGTCCTCCCTGACGGAAGGCTCGGCCTTGTAGATTTCGGGATTGTCGGATGGCTCACACCTGAGATCATGGAAAGCATAGCCACCGGTCTCGTCGCCCTTGTCAAGAAGGACTTTGACACACTCATAGACCAGTATGTGGCACTTGGACTAGTGACTGAAGATGTGGATATAGAGGAGTTCAGGCGGGAGTTCAAGGCCGATATAATCGACTTCCTCATCCCCCTTTACGACCTGAGCATCTCTGAGATCAACCTCGCCCAGTACCTTGACACACTGCTTCACATCGCCATAAAGCACCGGCTGAAGATCCCCTCGGATCTCCTGCTCGTGAACAAGTGCATGCTCATCCTTGATAACATCGGCCGGGAACTGGACCCGAACTTCAATTTCATGAGCGTGGCAGAGCCTTACGCCTCCAAGCTGATCAGGGGTAAGTACAGCCCCAGGGCTGTTTACGGAAAGATCGAGAAACAGGTGACCGAGCTGGTTGACTTTGCCTCCCATACCCCCCGGCAGTTGAAGGTGTTACTCAGAAAGGCATTGAAGGATGAACTCCACCTGAAGATGACACCCCTCGGGCTGGACCGGCTGATCAGGGATATCGACCGTTCCACAAACAGACTTGCCTTCAGTATTGTAGTGGCTGCAATCATTCTGAGTTCCTCAATTCTTACACTCTCCGGTGCGGGAGGGAAGATCTTTGATATCCCCCTGCTCGGTCTCACCGGCTTCCTGATCGCCACCTTTCTGGGCCTCTGGCTCCTGATCTCGATAATCCGGTCAGGCAGAATGTAGTTCAGAATCTGAACCTCACACCCAGGTTCAAGGTAAAATCAGGCGCACCGGCAGTATTGAGGTCCTCGGAGAGGGAAACCTCAACAACCCTGCCCTGTCCGGCATCAAAGAGCCCTCCAAAGGTCAGAATTACGGGGCCCCTGTCCAGCTCTGCTATCCCCGTCTCCTCCAAGGGAGATTCCTGGAACATGACCTCAACCACACCTGTAAGTCTCCCCGTCAATGGATACGACCCAGCCACCGCACCACTGAAAAATCCCTTCAGTTCCATCTCACCCATATCACCCGGTATGGTATAGCCAAGATTGAGATGAAACATGAAATCACGGAGCATTTCATAATCAAGAAGGATTTGAGCGCCCAGATCGAGTTTACCGTTTCCATATCCTCCAGAGAGGCTCCCTGTAGGAAATTCCAAAAATCCCTTGACAGAGACAAGGGGATTACCGGAATTGATTCTTCTCTTCAACCCGACCCTTAGATCTCCGGGCCAGGGGCTGCCGTTCCTACCCGAGATAACGGTTTCTCCCTGTCTTTTCACCTCAAGCAGGAAATCGTCGAGGGCTCTCCCGCTCCTCCCATAGTCAGGAAAACCAAAGAGGCCGTGATATCCCTCAAGGAATGAATCCATGAAGCCCGATGCGTTGATCAGGAAGGGTATGACCACGGATAGCTCATATTCCCCGAAGACCGTCTTCCTGAAGATCAGATCCACCGTCAGTGTCTCAATGTCAGCATGGTAGGACCAGTCGTCAGAATCCTTCACTACAAAGGTACTTGAGTAACCTGTTTCCAGGGACATGGAGTCCTGAAGTCCCGCCTCTTCAATCAATGGCGGGGCCGCACTTATAAATACGGGCAGGGCGTTCCTGGTATAAAGAACCTCTCCCATCCCAGGAGAGGGAAAGAGGATGATTAGCAACGAAAGAAGGGTTGTCCCTTTCAATTTACTCAGTCTGGACATCCCGGCTATTTTATCAGATTCCTTTCAGACGCGTGGGACAGGCCAGTTACAAAGCAGGCTGTTTCCCTTCCAGTTGTATCAGTTCTGTACTGTCATCGCCTGCCTGTACCCGCTATCTGCTGCACCCTGTACACTTTACGCTGTTTTTGTCCTTAACCTAACGTCTCAACCTCTCTTTTGTTCCCTCCCCCGCTACTCGTACCATGCTGTCTGGCATTGCCCCCTGCCGTCCTGTCCTATTTTGCCTTCTTAGTGTTTATCTCACTCAGGCTGTCCATAAGTGCCTCCCTGCCTTGACTTTTTCAGGTTCAGTCAAATAGGATTTATCAATCTCTGAAATGTTCAAGATAATTTCCATAACAGCAGGAGAATCCCACGGCAAGGGACTGATGGGCATCCTGGAAGGCATTCCGGCCAACCTCCCCCTTGATGCAGCCTACATCAACAGGCATCTCAAGAGGCGGCAGAAGGGCTACGGCCGGGGTGGAAGGATGAAGATAGAGTCCGATACAGTGGAGATAATCTCCGGTGTCCGGTGGGGAAGGACCCTCGGCTCACCCATAGGACTGTTCATCAGAAACAGGGACTGGGAGAACTGGAAGGAAGGGATGTCAGACTCTCCGGGTTCTGAGGGAAGCATCCCTCCTGTGAGCCGTCCCAGACCGGGCCATGCAGACCTGCCGGGGATACTCAAATACAACCAGGATGATATAAGAAACATCCTTGAACGATCCTCAGCAAGGGAGACGGCTGCCAGGGTCGCCCTCGGATCGGTTGCACGGGCATTCCTGGAATTATTCAACATTCGTATCGGGAGCTTTGTCACCTCCATCGGCGAAAGAGAGATAGATCTGTCCACCTCTGAACTCTCTCCGGAAGAGCTTCAGGCCTTTTCGGAAAGGGCTGAGACTTCCGACCTGCACCTTCCTGAGGAGTCTCGAGAGGCAGACTTCCGCGCTGCCATTGATCAGGCCAGAGATGAGGGCTACTCCCTTGGCGGGATATTCACTGTCTTTGCAAC
>CAZITN010000076.1:0-12208 GCA_964542175.1 uncultured Thermodesulfovibrio sp. | reverse complement strand
AAGATTATAAACCTATCTTTCAGTTTATGTTTTTCCATCCCGTCCGGCCTGGTGAGGCCAGAGCACTTAAAGTAAAAGACTTCAATATTGATAAAGGGGTTGTTCTCATTTCTAAAACATGGAGTTTGAACACCGTAAAAGAACGGAAAAATAAAAAACCATACTATCTTCCTATTTCTCAATACTTTGATACATCATGTCTCAAAGGGAAGCACCCAGAAGCATTTGCTTTTACAAATCGTTACGGTAGACCTTTTTCAGAGACAAAATTAAGGGAAGCGTGGCATAAGGCAAGAAAAAAAGCGGGTATCCCTCATATAACTTTGTATCAGGGGTGTCGCCATAGCATAGCCTCACAAGCGATAAATGCCGGGGTAAGCCTTGATGTAATTTCTAAAGCACTTGGTCATAGCACGATAGAGATGACTAAACGCTATGCCACTATGGAAATAGAAATGGTTCGGTCTGTGATAGATGGTGCACAGGTGGTGCAAATCGGCAAAAATTCAAAACATAACCCATTGAAAATAAAGGAAATATAGACCGAGGTCGCTGGTTCAAATCCAGTCGCCCCGACCACCTTTCCCTTATCGATCACAGGTCACCTGCCGTACGGGCCTTTTTGCTCACCCCAGTCCATGTCAACCACTTGCCGGAGGAATATCCGGGTCCTTCGAGTCTTTCTTGTCGATGCTGGCTTAATCTATATGAATCGATTAATGTCATAATACTTGACAAAGATATTATCAAGTGTTATAATAAATATGACTAAGGAGAGTGAATGCCTGGCCCGTGGGGCGAACATAGTGAATATAACTCTTGGATTTGAACAGGGAAGAAGCTCTGACTTTTATCTTTAGTCGTTTTGACAACGCAGGCTTCATCATGAATCATTGGAGGTGAATGTGGCTGCAGGGACAAAGGATTTATACGAGATACTGGGGGTAAAAAAGGATGCCTCCCAGGATGAGATAAAGAAGGCATACAGGAAGCTTGCACGAAAATACCACCCCGACCTGAACCCCGGAAACAAGGAGGCAGAGAAGAAGTTCAAGGAGATAAATGAAGCCTATGACATCCTGGGAGACCCGAAGAGGAGGGCCGAGTATGACAGGCTCGGGCATGCAGCCTTTGGTGATGGCGGGTTCGAGGGTTTCCGTTCTTCCGGGTTCGGCACCGATGGATTTGAGTTCGGCGGGTTTGGTGATATATTTTCCGATCTCTTCGGCTCTGGCAGAGAGTTCAGATCGGCACCCCTGAGGGGTGCCGATCTTGTGACACGCCTGAACCTGAATCTTGAGGAGGCCTTCAGGGGTGTGACAAGGAATATTACCGTTACGCGTGATATGCCCTGTACAAGATGTGGTGGAAAAGGGGCTGAGGGTTTTATCAGTTGTTCAAGTTGCGGCGGCTCCGGGAGTATATCAAGCAGAAAGGCCTTTTTCAGTTTCAGTCAGACATGTCCGGACTGTGGAGGCACGGGGCAGAAACCCTCGAGGATATGTCCTGACTGCAGGGGGAAGGGTACGATTCTCAAGACTGAGAGGGTGAAGGTCAAGATACCGGCCGGGGTTGACAACGGTTCCAGGGTGAAGGTGTCCGGCAAAGGCGAGGCTGGTAGTGGTGGAGGACCAAGCGGCGATCTTTACATAGAAATAACGCTCAATCCTCATCCCCTGTTTAGGCGGGAAGGCAGCAATGTCCATATAGAGGTCCCCGTGACCGTCCCCGAGGCGGTCCTTGGAGGAAAGATCGAAGTGCCAACACTGGAAGGGGTTACAAAGATGACATTGCCCCCGAACTCCCAGGGAGGGCAGAAGTTTCGCCTCAAGGGCAAGGGGTTCCCCTCCCCAAGGGGTGGGAGCAGGGGAGACCAGATCGTAACAATCAGGGTAGTGCCTCCCAAGGCACGGACCGACGAAGAGAAGAATCTCGTGAAGGCCCTTGAGGAACTTTATAAAGAGAATCCCCGCGAGAGGATGGTGAAAGGCAGATGGTAAGAAGGGACAGGAAGAGACCTGTTTACATGATAAGTGTTGTCTCGGAACTGCTTGGTGTTCACCCCCAGACTCTCAGGCTCTATGAGAGGGAAGGGCTGATCAGGCCCAGGAGGGTGAACAGACAGAGACTTTACTCAGAGGAGGATATAGAAAGACTCAGCCTGATACTCGAACTGACAAGGGACCTAGGTGTGAACAAAGCGGGAGTGGAGATCATACTCAGGATGCGCAAGAGGCTGATGGCACTCCAGAACGAGCTGGAGCGGATGCTCGGCTGTCTTGAAGGTGACATGAGGAAGGAGTTCGAGAGAAGGATAAGGAAGATACTGTCGGAGTAGAAAGACAGGCTAAGGTTTGAGGCTTAGTAATCTAATAACATAGCCTAATACCATAGTAACTCAGTAAACATTACATATATGGAGGTTTCAATATGAGAATGGACAAGTTGACCATAAAATCGCAGGAGGCCCTTCAGGAGGCCCAGAGGTATGCCGAGGGAAAGGGCAACCAGGAACTCCAGCCGGAACATCTGGCCTGGGCACTGCTTGCCGACGAGGAGGGTGTTCCAGTTCAGATACTCAGGAGGGCGGGTGTTGATTCCCGGATGATTATCAAGGACCTTGACGAAGAGGTAAACCGCTTTCCCAAGGTCTCCGGTGCAACCCCCATGGGGCAGATCTATGTCTCTCCCAGACTGAAGGATGTTCTGGAAGGGGCGATGCAGGAGGCTGAACACCTTCAGGACGAGTATGTGAGTACAGAGCACCTCTTTCTCTCCGTGCTCAGGAATGACGGAAAGGCAGCCGAGGTGCTCAGGAGATACGGACTCAATGAGGATAAGGTCCTGGGACTGATGCAGGAGATAAGAGGAGCCCAGAGGGTTACTGATCCAAATCCGGAAGAGAAGTACCAGGCCCTTCAGAGGTATGCCAGGGACCTGACCGAACTTGCCAGCAAGGGGAAGCTTGATCCTGTAATCGGGAGGGATGAGGAGATAAGAAGGCTGATGCAGGTCCTTGCCAGAAGGACCAAGAACAATCCCGTCCTCATAGGCGACCCAGGTGTGGGGAAAACGGCCATAGTTGAGGGTCTGGCCCAGAGGATCGTCTCCGGTGATGTGCCAGAGACACTCAGGGACAGGAAGGTTATCGCCCTTGACATGGGTTCACTTATTGCTGGGTCAAAATACCGCGGTGAGTTCGAGGAGAGATTGAAGGCGGTCCTGAAGGAGATTGAACAGGCAGAAGGGAGGATCATCCTTTTTATTGATGAACTTCATACACTCGTCGGTGCTGGTGCGGCTGAGGGTGCTATAGATGCCTCCAACATGCTCAAACCCGCCCTGGCCAGAGGTGAGTTGAGATGCATAGGGGCCACCACCCTGGATGAATACCGGAAGTACATAGAGAAGGATGCAGCCCTTGAGAGGAGGTTCCAGCCCGTGCTGGTCGGGGAGCCTTCTGTGGAGGATACAATCTCCATCCTGAGGGGATTGAAGGAGCGGTATGAGGTTCACCATGGCGTGAAGATAAAGGACTCCGCCCTTGTGGCGGCTGCCGTGCTTTCAAACAGGTACATCTCCGACAGGTTTCTCCCGGACAAGGCCATAGACCTGATAGACGAGGCTGCAGCACGGTTGAGGATGGAGATAGACAGCATGCCTGTGGAACTGGACGAGATAGAACGGAGGCTGAGACAACTGGAGATAGAGAAACAGGCCGTAATGAAGGAAGACTCCCCTGACGCAAAGGAGAAGCTGGAAAAGATACAGAAGGAGATGGCAGAGCTTGAAGAACGGAGATCCGGCCTGAGGGCCCAGTGGCTTTCGGAGAAAGAGATAATCCAGAAGATAAGGTCTTTGAAGGAAGAGATGGAAAATACCAGGATAGAATCTGAGAGGGCTGAAAGAGATGGCGACCTTGCAAGAGCGGCCGAGCTTCGCTACGGGAAGATGACAGAACTCCAGAAGGCCTTGGAGGAGGAAAATCAGCGGCTTCAGGACCTCCAGTCACGCCGGAGGATGCTGAAGGAGGAGGTTGATGAGGAGGATATTGCAAGGGTGGTCTCCAAGTGGACAGGTATACCTGTTGAGAAGATGCTCGAAGGTGAGAGCCAGAAGTTGATCCAGATGGAAGAGAGACTGAGGGCACGCGTGGTCGGACAGGATGAGGCGATTGCCGCTGTCTCCGATGCGGTAAGAAGGGCGAGAGCCGGAATCCAGGATCCGAACCGTCCGATTGGTTCGTTCATCTTTCTTGGACCCACCGGTGTGGGCAAGACCGAACTCGCAAGGGCCCTTGCCGAATTCCTCTTTGACGATGAGAATGCGATAGTCAGGATCGACATGTCTGAGTATCAGGAGAGGCACACCGTCTCACGCCTCATCGGTGCACCTCCCGGCTATGTGGGATATGAGGAAGGAGGTCAGCTCACCGAGGCGGTCCGGAGAAGGCCCTACTCGGTTATACTGCTTGATGAGATTGAAAAGGCCCATCCAGAGGTCTTCAACGTACTTCTCCAGCTCCTTGACGACGGGAGGCTGACGGACGGACAGGGCAGAACGGTGGACTTCAGGAACACCGTGGTGATCATGACATCAAATATCGGGAGTCACCACATACAGGAGATCCTCGAGGAAAGGGAGAAAAGGCCCGAGGCATACTGGACTCCCTCGGACGATGAGGAGATAAAGAAACGGATTATGGAGGACCTGAAGTCCTTCTTCAGGCCCGAGTTCCTGAACAGGGTTGACGAGATCATTATCTTCAACCCGCTGAGCAGGGAGATGCTCAGGGAGGTTGTAAAGATACAGGTGGAGAGGATGAAGACCTATCTCCGGGAAAAGAGGATTGACCTTACACTCACGGACAGGGCGGTGGAACACCTTGCAGAGGCCGGGTATGATCCCGTTTATGGTGCACGTCCCCTCAAGAGGGCTATCCAGAGGATGGTGCTTAACCCTCTGGCAAAGCATATCCTTGAAGGGAGCTTTGGTGAGGGGGATCATATAGAGGTGGACTACAGAGACGGGTCCATAGTCTTTGAGAAGGTGGAGGAGACTGAACTGGTGAGTTGACAGGCCAGGATGATATGTTCAACTTAATGTTGCATAAACCTGAATGTTGCCTGAAAAGGAGGTCCGGCAGGGGGAACACCCTTACGGATCTCCCAACGCAATAATGGTGTGATTCCAGGGGTGTGTTCTGAATTTTTCATTATAAAGCTCCGGTTGTGTCTGAGTAGAGAAAGTCTGTTATGGACGGAGCCTTAACAGGCCTGATTAATGGTATAAAGAATGTTTTGAGTAGAAAAGGCCGTTCGGTTTCTGCCGAGCCGACACAGGGATGCGCTTACATGAACCACCATGTATTGATAATGAAAAATTCAGAACACACCCCTGGACAATCATATAAACAGAAGAGGTCCGGTAAGGTTGATCTGAAGACCTTTGGTCTTCAAAAAAAGGGGCACGGCCCGCAGAGGAAAGGAGGTGTTGGGATATGTCAGTCATGAAATGGTCTCCCATGAAGGAACTGGAGGACATGAGGCGTGACATGGAGAGACTCTTTGAGGAGTTCTTCGAGCCGGTCAGGAGGAGGCGGAGATGGTGGGGCAGACCCCTGGAAGGCGGTATGATGGTCCCGAATATCGAGCTTTACGACCGGAAGAACGAGCTCGTCCTGAGAGCGGAACTGCCGGGGGTCGAGAAGAAGGACATTGATCTAACGATTACCGAGAACAGCCTGACCCTGAAGGGAGAGACCAGACGGAAAGAGGAGGTGAAGGAGGAGGACTTCTATGCCTCCGAGATCTCCTACGGGAGTTTTTCCAGGACTATCCCCCTTCCGGTGGAGGTGGACAGCGAGAAGGCAAAGGCCACCTTCAAGGATGGAGTGCTTGAGATAGTGCTCCCCAAGAAGGAGGAGGCAAAGCCAAAGGAGATAAAAGTGGAAGTGGATTAGAAATACCTGCAGGTGAAGGCTGAGGAGCCCCGTTTAAACGGGGCTCCTATATTCATAATAATTCTCTCAGAAACCTTCCGGTATGGGACCGGTCTGAGAGGACGAGTTTTTCCGGCGGACCTGCAAAGATGATTTCGCCCCCTCTGGGGCCGCCCTCAGGACCGAGGTCTATCACCCAGTCAGAGACGCTGATCAGGTCTAAGTTATGTTCAATCACCACCACTGTATTACCTTCTTCCACAAGGCTTCTGAGTATTCTCAGGAGGGAGAGAAGGTCCCTGTAATGAAGCCCAACGGTGGGTTCATCCAGTATGTAAAGAGAATTTTTCCTCTTCTGGTTCCCCAGTTCAGCGCATATCTTCAGCCTCTGTGCCTCACCGCCTGAGAGCGAGGTGGCAGGCTGTCCCAATATCAGATATCCAAGGGAGATTTCCTGCATGATGGAGAGTCTTGACCTTATGGAAGGTTCGTCCTTAAAGAAGGCTGCTGCCTCATCAACGGTCATGGAAAGGACATCGGCAATGGTCTTTCCCCGGTAGGTAACCCTCAGGGCTTCAGGGCCGTACCTCTTTGCCTGGCATTCTTCGCAGGGGATATAGAGGTCTTCAAAGAAGTACATCTCCAGCTTTTCATATCCCTCCCCCTTGCACCTTTCACACCTCCCTCCCCGGAGGTTGAATGAGAAAAACCCTGGTCCATAGCCGTGTGCCCGGGCATAGGGCTGGTCTGCGAAGAGTTTCCTTATCTGGTCAAAGACCTTCAGGTACGTGGCGGGATTGGAGCGGGGTGTCTTGCCTATGGGTTTCTGGTCTATCAGTTTCACCGCCTTTAAATGTTCAATGCCTTTCAGTGTTTTGTACGGAAGCGGTATGGCGGTCTCGGTCTTTAGCCGCCTTGAAAGGGCACGGTAGAGTGTATCCACTATGAGGGAACTCTTTCCCGAGCCGGAGACCCCAGTTACTGCAACGAAGGCATTAAGGGGGATGACGAGGTCGATCTTCTTCAGGTTGTTGCCCTCTGCACCTTTAAGCACAAGTTCCCTTGCCATTGCTGAGATGTTTCTCTTTCGCTGTCTTATCAGGTTTAGTTCCTCCCTGTCCTTTCCCTGAAGATACCTTGCAGTGGGGGTATCAAGGCCTCTGAACTCTTCAATCGGACCGGAGAAGATTACTTCTCCCCCTTTCCGTCCACCGCCGGGACCTAATTCCACAACCCAGTCTGCAGAAGATATGACATCCCTGTCATGTTCCACAAGTATCATCGTGTTGCCCTCTTCCGCCATCTCCCGGATTATCTCTGATATCCGTCTTGTATCTCTTGCGTGAAGCCCTACAGTGGGCTCGTCAAGGACATAGAGTGTTCCGGTCAGGCGGGCACCGATCTGGTTGGCAAGGTTTACACGCTGATACTCTCCGCCTGAGAGGGTCTTTCCGAGGCGGTTAAGGGGAAGATACCCCAGCCCCACCCGCATCAGGAACTCTATCCTGGATGTGATTTGCCTTATGACCTCGCCGGTGATCTTCTGCTCTGTAGAAGAGAGTGAGACCTCCCTGAAAAAGGTCTCGAGGTCTTCAATGGAGATGGATGAGAGTTCGGCTATATCCATGCCTGAAAGTCTGTAGGCAAGGGATTCCTTTCTGAGCCTTTTTCCGTTACAGGACGAGCAGGTTACAGCTGAGCGGTAACGGCTGAGGAAGACCCTCACGTGAAGTTTGTATCTCCGGCTGTCAAGGTCCTCAAAAAAGTCTTCGATGCCGTATATGCCTTGATTCCCTCTGAAGAGGAGTTCCCTTTCTTCAGGTGCGAGCATGCGGTAGGGCTTATGAATATCAAAACCGGCCTTTGGAGCGTGTTTGATAAACTGATCCTTCCACCACCGGGCTGCCGGTTTCTCCCAGGGCTCAATCGCCCCTTCCGAGATGGACAGATCCTGATCCGGAACGATCAGGGACTCGTCGTATTTGAGTATATTCCCGAAGCCCTTGCACTCGGGGCAGGCCCCTACAGGGTGATTGAAAGAAAAGAGAAGCGGTGATGGCGGAGGGATCTCAATATCGCATTTTTCACAGATGTTTCTCTCCGAGAAGCAGAGATCAAGAGTGGTGCCCTCTGAGCCGTTTCCACTGTCGTCGCTGAAGATATGGACGGATATATTTCCTCCTCCCTCCCTGAAGGCGAGTTCAAGTGAGTCCATTATCCTGGGGTCATCTTTAAGCCTTACCCGGTCTGCTACAACTTCAATAATTTCAGCTTCCTTCACAGGCCGGGCAGGAGCAAGTTCACCTGTCTTTGATCCATCCCAGAAACGGAGAAAGCCGTCCCTTACAAGTTCTTCGGGTTCTTTTCGTGATATAAAGCTTATTACAGCCCTCTTCCCGTTATGGTGCTCAAGGAGTCTGGAATACACTCTCTCGGGCCTCCACCTGATTATTGGCTCACCACAGGAAGTACAGTGGGGCCTGGCAGCCCTTGCATAGAGAAGACGGAAGAGGTCATACAGTTCGGTCAGAGTTCCCACTGTGGAACGGGAACCCTTGACCGGGTTCTTCTGTTCCAGGGCTATGGCAGGCCGGATGTTCGATATGGACTCCACGTCAGGTCTGTCCAGCTTCTCCATGAAGAGGCGGGCATAGGTTGAGAGGGACTCTATGAAACGCCACTGCCCCTCTGCAAAGATGGTATCAAAGGCAAGGGAAGATTTCCCCGAGCCAGAAAGGCCGGTGATGGCTATGAAGGAGTCGTGAGGGAGATCAAGGGAGATGCCCTTCAGGTTGTTCTGTGCGGCTTTCCGTATTCTTAGAAAATCCATTCTTATATTTTCCCATAAACAGAACGGTGGATACCACCCTCTCAACTCCCCTTCCTTCTGTAAACCTGTTTGACATCTGAAATGAAATTCTGAAATGAAATATGGTATGCTTTGCAAATATAAAGCATACATAAGGAATGTAATTGCAACTTTTATTCCCTCACATAACTGCCATCTGTGGCCTCGCCGGAAATGGCCTGCTCAAATTCAACAAATGCGGCACCTATTCAATGTTAGTCATTTCAGTTATGATATCCTTCTTCTTTGCTCTGCCAACTGAGGCTGAAGACAGGTTATGTAATGAAGCCTTACCGGGGATAAAGAACAGGGCTTTGGACAGGAGGCCCTCTGAGATGTACCGTTCCCTGAGGAACGGTAAGATGACCATGGAAGAGTATGCAGAGTGGATGGCGTCCTATTACACAGACCCTCGTATACTTGAATCAATAACCGGCGCCATAAAGAGCAGAAAGGATAATGTCGAGATACCCCTCGAAGTTCTCGGCGATACATTTGCCAGTAAATACGGCAGGCAGAGAATCGAGGCTAATAGGGTTGTAGACACCAGGTACTCCGTCAGGCCCTTTTACGGGAACTGCTGTGATGTGTATGAAATATTCAAGGTACAAAAAGTGAAGTATCGATGGGTACTTAGAGGAACGGTGTACAGGTATGATTTTGTCAAGGGGCTGGTGGATGTTGAAACGATGAAATATCTTGGTTTGAATAATTTGGAGGCAATATTTGAGTTAATAAGAGGAAAGCTTATTCTGAAAAGCCATGCAGCTATTGAATTAGCCGGTACTGAAGGACTCATCAGCCATACACGGGCCCGGTTATCCGGAAAGGGCCTGATTATCCTTGAGGCAGGGATTGAAGCCTATGAATCATGGGAACATTATGAAAAACTGAAGGAGAGCAACGCTGAACTGGTTGAGGCTCCAGGTCTCAAAATACCATTTTTGGATGTCGCTGCTGCCTACGGCATCCACTTCAAAGGAATCTCATACCTCCCCTCTGAATTATGTCTTGAACCTGTTGGGGAACCGTGGACAGAAACAGTTACTGAGAGGATCGGACGCTATACCTGCTGGGTCTCCGTTCAGGACATAAGAAGGGGAGAACAGAAAGATTGCAGGTCCGGGGAAACCTCTGCTGGAGACAAATCAAAAAAGCCCGGTGAGGCCACTCCACCTGAAAAGGCAAAAAAGATCAAGGCTCCCGGAAAGACGGAAATGCATGAGATAAGGATGCCCAGAGAGATTACCTGGGGTTATTACTGGAACGAGCAGTTCCCGGACAGATGTCAGCAGAATGCCTATGATTCGTATATCAGGAAGAAGTGTCGCAAGATTTCAGGAGAGGCCTCGGCGAGTTACAGGAAACTGTTTCAGATGGTAAACTCCCTCAATAAAAAGGTCAGAGACCGTCATTACTATAAGGGGCAGTACCGGAAAACCGAAGGAAAATACAAAGAATATCTCAACCTGAAAAAACAGGAAGAGGCAGGATACAAAGTTTACCAGAGGGCGCTGGCGAAATGCTTGAAGGCACAGAAGGCGTATGACAAGGCATTCAATGAATATACCGGCTCGGCGCCGGCTAACCTGAGGGGAAAGAACATCGAACAATGGCGTGAAGCAAAGTCGAGAATACTGGATCTCAAACAGGCAAAGAAGGACAGGGCCTGTATAGACGACATGCAAGTGCCTGAAAGTGCATACAGGAAAATACAGGCTGAGGTTGCAAAACTTTCTTCCGTGCTTGACAAAAGAAGCAACCTTACAAGTTTGATGCAGAAAATGGAGGATACCTGGAAGGCATCTTTTCCTGAATTCCGGAAGGCCCTGAAGAAATATAACCAATTGACAGGACCGGCGGCAGAACAGTGCAAAAAAGAGGCAAAGATATATGCCTACAGGAAACGCTGTCATGACCTGACAGCTGGCACTGCCCCGAAGACCTCTTCTCAGGAGTCCGGTGAAGCTTTTGTGACGTCTGGAGGAGGAGCAACTGTCACGACAGGTACCAGAAAGACCGTCCGGCTGGCCGGAAGCAAGACTGAAGGTGACAAAAGTTCATGGGGGTCACCCTGTGATTCCATTTATGAAAGGCTTTCCCCGCTTCAGAATGATCTGCAGGAACATCTGAATGAACTGATTGACCTTGAAAACAGGAGGTCCGACTGTAAAGCAAGACAATCAGACAACAGGTTCGTTGGCTGTTCCTATTTTGACAAGGAAATAGACAGGCTGAGAAAGCAGATCGAACAGATCAGGAAGGAAGTCAAGCATCTGGCAAAAAAGTGGGATGAATGTATAAACAAAAACAAAAATAAAAAGAAAGTTGGTATTCCCAGGGGAATGAATATGCCCGGAGACAGAAGATGCGCCGCTGCTGAAAAGGAGGTCGCCAAGGCCAGGGAACGGCTGACTATCATCACAATGGGTGCAGCACTGACACCACGGATTACTGATAGAACTCTTGCCAATATCCGTTATGCCGAACTGCTGCTCAAAATTGCGATAAAGAGGCTGGAGGACTGCCGGAAAAAGGTACAAAATAAGATATCTGCCGACGGATCAGGTCCTGTAGAGATAGAGGTGGTCCGGATTAGCCCGGGAAAGGGCAACAACCCCTTTTCGCCGGACAATCCCTTGAATACAGGAGGGGAAACGGTACAGAAGCCTGGGCCGGGAAGGACGCCTGGCACACCCGGTGAGGGTGGCGGAGTCAAGAAGGAGCCTGACATTTACATAACACCCTCAGGGCTGAGCCTGGGAACAGTGGAGGTGGACAGCAAGACAACGGGCACGGTCAGGGTAGAGAACAGGGGCAATGAAGACCTTATTGTTTTTGTGACAGGGCCTGCATCACCATTCAGCCTTGACAGTGACGGTTGCAGCGGCAGGCATCTTCCGGCAGGAGGGAGTTGCAGTGTTACGGTTGGTTTCAGGCCGCCTATCGCGGCTGTATTCACTTCAAACCTTGATATATCGAGCAATGATCCCGACTCATCGACCGTATCTGTAGGGGTAACGGGAACCGGTACGGAGAAGAAGAAGGCTAATGATTTCATAGGCATGAAGGGCTCCTATTCCGGAGACGGGGGATGCGGGATAGGCTCGACGGTTCTGGATGCAGGCGGTCAGAAGGTTACGCTTGCACCACTTGGAGGCAACAGGCCCCAGGATTTCAATGTAGACGCGACGGGAAGGCGTGCCACCTCGGCGGGCAACAATCTTGTGATCTTCGGGCAGCCCGGCCACAGGTGTGAGATAAGCATCATTGGTGGGAACCTCTTCGGCCTTTCCTGCTTCCATGGCTCAAACAGTTGCTTTGAACAGTTCTCCAGATAGACAGAGGAGGTTGCTAACTTTAGTTTATAATAAAACGATTTCTTCCGTGTGTCACTGCATAGACTATCAATATTTTTT
>CAZITN010000075.1:0-12261 GCA_964542175.1 uncultured Thermodesulfovibrio sp. | reverse complement strand
GGGAAAAAGATGGTGAGCCGTGAGGGAATCGAACCCCCGACCCGCTGATTAAGAGGTAGATAGCACATCAGTCTAACCTGTTGATTTATAATGATTTTATTTCCAGCTGTGTCAAGTTTGTGCCAAGAAAAGCTGGATGTTCAGAAGTATCCCCAGGATTCCCGAAGTGATTTGAACCATTATTATCCTCATCATGGCTGACCTCATTGACCTCTGCTGCTTGATATTCCGGTCCACTTCCTCCTCCATGACATGAAAGAGTTCTCTTTCAAGTCCCACCCTGACTGTCTGACGTAATTTCTCTGCCAGCCTCTGTTCGGCCAGTGTGCCCTCTTTTTTCCCGAGGGCAATGTCCATGATCCTGTTCATGTATTCCAGAAAAGCATTTTCCATTCCGTTCATACCTTCCTCCTGCTTCTCCTGGCTGATGAGAGCCTGTTTTCGTGTTTCTGCCTGCTGTTCCAGCCGTGTTCCCGGAGCAAAGCCTTGCTTTCCTGGCTGATTATCTCATTCATCTTGTCTGCTTCCTGCTTTATGAGGAGGTTGTCAGTTTTCTCACCCATGCAGACATCAAGAACCCTTCCGAACATCTTCCTGACCGTTTTTCCAACCGCCTGTCTTACACGCTGTGGCAGTTTCATTATCTCCTCCTCGTATGTCTTCTTGTTGAAGGCGACCGTTCCTGTTCTGCCGCAGGTTCCCGGTCTTCGCCCTGCTCCGGCCTCTGCCGTGCTGCAGGATTCCTCTCGGAAGTTCCTTGTATCTGCCGGGTTCTGTCCATGAAATCGAGGAAGTGGAAGGGAAAAACGGGGACATTTGCGTGCATGAACTTCCCATCTTCAAGGCTCCGCTGATACAGTTTTGGCAGAGCCGCCCTGAAAATGCCGTGTGACCACGACTGGGCATCCAGTTCCAGGTCTGGCGAGGCGGTGTATTCCGGCCTCTTGAACTGCAACATGTGCTTGAATTCATGCAGGGCAGTCATCAGGCTCGCCTTGTGCAGATACAGGATGTCGTTCTGGGGATCGTATCTGCCTCCTCCGGTCATACGGTAAGCGTTCGGATCGTAATTGATGTTAATGGCTGTAGTATCCACCTCCCATATCCGCTTCAGTCCTTCCAGAAAGTCCCGTATGATCTCCGTCTGTTCCTCCTGTGTTTTCTGCCAGAAGCCCTTCAGCCGAAATGTCTGCTTTGTAAGGTCTATCGTCTGAAGCTCCTTCTGTGCAAATGTCAGGTTTGCCTGTGGTTGCTGATTGTCTGGCATGATCTGCCTCCTTTCTTTGAAAGACGTTAATTTTCTTATACAGAAATAGCACAGTGATTATTTGCATACGCAAATAAAGCTGTATTACAACTCTGGCTGCTATATATGTATACGAAGGCGGCAATACATGACATCACAGGAAGGAGGTATCCAATGGAAATCAGGTTTGTAGATGTAAAAGGCAAGATGGTAAAACTCGCCTGCTTTGATGGTGAGGAAAGGAAAGACCTCTGGGTTCCGAGGGCCAGCCTCAACGGTGTGAGCTTCAGCGACCTGAGAGGGGCAACGATCTCTGATGCTGAGATCAATTCCGTTGAGAGCAATGGCTACACCTTTGACAACCTCATGAAGGGAGTGATCGAAAAGGACGGTGATGTGCTTGTCGAGATTGACAGGAGTAACGGCAGAAAGACAACCAGGTCACAGTCGCAGTCCAATGGACAGAGGTCATCTTCTGAAAGAAGGCAGAACAGACAGAATGGTGATCAGAGACGGATGAGTGGTTCAGGCTACATCAAGATAAACGAAGTCGAAGAGAAGACAAATTCTTTCCTTGTAAAGGGCGTTCACATCAAGGGAGATGAGCGGAATGATGTGAACTTCTACATCTCAAAGAGAATGCTCGGTGACAACAGTCTTGAGGACAAGATTATTACCTCTCCCGAACTTGCCGAACTGGAGAAGAACGGTTCCGTCTTTACCGTCCTGAGCAAGGGCGTTCTCAAGGACAGGGACGGAAACAAGGTTGAACTCGCAATGCCCGCGCAGAAGCAGAGAAGGTCACGCTCATAACCGGGAGGTCAAGGTGGTGACTTTAAAGAATGGAACTCTCGTTTGTCTCTCCTGCGGAAGTTCAGACTGTGAGCATGTGGGCCTGTTCCGGGAGGTTTATGGCGACATGGAAACCCTTAAAAACCTCTCCCGCTTCCGCAGGAGGGAAAGACCTGGCAGGGAGGAAGAGGGTATCCGTGTCTCTTCCGAGATGACCAGGGACATATACACGGTCTTCAAGATGTCCGACGGTTCCTATGCCTGCAACTGCCCCGCCTTTCTTACCGGAAAGGTTGCGCTGATAGATGAGGGTCGCAAGGGTGTTGCCTGCAAGCATATCAAGGACATGCAGGAACGGGTGGATGACGATCATCGCTTTGCCAATTCCACCCAGTATCAGGGGCTTCTGTTCAAAGCCCTCACGGGAGATGATGGGAATCTTCGGAACTTCAGGCATTACACGGATGGTCAGGCATACATCGTCATTGATGAACTTCTGAAGAGGCAGAACCTCAAATTTCACGAGGTGGAAAATTCCCTTGAGAACGGAAGGGCCATCTCGATTCTTCCAGCCGTGAGTTTCGGGATCGAATACGAGGCTGGTGGACTGCGTCGGCATAGGATAGCGGAAATACTTCTCAATGAGGGTTACTTCGGTTATCTTACAAATGTGTACCGGTCAGTTAAAGCGAATACGTCAGTGGATATTACCAGGGCAGCACCGGGTATCTCCCAGGCAGGTCACGGCCTGATAGTCGTTCCCCACCGGAAGGCTGAGGAAAGTTGTTTCATAAACAGCGGAACGGACACTTCAATCTCTCTTCCCAACGGTGTTGAGATCAAGTCTCCCAGGCTCATGGGAATTACCGGGGCAAATTCCTTGAGGAGTTTTACGGGTATCCTCGAGACCTTGAGGGCGAACAGGCTGACCACGAACAGCTCCTGCGGCATGCACCTTTCTCTTTCTGCATACGGCCTGACGAAGGAAGATGTTGGAAGATATTTCCTTCTCTGGGCCTGCTGGCAGGATCACATACAGTACCTTGTATCACCGTCAAGGCGTGGCAACCATTACTGCAAGAAAATACCCCCAAACCAGATCACCGCGTTATACAGCCGTATAATGCAATCTTTTGCGAGTGGCCTTCCCTGGAACAGATACCTTGCCCTGAATCTGAAACCCCTGAAGCTTGTCAACGGAAAGTTTCAGGGCAGGATGGAAATCAGGCTTCATGATGCCTCAAACCAGAAGATACACTCGAAATTTTCGGCATGGGTCACATTCTGCCTTAAGATGCTTGACGCAAGCCAGAGGAATCCTGAAGTTCTTGCACTCCTGGACCGTGCCATAGAGAATCCACGTTCCCGGGGAAGCTTAAGGAATATCCCCTTTGAGGATGTTCTTACCATGATAGGCATTGATACCTCTACGAGTTTCATGAAGGCACAGAGGGAACATCTTCTGTATAGATACGAGGCATACAGGAGAAAGGCGGAAAACCGTGATCTGAGAGGACTTCACATGTGGGTCAGGGAAAGGATGATCTGTCCTGACTCTTCTTCAATTGTCCTTCTTGACGAGATTGCACAGGATGCCGGTGTAGCCTTTGAAGGTCAGGCGCCGCAGGTTCAACCCGAACCCGGTATTGCCGAACCCTCCCCTTCTCCCGCTGAAATCCGGCCTGTTCGAGGCCTTGATCTTGCTCACAGGGCGATAAACCACCTCAACAGTGACGGAAAATACATGGTTCGTGAGGATGATTCCCGCTATCAGGCAATATGGGATAACCTTGCTGGAAATATGGGAGACGAGACCGTTGCCACCTGCTACAACCACGACGGAAGGCTGGTTTTCCTTACTCAGAGCGGGGATGATGATGGTGGGCTGTATATTCAGACACTTATCTCCATAAACGAGAACGACAACGGGCATGGGGATCAGGGTGTAACGATGGGAGTCTGTTCATGTCCAGGGTATCGTTACAGGAGAGATTGCCGTCACCTGCGAAACGCAGCCGAACGTATTCTTGGTGTGGACAGGGTTCTCTCTATTCCAGCTGACGAAAATCCGATCCGGTGGATCAACAGCATCAACAATACGATCACCCACGCTGAATCTGATGATCGTCGGCCAGTAGAGCAGGCAGAATCGCGGGATGTTCTTGGAACACTTGCCGATGCCCTGTTCGACCTTTCCAGGAAGGCCGTTGAGGCTGCCAGGCAGGGAGACCTTGGACTTCTCAGGTTTGCCTATCTCAACAACCAGGACAACGAATCACTCAGGGTGTCATGCGGGAGCAGCCTGACCGATGCCCTGGATGCGTTCGTGCAGACCGTCCATAGGGCAAATCTGAATGTTTTGACAGTACATGGCAACGTGAGAGATGTTGTGTTGGCTCCGGCATTGAGCACTAATGTCCTGTCCGTTTTTTATTCTCATTCCATCAACATGACGGTGATTCACGATAGCGAGGCTGACCGTTTCGTGGTTTTGAGGCATGGCAGGAGCGGGAGGGATTTTGTTCAGACATTCAAGAAGGTTCCGGGGGCAGATGAGGACCATTTCATTGTCCTGCGGAAATGCAGTTGCGGGACTTTTGCATCAAGACACAATTGCAGACATGTTCAGGAAGCGGCTGAGATACTCCGTGGGCAAGGGTTCGAGATGTTCAACAGGCCGCATACCGCCTTCTTTACGGCAACTGGCGGTGTGGCGAACCAGGAAGAGGAACTGACAGTCAGTACAGCGCCGATGAGACGGCGGAGCCGCCTTGCCATGTCTGCATGACAAAGGAGGAGGAACACGACAGATGTGCGGGATTTTCGGATTTTCTTCACCGGAAATGGGTGATCAGAGACATGCCCTTCTCCTTCAGAGTCTTGCAATCGAGGATGAGATAAGGGGCAAGCATTCCACCGGCCTTGTGGTTGTAAACAGCCATGACGGAAGAGCGGTCATAAGGAAGAAGGCCCTGTCAGGGAGAGAATTTGTCGCCCGTAACCTTACGGATTTTCTTTTTGAGGAAGAGTATGACCTTGCTATAGGCCACAACAGGCTTGCCTCTTCCGGAGCAGTCAATGACCGCAATGCCCATCCTTTCGGGCTGAAGGTAGGCGACAAGTGGGATTTTGCCTGCCACAACGGGACATTCGACAGGGACATAGCAAGGTTTCTGAAGGCAAGGGATTATCCGGTGGACAGCGAGGTCGTTCTTACAAAGGTAGCCCGTGAGATTGCAAAGGGCAGGCCTGAGACAGAGGTGTTCAGGGATATTTTCAAGAAGATCAGCGAAAATGAGAAAGGCAACTATGCCATCCTGTATGTTGCCGGAGACACTGTGTATGCCTTCAGAAATACGGGAAGACCCCTTCACATATTCGAGACGCACCATCTTGGCACATGGTTATGTTCAACTGAAGAGATTTTCAGAAATGCGTATATCAGGCTTCACGGCCTTCTTCCGCCCTATGACCAGGAAATAAAGGAAGAGTTTGTTCTGAAGCCTTACAAGATATATGCAATCAGAAACGGCGAGGTCAGGGGCGAGGGGTTCATCCTCACTGATGATGAGAGGCGGGAACTGGAAGAGAAGCAGAGGGAAAGGGAGCGTCAGGAGCGTATCAAGGTGTTTCAGGGGTATTCTTCCCACGACAGCATCGGAAGAAGTGCTTCCGCGTATTCACGGTATCTGTTTTCGGAAAATCAAAGAGGTCATGGATCAGGATTGTTTGATTTTGTTGACGACAGTTGCCTCCCCGAAGGTCAACTTCTGACAGAAGGCGGGGACTGGGAGGACGAGGAGTTCAACCAACTGACCGAGCAGTCGGATGATGCCTTCCTTCAGTCCCTTTCTTCGCAAGGTGGTGAAGGCCAACAAGGCATTGAAGGTGCGATAGAAGAGGAGGAGATTCTTGACTTGACCGGATTTTCCGCACAGAGAGAAAGGGAAGTTCGGGAAGAAAAGGAAAATGAAAAGAAAGCCAGGAGATTTGGAATTTTAAGGAGAAAGTAGGATGCCGGGATCAAGACGGGACATTGATATTGATGAGATCCTCACGGCCATACCTGAAACATCGACCAGAGAGGAGGCAAACATGCCTGTTGAAGACCTGCATCCCAGGGTAAGGGAATTCATTGAAAATACTATGCTGTATGGTGCCTCCCCGGGACTTTTGGAAGGAGGGGCTTACAGTGCGGCTTTCAACCGAAATGCGGTGAACTTCCTTCGCCGGAGGCACGGCATGGATGAAGTGCCGAACAGCGTATTTGAGGGCACACGGCTCATGTCCGTCTGGGTAGAACGAACACCTTATGAGGTGGCGAGACCGCAGGAAAGGCTGCCTGAGCCTGAAATAGACATTTCAGAGTTCATTGATGATATTGATGGCCTCAATCCACGGGAGAGCAGGCAGAATGAGATCCTTGCAGACTATGACGGAAACCTCACTGCACAGCAGTTGGTCAACCTGGCCTTTGCTTGCCAGCCAGGCAGGGGCTTGCAGGACAGGCTGGAAGAGGTGTTTAACAACCACCTCCTGATGACAGTCGGTTTTCAGAGGTACTCACCCGTTTTCGGAGAATACAGGCTTGTCTATCTGAACAAGGATCTCCTTGACAGGTCGTTTCCCAGCCAGCCGAATCTAATAAAAAACCTGATGGCAGGAATATCCCTGTCCTATGCAAAGGAAGCAATAATCAGGAGCCTTCAGGCCGACGGAAGGATGCCCAGATATTCCCTGTATTCCTGTGAGAGCGACGATCCCCTGAAGACACTTTACGATTCAGCATTTAATGGACTGGAGGCTGAGACCATGCCTTCGCAGAGGCGGGGGGGTATCGAGATTGTTCCCTACATCACAATAACGGAACAACTGCCCGAAAAACTCAGGGGCTTCAGACAGGTAGCCTCCAATACCGTAAGGGACCAGGAACCTGAACAGGAACAGCCACGGAGGTCACGAACCCGAAGAACTGCAACTTCAAGGTCAACTTCAGCAAGAAGGAGGTAAACCATGCAGGAACAGGATATCCTGAAAAAGTTCTTTGATGCTCCCGTAACCGACGAAGATGAAAGGCGGAGACAGAAGATACTCCAGATCCTTGCAAGTGCCAGTGCTGGCACTCTGCGCATGTCTGTTGACCGGATAAGGAGCCTGGTTCAACGTGCGGAAACTGCCTGTATGGAGGACATGCATAAATTAGGGACAGACCCGGTAAAACGGGAGACAATCAAGGCTCTATACAATACCTTTTTCACTGATATTGACGGTGCGTCTTTCCACAAGATACCGGAACTGGAAAAACAGGCAAGGAGCCTTGCCTGGCTGTTCAGGATGGTAAAGATGGGAGTTGCCAGGCCGGTTACTGTTTCAAAACACCTCGGAGTCTCAAGGAAGAATGCCCGGATACTGATAGAAATGGTGAAGGAAATCAATGCTTCCCCTCTTGTTGGAACGCCTTTCGGCGGGATGGGAGCCGAGGATTATATAGCAATGCTGGACTACCTCGGAGTTTCCCGTGCCTGGGAAGACTATAACAGGCGGAAGGAGGCTGTACAGGCGGTCATCCAGAAGGTACGTGAAGAACTGCCTGATCTCTATGAGAGGGTTGCTCCTCACATCCGCCAGGTTTGTCATGAATCCGGCCTGACCCTTGAATTTCCCGAACCGCCGGAGAAGCGGCCCGACCAGTATGAGTCACTTCTCAGGGGTCTCGTGGACAAGATTGAGCGGATAGAGAAAGTCCTTGAGAAGACCCACAGGGCTTTTCCTGAACCGGCAAACAGGGGAGATGATATCCCCCAACCTCCAGGCGCATCATCCGTTCGAAGTGGCAGGAAACGACCCGCTACCTGAAAGGGAGATTCATGAGTTGTATTACAAATGTTCTCTGCTATTTACTTGTAAAAACCCTTTGATTTTTCTGGAGGTCTTATGGATTTCAACTTATATGCCGAGAATGCCTACCAGACGATGCTGGGGTTACGGGACAGGATTATTCGTGCTGAAGCCACTATAAGGGGTATGGAGGAGATGGGGATATCCACTCCTGAACTGGAAGATACGAAGCGCGAACTTGAGGAACTGAAGGAGGCATACAATTTCCTGTGCAATAATCTGGCTGAACAGAAGCTCGCGGAGAGCACTGAGGAGCGGATGGAGATAGCAAGAAAGCAGGAAAAGGTTGCGGAGAGGTTGTTGGGAGAAGGCTCTGCACTGAAAAACGGGAGGCGTTCTTGAAACTTCTGATAGTCGAAAGTCCAAACAAGATAAGGAAGATAAGGTCAATCCTGGGGAACGGCTGGAGGATCATGGCTTCTGTCGGCCATATAGAAGACCTGCCTTCGAACGATTTCGGGATTGACGAGGAGCTGAACTTCACCTATGTCCCGATTGCCGCCAAGCAGAAAAAAACCATATCAGAGCTCAGGCAGGCGATCAGGGCAGCTGACGAGATTTACATAGCGACCGACCCGGACCGGGAAGGTGAGGCCATTGCCTGGAGCATATGGAAACTCGTTCCCAGGGGGAAACAGGGCAAGGTCAAGAGGATTGCTTTCAATGCCATCACCCGTGAAGATGTAATGAGGGGTCTGGGGAACCCCAGGCAGATTGACATGAACCTTGTCCATGCACAGCAGGCAAGGCGGGCGATGGACAGGGTGATCGGCTATATTCTCTCGCCTGAAGCAAGCAGGCATCTTGGCGGGAAGTATTCCGTCGGAAGGGTTCAATCGCCTGCCGTAAATCTGGTTGTCGAGAGAAACAACGAGATAGAGGCGTTCAGGCCGGAGCCTTTCTGGGTGATAGAGGCAGATGTAAGCACACTGGCCTTTGCCGGTCAGACCTTCAGGGCTGTCCATCCTGAAATCTACAAGGCGGAATCGAAAGCCAGAGAGGTCTTTGGCAGGCTTGGAACAGCCTTTACGGTTGGAAAGGTGAAATCCTACAAGACGTCATCCTCCCCTCCCCCGCCTTTTACCACATCCTCCCTTCAGAAGGCGGCGTATCAGAAATTCGGTATGCCGCCTTCAAAAACAATGAAGGTGGCCCAGCGTTTATATGAGGCCGGTAGGCTGACATACATAAGGAGTGACAGTCCCTGGATAAGCGAGGAGGGTCTTGTCCTTGCGAAAGACTACATTCTGAAGGAGTTTGGAAAGGACTATTACAAGGCAAGGAACTTCGAGGCAAAGGGCGTTGCACAGGAGGCCCATGAGTGTATCCGGCCAACGAGCATCAGGATGCCCGGAGGGCTTCCAGAAGACGAGCGGAGGCTCCTTTCCCTCGTCAGGGAAAGGTTCTTTGCGTCCCAGATGTCACCAGCCCGGTTTCAGAAGGTGGATGTTGTCATGGACAACAATGGAGTTGTCTTCACGGCATCAGGCAAAAGGCTGATCTTTGACGGTTACAGGAGGCTCACGGGTGGCGAGCCTGACGAGATGATTCTGCCGCCTCTGAAGAGAGGCGATGTTCTGGGAGGCAGGGCTGAGATACAGAAGAAGTTTACGAAACCGCCAGCGCCTTTCAACGATGCAAGCCTGGTGGACACCCTGGAAAGGCATGGTATAGGCAGGCCGTCCACCTATGCCGCAATTCTCAGCACCATAAGAGAGAGGGGTTATGTAAGGACAAACGGGAAGAAGAAGGCATTGCAACATACACAGGAGGCGGAAAGACTCATTGGTTATCTCAGGAGCAATTACTCCTGGCTGCTCAACCTGGACTTCACGAAGGAGATGGAACACAGCCTTGATCTGGTGGCAGGCGGAAAGCTCAGGCGAAACGCCGTCATCATGCGCTGTCTTGAACGGCTTGGCGGCATTCAGGCCCTCGGAAGGCACAGAACCAATATACAGGAGAGGAGGCCTTCACGGCCTGTCAAGACCTCAAGCGGTTCGAGGAAAACACGCACCCGGAAGAGAAAGCCGCTTCCGAGAACATCCATTCGGAGGAGAAGATGAGTGAAAAAATGGTCAATCTCTTTGTCTATGGAACTCTGCGTTGTAATGAGCCGAACAGTTACCTGCTTTTTTATGAGGATTCCGGTTGTGAGTTGATTTCAACTGACTGCACCCTGAGAGGTTACGAGATGTATTCTCTTGGGGGATATCCTGCAATAACAGAAAGCGAAAACCCCGATGCAGCCGTCAAAGGCGATCTCGTCCGGGTTCCCGAAGGATTGCTGAAGGAAGCGATAGACCGGCTTGAGGGATACTCTGAGAACTGCAGGGACGAGGATAACTACTATCTCCGAAAGATTGGAAAGGTAACGGACGAGAACGGCCAGGTACATGACGCCTGGTTCTACTGTATGGAGGTGGAGAAACTTCAGTTTCATTCTGCCCGCATCATTCCAGACGGTGACTGGTGCAGATTCAGGAAAGAAGGTAACGACAGACCGCACAGGTCAAAGGCAAGTCTCAGGAGGTGAGGCCATGGAGAAGATCAACAGCAGGGGTTTCACCTTCCTCGAAGTTCTCGGGGTGCTGGTAATCATAGGCATCCTTTCCCTGGTCTGGTTTGCAAGGCAGGGAGGCAGGGAAGATACGGCCAGGATCGAGGCTTCCACGGATGCCATGACGAAGGTTGCCACTGCCGTAGAAGAGTGGAGGCTCAGGCAGGGACAGACGAATTATGCCGGGCTTACAACCGGTTCCCTTGCCAACTCCGGTGTTGTGCCTCTCTCCCTGCTGAGGGAAAACCCTTTTGGCAAGTGGACAAACTGGCCTGCGCCTTATCAGGGAATCAATGTGGGAGCAACCGGCAGCGGAGGAGGTTATTATGTTGTTCTTGCCGCCAGTAACCTCCAGGGCGACTGTGGAACCCAATGCACACAGGCCGTTGCCAGAAATCTCTGTAACAGGGGTTTTGCAGTAACCTGTTATGCGAATTTCGGGATTATCGGTTATTCAGATGTCGTAAATTGTCCCTGGGGAACAAGGATACTGTGCAACTGAACAAAGGTCATACTTACCTTGAACTTCTGGCCGTGATGCTGATAATGGGCATCATGGCAGCCGTCTATATCGGCCTTGCAAGACAGAGGTCATTCAGGACCCTCCAGCAGGCTGAAGAGGTCTATCAGGACATGAGGAAGATTACAGAGTATTACACACGCAGGCGGACATGTTCAGCCGCGATACCTGCGGGTTGTGCAGCAACAAACCCCGTAAACAGTCAGCCCTATACGGTTGTCTGCCTCAGGCAGGGTGTGGCTGTTTCTACCAGCCTTCCAGCGGACTTTCTGATCGAGTTCAATCATCATAACGGAATAAGCATTTCGGGCAATACAGTCACATTCATTCAATACTGGAGGATGACAGGCGATGGAGGCTTTGAGAGGAAGCATTATTACAATCAGTGACAGGAGGGGTTTCACCTTTCTGGAAGTCCTTCTTGTGATGCTCATAATGGGCATCCTTGCATCGACCTTCCTGCCCCGGTGGGTCAAAAACAGGGTTGATTCTGCACTCATCAACAAGACCGTGAAGGACATACAGGCAAGGCTTGATGCGGCAAGATACTACTACAACGACCATCTGGCCTTTCCGGCAAGCCTGAATGATTTCCAGTCTCCACCGGCGGATGTGAACGGAACTGCGGTTCCGCCTTATCTGCCTTCAGGCGTTACTGACCAGACCCCCTTCGGGACAACATACTCCTATTCCTCAACGGCAAATCTCTTTACCGTTACTGTTACAAATGTTCCTGCGGAACTGACGGGCATGATCGCCAACCAGTTGCCAAATTCCGTTATAGCAGGCACGACCGTTTCGACATCCATCCCGAAACCCGGCCTTGAGGCAATGTTCGACGGCCTGAGGAACGAGTTTGACCAGAAGTTGAAGGATGCCATCAGCAATCTCGACATCCACGACTTCGAGTTTTCCGGGATCATCAATTCAGGCGGAAGGGTGTACAAACCTTCCTGCAAGACAGGGCTTACGCCGTATATATTCGTGACTCCCGTCTATGCAAGAGCGGGGGCTTCGGGTTACTCCATTGTCGGGTTTACTGCATGGGCAACTGACAACGGTTCTTCCTGGACAGTAAGGGGTGCCGTCCGTGGACAGAACGGCGTTACATACACCGGCGGTGGGAGTGTGAAACTCATGACCTATGTGGTCTGTCTGTAGGTCGGGTTTATTGCGTTAATCATGTTTATCGGGTTTGTCTGGTTTGTCCGGGAGGTAAAATAGTGAAATGGCTCAATGGTGAAG
>CAZITN010000074.1:5423-12514 GCA_964542175.1 uncultured Thermodesulfovibrio sp. | reverse complement strand
ATAGGCCCGTCCGGTTGCGGAAAGACCACCCTGCTGAGGTGCTTCAACCGGATGCATGACCTCTACCACGGCAACCGTTACAGTGGCGAGATCATCTTCAATGGGAAGAACATCCTTTCAGATGATGTTGACCTTATAGATCTCAGAAGCAGGATCGGGATGGTCTTTCAAAAACCCACTCCCTTCCCGATGAGCATATTTGATAACATTGCCTACGGACTGAAACTACGGGGCATCAAAAAACGCTCAGAGCTTTCTGAAAGGGTGGAGCGTGCCCTCAAACATGCAGCGCTCTGGGATGAGGTGAAGGACAAACTCAACGAGTCCGCCTATGCACTCTCAGGTGGCCAGCAGCAACGCCTCGTGATAGCGAGGGCGCTGGCGGTTGAACCTGAGGTCCTGCTTTTTGATGAACCCACATCTGCCCTTGACCCGATCTCAACGTCCAAGATAGAAGAACTGGCTGTAAAACTCAAGGATGAGGTAACAATCATTATAGTCACTCACAATATGCAGCAGGCGGCTCGCATATCGGACTGGACGGGCTTCCTGATGCTCGGTGAGTTGATAGAAATTGACAGAACTGATAAGATATTCACAAGCCCCTCACAGAAGCTTACAGAAGACTACATAACCGGGAGGTTCGGATAATGCCGGTAAGAGCAGAGGAGTTAAAACACCTGAAGGAGATGCTGATCCGGATGGGGGGGCTTGTGGAGACCGCTATCCGTTATTCGGTAAGTTCCCTTGTAAACAGGGATGATGATCTGGCAAGAAAGGTGATAGAGGGAGACCAGATTATCAACGCCTATGATGTGAAGATTGATGAGGAATGCATCCGGCTTCTCGCTCTTACCCAGCCGATGGCGAAGGACCTCCGGTTCATCACCACTGCAATGAAGATTACCACCGACCTTGAGAGGATAGCTGACAATGCCGTAAACATAGCAGAACGGGCACTCGAACTGAACAAGGAACCGGTACTGAAACCCTATATCGACATCCCAAAGATGAGAAACATAGCAAGCGGGATGGTGAGGGATGCAATAGACGCCTTCATAAGGGAAGACAAGAAGCTTGCCTTTGATGTGATTGTAAGGGACGATGAAGTGGATGACCTTAACGGGATGGTCTGTGAAGAACTCACCTTCATAATCACCCAGGACCCCCGGACAGCCTGGCGGGCGATGAAGATCACCTATGTCTCGAAATACCTGGAAAGAATCGCAGACCATGCAACCAACATCGCCGAGATGGTTATCTACATGGTGGACGGAAAGATCATCAGACACCTGAGTCCTGACAAGATAGATCTTTAGACAAAATTGACTTACGGTACCGGTTTGAATTATCCTTTCCGGGGTGGTTGAACCCGGTGGTAAAGCACCTTGCAAGGTTTCATTCTGACAGGTTTGGGGCAGGCATGCTCTTTCCGCAAATTGAGTTTAAAATTAAGTAAGCGATGGGGGCTTAAAATGGGAATTTTACCAAAAAAACTGGACTTTTTCGAGATCTTTGAAAAGGCGTCCCAGAATCTAATTGAGGCTGCACGGAAACTCGTTGACCTCTTCGAAAACTTCGACGATCTCGAAAGAAGGGTCAAGGAGATACATGAACTTGAGCATGAGGGCGACCTCCTCACGCATGAGGCGATCAGGATGCTGAACAAGACATTCCTCACCCCGATCGACCGGGAGGACATCCATGCACTCATCTGCCGGATAGATGATGTTTTAGACCTTATCTGGGCATCCGCAGACAGGCTCTTCCTCTTCAAGATCACCGAACCGATGGAAGGAGCCGCAGAGCTTGCCTCCTCACTGAAGGAGAACACAAAGGCGATTAACAGGGCTATTACTGAACTCAAAGCAAAGCGATACTCTTTCGTCCAGGACCTCTGCATCGAGATTAACAGGCTCGAGAACGAGGCAGACCGGATATTCAGAAAGACTATCGGAAACATGTTCGAGCGGGAGACCGATCCTATCAGGATTATAAAGTGGAAGGAGATTCTGGAGCATCTTGAGAATGCAACAGACCGGTGTGAAGATGTGGCCAATATCCTGGAAGGTATCGTCCTGAAACATGTCTAAAATCATAATCATCACAATAGTCCTTGCCATACTCTTTGATATTAGCAATGGCTGGAACGACTCCGCCAATGCGATCGCCACTGTGGTCTCAACAAGGGTACTTTCCCCCCTCCAGGCAGTCCTGCTTGCCGCCTCAATGAATATTCTTGGGGCACTCATCTCAACAGCTGTTGCAAAGACCATCGGGAAAGGGATAGTGCATCCGGGAGCGGTTACTGAAATTGTGGTTGCAAGCGCCCTGATTGCAGGATTTCTCTGGAACTCTGCAATGACCATACTGGGGCTTCCCGTGAGTGCATCCCATGCCCTCATCGGGAGTCTGATGGGCGCTGCCCTTGCCCACGGGGGGATGGGTACACTCAACATCGCAGGGCTCACAAAGGTCTTCACCGCCCTTCTTACCTCACCCATAATAGGTATCATATTCGGGTACTATTTCATGAAGGTTCTGCTGAGGATTTTCGGGAATTATTCCCCTGGCACTATAAACAAGATTTTCGGGAAAATACAGATTTTCTCATCCTCCTTCATGGCCTTCAGCCACGGCTCCAACGATGCCCAGAAGGTGATGGGAATAATCACCCTCTCCCTCTTCAGTGGAGGGGTGATATCTTCTGTGGACGTCCCGCTCTGGGTGGTACTCCTCTGTGCCCTTGCCATGGGCTTCGGAACCGCGATAGGCGGCTGGCGGGTTATAAAGACCCTCGGTGTCCAGATGCTCAAACTTGAGCCTGTCCACGGATTTGCAGCCGAAACCGCAGCCACAGCGATAATCCTTGGGGCAAGTCATGTTGGACTTCCCGTAAGCACCACTCACGTAATCTCCACAACCATAATGGGGGTAGGTGCGACCAAGAGGCTCTCTGCAGTCCGTTGGGGAATCGCCGGCAAAATCCTTCTTGCCTGGGTCCTTACACTCCCGGCCTGCATCGGGCTTGCCTACTTCACCGAGATTATCCTCTCAGGCATCTTCTGAAAGGGCAACCTTACAGTTGCATAAAATGAAGAACCCTGCGGCCACGATACGGGCAGGCAAGACCACGGGACAATGACACTTGCCGCAAGGTACGGAGTACCTGGAGGCAAGAATGGAATTAAATCCATTTTTCCATGCATTGAGTATATTATGCGCTCGCTGTGCATATTCTACCCCGGAAGCAGGGTGAGTACACCCAAGCAGTTTTCTCACACTGTCTTGTATCCGGGGGTCTGCTCTGAATTTTTCATTATCAATACATGGTGATTCATGTAAGCGCTTTCCTGTGTCGGCTCGGCAGAGACCGAACAGCCTTATCTACTCAAAATATCCTTCATACAACTGATCAAGCCTGTTAAGGCACCGTCCATAACAGACTTCATCTACTCAGACACGACCGGAGCTTCATAATGAAAAATTCAGAGCAGACCCCCGGTATCACAACATATTACGTTGCATGGCCCGTGAGGGTATGCCCCCTGCCAAACCTCATTTTCTTGTAACGTTTGGGATAACAACTCTGACCTCAGTACCTTTCCCCTCTTCACTTCTTATCTCCATATCCCAGCCCTGGGCCCTCACAAGATGCTTCACGATTGCAAGACCAAGGCCTGTTCCTCCCAGTTCCCGGCTCCTTGAAGGGTCAACGCGGAAGAACCTCTCACCAAGCCTCGGGATCAGCTCCTTGGGGATGCCTATTCCTGTATCCTTTACATAAAGTATTATCCGACCGTTCCTTCTCTCTCCTCCCAGTTCAACGCTTCCCCTTTCAGTAAACTTTATGGCATTTTCAGCGAGATTCAGGAATATCTGGATGGTCCTGTTCCTGTCTGCACTGAAACGAAAGTCCCCTTCCGGCAATGAAACTCTGAAGTCAAGACCCCTTGCAGCTGCACGTTCACTCAGTGTTTCCAGAACGTGTTCGAAGATATCCCCTGCCGCGACCTCTTCCTTCATGATCTGGATCTCACCCAGCTCCACCCTCGAAAGCATGAGGAGGTCCTCCACCAGCCTGTTCAGCCTCTCGCTGTTTTTCTGTATAGTCCTGAGAAAGTGAAGTGCATTATCCCTGTCATCAATTGCACCATCAAGGAGTGTTTCGGCAAATCCCCTGATGGCAGTAACAGGTGTCTTTATCTCATGGGAGACGTTCGCAACAAAGTCCGTCCTCATCCTCTCAAGCATTCTGATCTGGGTAGTATCATGAAAGAGGGCCACCATGGAATCCCCCTTCTCACCAAACCTGAGAGGTGAGATCATTACCCTGTAGAATCTCTCCTCCGGCAGTTCAACCCTTAACTCTTCAGCCACTGATTCACCTGACTCCCTTGACCTGTCGATGAGGCTGTATAGTTCAGGACTCCTGACCACTTCGTAATAGTAAAGTCCAACCAGGTCACCCGAGGCATCCCCGCCTCTGAAAATTTCCCTTGCCGTCTCATTGGCAATCTCTATCCTGTCATCCTTCCCGATAATCAGAAGAGCATCAGGAACAGCCCTTATGATCGCCTCAAGCCGCTCCCTCCCGGCAAGGCTCCTGGCCAGTTCCTTGCTGAAACGCCGGGAGAGGTTATTCACTGCCTTTGCGATCCCGACAGGGTCCTCTTCAAAATGAATAAGGCCCCTCTCCTCAAGCGCTTCAGGCTCGAGGCCGTTCATAAACCGGGCGATCTCCCGGAGCCTCCGCCCCTGTCTCCACTCCCTTACAAGAAGGAACGTGCTGAATATCACAAAGAGAGCAGAAAGGCTGATAAAAATGGGAATGAAGCTCTGCCATGACCATCCCACGTCCGGGATAGCAAATGAAACAATCACTATGGAGCCAAGGAGTCCCCAGGCCACGGACAGGATGATGGTTCTTACAATCCTTTTAATCCACATCGATCATGTCCACCTCTTCCATTCAGCCCGTCTTCTCCCACGTCAGTCCTTCCGCGAGTTCCCGGGATCTTCCAAATAGTATCCAACCCCCCGTTTGGTCCTGATATAGGCCGGCCTTGAAGGGTCGTCCTCAATCTGGGCCCTCAGCCTCCGGATATGAACATCAACCGTCCGTGGCTCCACGAATGCCTCACCCTTCCAGACTGCATCAAGGAGCATATCCCGTGTAAAGACACGCCCCTTCCTCTCTGTCATGTACTGAAGGAGCCTGAATTCAGTGGCACTCAGCCTGAGTTCCGTCCCACCTTTAAAAACCTGGTACGTCGCCGGGTTGATTACTATCTCGCCAATCCTTATCACATCCCCATCCGGAGCAGACCTCTCTACCCGTCTGAGGACCGCCTTCACCCTCGCAACCAGTTCCCTCGGGCTGAAAGGTTTTGTGATGTAATCATCAGCGCCCATCTCCAGGCCAAGCACCCTGTCCATCTCCTCACCCTTTGCCGTCAGCATGATTATGGGTATCCCCTCGGTAGCAGGGTCCTTCTTCAATATGCGGCAGAGCTCCAGGCCCTGAATCCCCGGAAGCATCAGATCCAGGATCAGGAGATCGGCACCTTCCTTCCTTATAATCTCAAGGGCTGCCTCTCCGTCTTTCAGGGTTGATACCCTGAATCCCTCCTTCTCGAGGTTGTAGGAGACAAGGTCCCGGATATCCTGCTCGTCATCTATCACAAGTATCTGCCTGGACATGATTTTTTATTATAGATGTTTAAGGAAACCATTGTATAGTTACCGCTAATGGATATCCGTGGAGGTATTGACATGCAAACCGGATCTGGGCGATAATATCAATGAGCCGAAGTGGTGGAACTGGTAGACACGTGCGCTTGAGGGGCGTATGGGGAGACCCGTGGGGGTTCGAATCCCCCCTTCGGCACCACCTCTCAGATGACCATCCGTAAACAGACAGAAGAGATAGAAGCCAAGACCCTCCATCCCAGGGCCACACTCAGTTCCCGGAGCAGGGGAAGATCACGGAAGGAAAAGGAAGGAATAATCAGGACCTGTTTTCAGAGGGACAGGGACAGGATTATCCATTCAAAGGCATTCAGGAGGCTCAAGCACAAGACCCAGGTCTTTCTCGCCCCCAGGGGAGACCACTACCGAACCCGGCTAACCCATGTCCTTGAGGTCTCTCAGATCGCCCGTACCATTGCCAGGGCTCTCCGCCTGAATGAAGACCTTACAGAAGCCATCGCCCTCGGGCATGATCTCGGGCATACCCCTTTCGGACATGCAGGCGAGTCGGTCCTGAGGGAGATATACCCGGGAGGTTTTGATCATTTCGAACAGAGCCTCCGTGTCGTGGATCTCCTAGAAAAGGGGGGGAAGGGACTTAACCTCACCCATGAGGTCAGAAATGGAATAGCGACCCATTCAAAGGGTAAGGGTAAGATCATCCCCAAGGAGAAGGAGTCCCTTGCAAGCACCCTCGAGGGCCAGGTGGTCAGGGTCTCAGACATTATCGCCTATCTTAACCACGACCTCGACGATGCTCTGAGGGCAGGCGTTGTCAGGAAGCATGAGATCCCCCAGATCGTGACAGAAACCCTCGGAAACACCTACTCAAAGAGAATAGATACCATGGTAAAGGATGTGATCTGTGAGACCATAGGGAGAGACTACGAACAGATCGCAATCTCCGAAACGACAGCAGAGGCGATGTACGGTCTCAGAAACTTCCTCTATGAAAGAGTCTATGAGAGTGAGGTCACAAAAAAGGAGTTCAGGAAGGCAAGGAAGATACTCACGGACCTTTACAGCCACTTCTTTGAACACCCCGAGGAGGTCTTCAGGGACCTCCAGATCAGGGAGGAGGCTGACATTGAGAGGCTGGTCTGTGATTTCATAGCCGGGATGACCGACAGATACGCCCTTATGACCTATGAAAAGCTCTTTCTTCCCCAGGAGTGGCAACCTCTCTGAAATGGCCTTGCTTTCTCCATTTGAGGACTCCTTTCCCCTTTCAGGATTTTTCAATTCTGCCATGCCATGCCCGAATGGCCTGGCAATCCTTTCATACAACCTGCATTCCTCTCCCCTTTCACCTACAGGCATGAAAATTGTAAAATAAAAAT
>CAZITN010000074.1:0-5323 GCA_964542175.1 uncultured Thermodesulfovibrio sp. | reverse complement strand
TCCTCCCTTTCAGAGGTGGCAGCAAAGGTGAAGCCCTCAGTGGTGAACATCTCCACTACAAAGACGTTAACGGTAAGGCAGACCCCCTTTGATGAGTTTTTCAATGACCCCTTTTTCAGGAGGTTTTTCGGTGACCGTTTCGGGCATAACGGCGAAAAGAGAAAGTACCGCTCTTCTGCCCTCGGCTCTGGTGTGATCGTCTCTCCTGATGGCTACATCCTCACGAACAATCATGTCATCAAGGATGCCGATGAGATAAAGGTGCTTCTCTATGACAAGAGGGAGTTCAAGGGGAAGGTGATAGGAACCGACCCGAAGTCAGACCTTGCTGTGATAAAGATAGATGCCGGGGACCTGCCGGCCATAAAGATAGGCGAATCCGACAAACTCCATGTTGGTGAGGTGGTAATAGCCATCGGAAACCCCTTCGGGCTTGACCATACCATCACGATGGGGATCGTGAGTGCCATCGGAAGATCCAATGTGGGAATAACCGACTATGAAGACTTCATCCAGACGGATGCCGCCATCAATCCCGGCAACTCCGGTGGTGCCCTTGTAAACAGCAAGGGAGAACTGGTAGGGATCAATACCGCCATATTCTCAACAAGCGGAGGTTACATGGGGATCGGGTTTGCCATACCCTCTAACATGGCAAAGTCGGTGATGAAGAGCATCATCGAACACGGAAAGGTGATACGGGGATGGCTTGGTGTGACCAACCAGAACATCACCCCCGAACTGGCCAGGCACTTTGATATCAAGGAAGACAATGGAGCACTGGTCACTGACGTGGTGAAGGATAGCCCCGCCGAG
The DNA here is from genome assembly GCA_964542175.1 of uncultured Thermodesulfovibrio sp. Taxonomy (GTDB): domain Bacteria; phylum Nitrospirota; class Thermodesulfovibrionia; order Thermodesulfovibrionales; family JdFR-85; genus WFTX01. The sequence continues at coordinate 4,507 of CAZITN010000074.1, read as the reverse complement.
AAGGCAGGCTTCAGGCGGGGGGACCTTATTGTTGAGTTTGACCAGAAAGAGGTCAAGGATTCCACGAACCTCAGAAACATGGTCGCCAATACCCCTCCTGGCAAAAGGGTGGCTGTCAGGATAATCAGGGAAGGCAAGGAACGTATACTCTATGTTGTGCTCGGAGAGTTTCCGGAAAACCTCGCCGCTCAGTCTCCGGGAGAATACAGTAATGTGATGAAGGGTGTCTATGTACAGGAGATAACACCCGACCTCAGGGAAAAGCTTGACATCCCTGAAAAGGTTGAGGGTGTCCTCATTACCAAGATAGATGACGAAAGCCCTGCCTACGGCATCCTCAGGAGGAATGATGTGATCCAGGAGATTGACAGGAAGCCGATCAAAGGGATAAAGGACTACAGGGAAGTCGTCGCAGGTATTGAGGAAGACGAGAGCATTCTCCTCCTTGTTTACAGGGGTGGAGGGTATATCTACATCACCATAAAACCCTGAAATCCGTTCCTGAAGCCGCCATACTTCAGGATGGCGGCTTCACCCTTCTTCAAATTTTTCTCCATTCTGTGATAACCTTGATATGAACTCCCTGCACCTGCCATGGAAAGGAGGCTACCCATGAAGACAGGCTTCATAGGGCTTGGACATCTCGGAAGGGCGATGGCTGAACGTCTCATCTCGGAAGGGATCGACCTTCTGGTCTGGAACCGGACACCCTCAAAGGCAGAGGGTCTCGGGATCCCGGTAGCTGATTCACCTGCCGATCTCATCGGCAAGGTAGACCTGCTCTTTTTGAACCTCTTTGACAGCGATGCCGTAGAGGAGGTTTTAACCTCTTCAGAGGGGCTGCTTGCCGGTGATTGCTCAGGCAGGATAGTTCTGGATACAACAACAAACCACTTCGAAAGGGTGGCCGAATTTTACAACCTCCTTTCCGACAGGGGAGCGACCTATCTGGAGGCCCCTGTACTGGGAAGCGTGGTACCCGCATCAAAGGGGATGCTCACCGTCCTGGTAAGCGGTGAAGAGGAGGCATACAGGAAGGCCCTTCCTGTAATTGAAAAGATAGGCAAGGTGGTCTTCTATCTTGGAGAGCCTGGCCTTGCCACTAAGATGAAGCTGATCAACAACCTTGTCCTCGGGACCTTTATGACCACCCTTGCCGAGGCAGTCAGCCTCGGAGAGGCGGCAGGGCTGGAGAAAAGGCTTGTACTCGACATCCTCTCAGCAGGAGGAGGTGATTCCCTCGTACTGAATGCAAAGAAGACCAAGCTCCTCAATAGCGACTTTTCCACCCATTTCTCATCCGCCCTTATCCATAAGGATCTCCACTACCTGCAGGATCTGGCAAGGAGCCTCAGAAGGCCTCTCTTTACCGGAAGCATCACCAAGGAACTCTATGGCCTGGCTATCAGGGAACGCCTTGGAGATCTTGACTTCTCCGCTGTCTATCGAATATTCAATCCGGCTGAAGAGTGAGAGAGCAAATTTAATAATAACCTTAATCAGGCATCATTGGTAAATAAACTGGAGCGGCATACTGTATTTAAAGAAAGACTAAAAGAAATTAAACCACGGAGGGCACAAAGGACACAGAGCAAAAGGGGGTTAAAAAACTTCTATACCTTCGTGTTCTTCGTGGTAGAGTTGGGAGTATGGTTTAAGTTTAATTGAACAGCAGTAAAAAGACCATGAATCGTAACAGGCTCATACCATATATGTTTCAGAAAACAATAGCCCTTTTTCTTGTACTCCTGTTTATTGGCTCCTGTGCGGTCAACCCCGTCACCGGCAGGAAGGAGTTGATACTTCTTTCAGAAGAGGACGAACTCAGGTGGGGCAAAGAAATGTATCCTGGTGCCCTGTGGGGCGAGGTCGGTGGTGGAGGGATATATCACGACCCCCCTCTTGAGCGGTATCTGACATCGATTATAAAAAGGCTTAATTCCGTCTCGCACAGACCCAACCTGCCTGTAAACTTTGTAATACAGAACAGTTCCATACCCAATGCCTGGGCGATCCCCGGTCATGTGGCGATCACAAGGGGCCTTCTTGCAGAATTGGAAAACGAGGCTGAATTCGCCTTTGTGATGGGCCATGAGATGGGCCATGTGGCAGCACGTCACTCTGCCCGTCATTATACCAGCCAGGTCCTCGTATCAGGACTCCTTGTGGGTACTGCAGCCGCTCTTTCAGGAAAGGATGGTGCCGACCTGGTGCTCGGGCTTGGGGCACTCGGCAGTTCCCTTCTCCTCCTTAAATTCAGCAGGGACGACGAGCTGGAGGCAGACCGGCTCGGACTTGAATACATGAGCCGGGCAGGGTACAGGCCCGAAGAGGCCCTCAAGGCACACAAAACCCTTGAAAAGGCGGTCAGGGAGTATCTCGACCGGGTAGGCAGGAAGTCCAGGGGCGGAGACTTCCTCTCGGAACTCTTCTCCACACACCCCCGCACAGAGGTGAGGCTTTCCGAGATAAAAAGGATAATAAAAGAAAGGAAGCAGAAGTTGAGGGGTGACGGGATTAACCGGGAGCGGTTCCTGAAAATGACCCGGGATCTCCGGGAAGTTGACAGGGCTTACCATCACTATGACAGGGCACTCGTCGCATATGAGAAGGGGAACCTGAAGGAGGCCGAGGACTATCTCCAAAGGGCGATCCAGATGAATGACCGGCAGGCACCCTTTTATAACCTCCTTGGAAATATCCACCTGAAAGGCGAGAGATACCCTGATGCCGAAAGTGCCTTCAGACAGGCCCTCAGGCAGGATGGAAACTACCAGCCCGCCCATGAGGGCCTCGGAATACTCTCATATCTGAGAAAGGACTATAGCGGTGCGCTCCGTCACCTGGGGAGAAGCCTCTCTCTCTTCCCGGGAAGCCCTGTCTCAAACTACTATACCGGACTCTCCTACTTCCAGATGGGAAGATACAGAAAGGCGATCCCCCACCTCAAGGCCTTTGAACAGGCAGCACCACGGCACAGGAAAATCCACGGCTATCTCGGCCTTGCCTATGACGCCCTCTACGACTACCCCTCTGCATACAGGGAGTACACCCTGCAGGTCCGGATCGATCCTTACTCCGAACTCGGAAGACATGCCCGCCAGAGGGCAGCTGAACTCAGGCCACTCCTGATAAGGGAAAAACGGAGATGATCACTGCTGACAATAGAATTCTATCTGTTTGTAGGAGCGTATGCGAAGAAAACATCAATATAGTTTCTCCTCGTAACATAGAGGCGGGTGGAGGCGGCGAATAACCCCATTTTGGCAATACCGCATAATCAAAACACCCGCTGCCAGTCGTCCCTCTATTCACTGAGCAGAAACTGTTTTCCCCGATCTCAATCCTAATTGCATTAAATGGGTGTTATGAGACGCCTTCACCTGCCTTTTCGAACAGGAGAATCTCTTTCCTAAATCCCGCTGGTTGCATTGTGTTTCCGGAGATACGCCGCCTCCCGTTCTTCTATTTTGATCATTCTAACAGGTATGGAAGAGAACCATCACGCCTTTCTCATAAACTCTTCCAGTTTCTTCAGTCTCCTGTACAACTTCCTGAACGACTTGAAGTCAAGGGACTGGGGTCCGTCGGAGAGCGCAGCCTCTGGATCTGGATGAACCTCAATCATCACCCCGTCGGCACCAACTACCACCGCCGCAAGGGTCATCGGCGGGACGAGCCCCCTTCTTCCAGTTGCATGGCTTGGGTCAAATATCACGGGCAGATGGGAGAACTCCTTAACAAGGGGGATGACCGAGAGGTCTGCCGTGTTTCTTGTGGCCCGCTCATAGGTCCTTATACCCCTCTCGCAGAGGATCACATTGGGGTTCCCCTCAAGAAGGATGTACTCCGCAGATGCGAGCCACTCCTCAACGGTGGCTGAAAGCCCCCGTTTAAGAACAACGGGTTTCTTCGTCTGGCCCACCTCCCTCAGAAGGTCAAAGTTCTGCATATTCCTCGTTCCGATCTGGAGGACATCCACATTCTCGGCCACAAACTCCACATGCTCCGGGCTCATTACCTCTGTTACGGTCAGGATTCCCACCTCCCTGGAGACATCCCGGAGGATTGCTATCCCTTCCTCTCTCAGCCCCTGAAAACTGTGAGGGCTTGTCCTTGGCTTGTATGCTCCCCCTCTCAGCAGCTTTACTCCCAGGTTCTTGAGAAAACGGGCTGTCTTGAAGACCTGGTCCCTGTTCTCAAGCGCACAGGGGCCGGCCATCACAAGAAAGCCGGCCTTTCCCCCGATCTTCACACCCCGGCCGAGACGGATAACAGTATTTCTCGGATGGAAATCCCGGCTTACCAGCTTGTAGGGCTTGGTCACATGTATGATCTCCCTCATCCCCTTTACTTCCTGGAGGGGCTGATCATCCACCCATCCCTGATTCCCGATGACCCCGATGGCGGTCCTCTCGGCGCCGGGGATCGGGACAGGTTTCAGGCCCATCCTCCTGATGATATCCTCCACTTTCTTAACATCTTCCTCTCCTGCCCACTGATGCAT
>CAZITN010000073.1:0-13058 GCA_964542175.1 uncultured Thermodesulfovibrio sp. | reverse complement strand
TGGAGCCTTGCCGCCTCTCCATAAAATTATTTTGTACAGATGTGACATTACATAAACATAAGGTGGTAGGAGACTAAAATAACAGGCTAAGGCTGAGAAAAAAGTGGGGGTGGGAGAAGAGTATAAGGTGAGAAATGCGTGAATGCGTGAATGCGTAGAAGCGGGAATGAATGAAGGTGGGAAACAACCATTGACCAATGACTTACTGACCAGTGATTCAATGACCAGCGGTGTCTTGCCGGAAGGCTCCGTTAGGACACTTAGTCGTATCGACCACATCCTGCCTCCCAGGAACAATTTATATAACAGGATGGTTAAATATCATACTGAATCTGCCTGACAAGGGAGAAATCCGGAGACTTTCCACAAAAAACCCGGATAAACCAGTTATAATTTTCCATGGACAGGTTCATCATAGAAGGCGGAAGACCCCTTGAAGGCATAGTGAGGGTCTCCGGGGCAAAGAACGCCGCCCTTCCCATAATCGCCTCAACCATTCTCACAGGCGGGACCTCCGTCCTCATGGACGTCCCCCGCCTGAGGGACGTAAAGACCATGGGGAGGCTTATCACGAACATGGGAGGCACCTTCGAGCATTCCGGAAACACCCTCTCCATCTCAACGGAGGCCCTCTCTCTCTTTGAAGCCCCTTATGACCTTGTAAGGACGATGAGGGCCTCTGTCCTTGTACTGGGCCCACTGACCGCCCGGTACGGGACCGCAAGGGTCTCACTCCCGGGGGGATGCGCCATCGGGGCCAGGCCCATCAACCTCCACCTCATGGGTCTTGCAAAAATGGGAGCGGAAATAACCCTTGAGGGCGGTTATGTGATTGCCAGTGCCCGGAGGCTCCGGGGAGCCCAGATCTACTTCGACATCCCCACGGTTACAGGGACAGAGAACCTTATGATGGCTGCAGCCCTTGCATCAGGAACGACGAGGCTCGAGAATGCGGCCTGTGAACCTGAGGTGGTTGATCTCGGAGAGGCCCTCATCCGGATGGGAGCGCGCATTTCAGGACTCGGCACTCCGGAGATAGAGATAGAAGGTGTGGAGGAACTCAGGCCTGTAGAGTACAGGGTCATACCTGACAGGATAGAGGCAGGAACATTCATAGCCGCTGCCGGGATCACCGGGGGAAGGGTGAGGATAGAGAATGTAATCCCCGATCACCTTGAAGCAGTCATAATGAAGCTTGAAGAGACGGGTATCTCCATAAGAGTGGATGAAGAGGGCCTCCTTGTGGAGGGGCCTGAACGGCCCCGCTCTTCAGACCTCAAGACCCTGCCCTACCCCGGGTTCCCCACGGACATGCAGGCCCAGTTCATGGCCCTTGTCTCCGTTGCACGGGGGACAAGCATAATCAGGGAGACCATCTTCGAGAACAGGTTCATGCATGTGGCTGAACTCAGGAGGATGGGGGCGGACATAAGCATCGAGGGCTCCACTGCGACTGTCAAGGGAGTGGAGACCATGAAGGGAGCCCCTGTTATGGCAACGGACCTCCGGGCAAGCGCCTCCCTTGTCCTGGCCGCACTCAGGGCCGAGGGCAGGACCCAGATAAACAGGATCTACCATATAGACAGGGGCTACGAAGAGATTGAGAAGAAACTCCGGGGCCTCGGAGCCCTTATAACAAGGGAGCGGGAAGAACCATGATAACCATAGCCGTACCAAAGGGAAGATTGCTGACAGAGACCCTTGGACTTCTCGAGAAGGCCGGGATCCGCTTCAGGGGAAAGGTGGAGGAAAGCAGGAAACTCATCCACCACTCCTCAGACAGGGCCCTCAGGATACTCGTGATCCGCTCACAGGATGTAAACACCTTTGTGGAACGGGGCGGGGCCGATATGGGAGTGGCCGGCAAGGACCTGATTGAGGAGCAGCGGCCCGACCTCTACGAACCCATTGACCTCGGAATCGGTTATTGCCGGCTGGTCCTGGCCGCTCCTGAGGGAAAGGAGCCCGGCGGGATACCGGGCCCGCTTACGGTGGCGACAAAGTACCCGCGTATAACGGAGTCTTTCTTCTCCATCACTGGCAGGGAAGTGGAGATCGTCAAGCTCTATGGCTCCATCGAGCTTGCCCCCCTCATAGAGATGGCCGATGCGATAGTGGATCTGGTCTCGACGGGCCGGACACTGAAGGCCAACCGGCTTGTGGAGGTCGAGACCATCATGGAGTCAACGGCAAGGCTGGTGGTTAACCGGGCCTCCTTCAGGCTTAAACATTCCGAAATCATTTCTCTGACGGAAAGGATCGGAGGAGTCCTCTGATGACACCGGAGAACAGGGGGAAAAGGGGCCCCTTCCGCTGGATCAATTATCCGGAAAGTCCCGTAAAGCTCGCCCTCCTGTTGAGCCTTCCCCTGATGATCGTCCTTGCAGGGCTCTTTCTTACCATCATCCACTGGGAGAAAAAGAGCATAGCCGATATACAGCAGAAAAACACACTGCTATACGCAAGGGCGCTCTTTCAGCATATAGTCACATCACCGATCTGGCGGTCAAGCCACAACGGATACTATGTGGAGATAACGGAGCATGCCGAGAGGGGGAACCTCCTCTCCATAATGGGCAAGACCTATGTGAGGGTGGACCCTGCCATCTTCGGCCCAAGGCTGAACACCCTTCTCAGAAAGAGGGCGACCTACAGGTTTCACCTTACAAGTCTCGAGTCCCAGAGCCGCCTGCCCAACCCCGACAGGTGGGAACTCTCGGCCCTGAGGAAGTTCAGGAATGGATCAGTTACGGAAGAGTACCAGGAGGCAGCCATATCAGGAAAGAGCTACTTCCGGTACATCGCCCCTGTACAGATGCAGGAAAACTGCCTCCGCTGTCACCGGAACCTCACCGCCGGCCTGAGCATTGACATCCCCGTGGACTTTGCCGACAGGCTCTATGCCGCCCAGGTAAAGCGGTCAGCCCTCAGCTTCGGGACCTTCGGCCTCTTCATACTCCTCTTCGTTCTTGCCATTACCATCTTTTTTTCAAAGAAGATCAGTGATGCCTTCCGGTCTGTCAGGAGGCTGAATGCCCAGTTGAGGGAACTCTCGGCAAGGGATGCAAGGATAATAGAGAATATTGTGGACGGGATCGTGATCATAAACCACAGGGGTTACATCGAGATGGTGAACCCTGCCTTTGCAAGATTTCTGGGCAGGGAGACAGAGGAATTCATTGACAGAAGGATGGACGAGGTAGAGGAAGATCAGCTCAGGGATCTCCTCACAGCCCCCTCCGGCGAGGAGGTGGAGTACAACGGCCATATATTCACGGTCTCGGAGGTGGACATCAGGGATGATACCCGTGAGATAAGTTACGGAAAGCTGAAGATCCTCCATGACGCCACAAGGGAGAAACTCAAGGCCACAGTCGAACTGGCTGGCGCAACCGCCCATGAGATGCGCCAGCCCCTCTCGGTAATCATGACGCTCATACCTGTCATAAGGGAGAAGACAATGAAAGGTGAACCCCTTGATGAGGAACTCCGGATCTTTGAATCCCAGTGCGGGAGGATCAATGAGATAATCTCAAGGATGCTCAACATCACACATTACCGGGTGAAGCAGTACACTGAGGGAAAGAAGATTTTCGATCTTTCGGACCCCGATGCATAAAAAGACCTTTTATGCTAAAATAACAGGAAAAAAGGAGTCCGCCATGCCAGGAAAAAATCAGAACCTCCAGGATCTCTTTCTGAATCAACTCAGGAAGGAAAAGACCCCGGTGGTGGTCTATCTCACTAACGGGGTGAGGTTGAAGGGCGCTATCAAGGGGTTCGACAATTTTGTAATCATCCTGAAGGATGCGGCCAATGTCCAGATGATTTACAAACATGCGGTCTCAACGATCATTCCCGAGGGGCATTTCACCATCCCCAGTGCAAGGAGCGAAGAAGACAGACCTCTATGAGCGATAGACGTAACCCCCTCCCTACTGTTGATCTGATAATCGAGGTGGACGGAGGGATTATCCTTATAAAGAGAAAAAACCCGCCGCCGGGGTGGGCACTGCCCGGTGGTTTTGTCGATTACGGTGAGTCCCTCGAAGCTGCGGCCGTAAGGGAGGCCAGGGAAGAGACCAGTCTCGAGGTAAAACTGATCAGGCAGTTTCATACCTATTCCGGGCCAGGCAGGGACCCGAGGTTTCATACAATCACCACCGTCTATATTGCCAGGGCTGAAGGGACACCCAGGGCGGGTGACGATGCCGGAGAGGTCGGAATATTCAGAAGGGAGAACCTCCCTGATGAGATCGCCTTTGATCACAGGGAGATCCTGACAGACTACTTTGAAGGAAGGTACTGAATCTACTCAAATCTTCATTGAGCGATTTATCATAAGCAGGGCAGGTTAAGGCGTCTCGTAACCCCATTTAATGCAATGAGTATAAAATATAAACAGGAGAATGGTTATTAGCTCGCTGGTGGAAGACCGGAAGTTGATGTTCTGAGATTGCGGTATTGCTGAAATGGGGATTACTCCCCGCCTCCACCTGCCCGGGAAGAATGCCTTAACAATGGCAGCATCAGAACCGTTCAATTTAGATAAAATAACCCAGGAGGTAAACTGATATGCTCCATTTCATGAGGAAACATGCAAAGTTCTTCTACATCTTCTTCTTTCTCGTGATAATCTCTTTCGTCTTTCTCTACATCGGCCCCATTGACAGGAACTCCCAGCCCGTGCTTGTGGAGATAGGCAAAACAGGGAGGATCTATCTCGATGAGTACTGGCGTACCTATGACAGGCTCAGGGACTTCTACAGGGATATATACAAGGAGAAGTTCGACCAGAAGATGGAGGAAAAACTGAAGCTCAAGGAGAAGGCCCTTGACCTGATCCTTGAAGGAAGGCTCCTTGCCATGAAGGCATCGGACCTGGGGATAAGGGTCTCTGATGAAGAGCTCCAGGAGGCGATAACCAGTGACCCCACCTTCCAGAGAAACGGGGTCTTCAGAAAGGATATCTACCTGAGGACACTCCAGCTCAACCGGATGAGCCCGAGGTACTATGAGGAGACCAGGCGGAGGGAACTCCTGATCAAAAAGATCAGAACACTCATCGAGGACACCCCCATTCTTACAGGGACGGACCTTAAGGACTTCAAGGGTAACGAGGAATTCGTAAAGACCCTCAAGGAGGCCATGCTCAGGGACAGGCAACAGAAACTCCTCCGCTCCTATATCGAGACCCTCAAGAAGAGATACCATGTAGTGGTTCACGAAGAACTGATAGGATGACGGCAGGCCGGTCCACCCCGAAGGTCAAGATCTGCGGTATCACCAGCCCTGAAGACGCCCTGTTTGCAGCAGAGGCCGGGGCTGACGCCCTGGGCTTTGTCTTCTACGAAGGCAGTCCGCGTCATGTCTTCCCTGAAACGGTAATGGAGATAATCTCTGCTCTTCCCCCTTTCGTCACCACCGTAGGGGTATTCGTTAATGCCCCGCCGGCCGAGATAAGAGAGGTCCTGGCACTTACGGGGCTGGACGTGGTGCAGCTTCACGGAGATGAGCCTCCGGAGGAAGCTTCCCTCTTCCCCCGGGTCATCAAGGCCTTCCGGGTGAGGGATGTCACCGTACTGGAGGAGATAAGGAGATTCAGGGCCTCTGCCTATCTTCTTGATACCTATGATCCCGATGTCCCCGGCGGGACCGGGAAGAGTTTCAACTGGGAGATAGCCAGGGAGGCAGCACGCTTCGGCCCCGTCATACTTGCCGGGGGGCTTACTCCCGGGAATGTGGCTGAGGCCGTCAGGACGGCCCGTCCCTATGCAGTGGATGTAAGCAGCGGGGTTGAGGCCGAAAAGGGGAAGAAGGACCCGGAAAAGGTGAGGCTCTTTATTGAGAGGGCAAAGGGCCTTACATGAGCCCGGTATTGCATAAGATGGCCAGGCAGGATAAAAGGCAGGCTGAGGTTAAGAAAAAAGCGTATAGCGTGTAGCGGGGAGGGGAAACAGCAAAAAAACAGGTTAAGGTTGAGGCTTAGTAACCTGATAACCTAATAACCTAATACACCAATATACCAATACACTTCCCCCTTCAGCGACCTTCACTGCTTACCCTTATGACAGTCTTTACGTTCCCCCTGGGGTTGAAGTCACCGATGACCTCCATATAACGTGGGGCAAGTGCACTGTAGAGGTGTTCAAATATCCTGTTGGTCGCCTCCTCATGGGAGATATGGACATCCCTGAAGGAGTTCAGGTAGAGTTTAAGGGACTTCAGTTCCACGATCTTCCTGTCCGGCACATATCTGAGCCGGATAGTGGCGAAATCGGGATACCCCGATCTCGGACAGAGGCAGGTAAACTCGGGAAAGGATATGTCTATCTCGTAGTCCCGTTCCGGTGAAGGGTTATCCCAGGTCTCAATCTCCGCCCTGCTTATCTCCTTTTCACCGTATCTCATATCTTAAGTGTAGAAGGATGGAGGTGCTTTTTGCAAGGTCCGCTTATTGACTTTATCCCCTCCCATTCCCTATCATTTCAGTATCCCTTGGAACCGGTCTTCAGTTGCAGAAACCGGTTACGGAATGGTTCACCAATGCATAATCCTCAGACAGACGTAAAAGATATCTTCACCTCCCACGCTGAAGACCTGAAACTGGTGGAAGAAGAACTGCTGATGCTCTTTCAGAGCCAGGCGTTCCTGATTCCTGAAATAGGCAGGCATATTGTCAGGAGTGGCGGCAAGAGGCTCAGGCCCCTTTTTCTCCTTCTCAGTGCTGAACTCAAGGGATGCACCTCCCCTTCCAGGATATCCCTGGCAGCCATCATCGAGGCTATCCATACCGCATCCCTCCTCCATGACGATGTGGTTGACGGAGCCGACCTGAGAAGAGGCAACCCCACGGCCCATACGGTCTGGGGCAACCAGGTCGTGATACTTGTGGGAGACTTTCTTTACTCCCGGGCACTGAAGCAGGCCGTTGATTTCAGAAGCCAGGAGATAATGGAGGCCCTTGCCGGGGCGACCACCAGGATGACCGAAGGAGAGATCCTCCAGTTAGGCAGGATAGGTGACCCTGAGACTTCCATGGAGGAATACTACCAGATTATAGGAGCCAAGACAGGCTCCCTTATCTCCGCTGCCTGCCGGATAGGTGCGATCCTCGGAGAGGCCTCTCCCGAAGAGACCGAGGCCCTCGGCAGGTTCGGAATGAAAACAGGGATGGTCTTCCAGATGGCCGACGACATACTCGACTACATGGCAGACCAGGACGAACTTGGGAAACAGCTCGGGAAGGACCTTGGGGAGGGCAAGATCACCATGCCGCTCATAAGGCTCCTGAGCACCTGTTCCGAAGATGAAAAGGAGGCTGTCAGCAGAATCATCACCGAGAGGAAAAATTCAAACGGGAACGCACTCATCCTTCTTGACAGACTCTTTGAACGTTACAATATCCTTGAAGAATCACTATCCCAGGCAAGAAGCCTGCTTGAAGAGGCAAAATCGGAGATTGCGATCTTACCTGATTCAGAGGGGAAGGAGGCACTCCTCTGTCTTGCCGACTATTCCCTCCAAAGGAGCAGATGATGCATCCCATTGTGGACCTTGCAAGAAGGGCGATCCGGGAGTATCTCCAGCGGAGGGAGATAATATCCCCCCCCTCCGATCTTCCCGAGGAGATGAGAGGGAGGGCAGGGGTGTTTGTATCCCTGAAGAAGAGGGGCCAGCTCAGAGGCTGTATCGGGACATTCCTCCCCACCACACCGAGCATCGCCGAAGAGGTGATCAGAAATGCCATTTCTGCTGCCACCCAGGACCCGAGATTCCCCCCCGTCAGTCTCCATGAACTTGACGAAATCACCTGTTCAGTTGATATACTTACAGAGCCTGAGAGGGTATCCAGCATGGAGGAACTCGATCACAGGCGCTATGGAGTGATTGTGAAAAAGGGCCCTTTAAAGGGGCTTTTGCTCCCGGACATCGAGGGGGTGGGGAGTGTGGAGGAGCAGCTCCGGATAGCCAAGATGAAGGCCGGCATAGACCCTGATGACCAGGACTGTGAGATATACCGCTTCATGGTTAAACGATACCATTGACTGAAAAGACCAGGTTAGAAGAGGATCTTGAATTAGTACAGACCCGGGGGAGAAGGTGGGGCGTGGCAATAATCCTCCTGCTCGTCCTTCTGCTGGGGGCACTGGCCTATTCTGTCAGTCTTAACAAAAAGCTCGTTGAGTCGGAAAGAAGGATAGAGTCCCTCACACTTGAGATTGACTCATTAAGGATAAAGATGGAAGCACTCCGGATAGATGCCATGAAGTGCACTGAAGGGGAAAAGGAGACCGAAGGAGGGGAAAGCCCTCCCGGGAGCCCCCCGGGGGAGAAGAAAGGTCAAGAGGCTGAGACGGTTCAGGACGTCCCCTCTGCTCCTTCCGGTGAGGGTTTAAGACCCTGACGGCATTTTTGAGACACTGAAAAGCCAGGTGGAGGGAAACAATATTGGATGAGATACCGCTGAAGGGAGACCTTAAAGAACAGAGCCTTCCGGCCATACTCGTACACCTGAACTCGATCAGGGCAACGGGAACACTCAGGGTCCGGACCGGGGCCTTTGAAAAGAGGATGTACCTGATTGAGGGTAACGCCATATTCGCCTCTTCAACCTATGAGGACGACCGCCTTGGCGAGATGCTCCTGAAGGCCGGCAAGATAAATCTCGAACAGTACAACCGGTCCGTGGAAATGCTCAAGAAGACCGGTAAGAGACAGGGCGCCATACTCGTTGAACTCGGCTACCTCACTCCCAAGGACCTCTTCTGGGGGGTAAAGTACCAGGTCCAGGAGATCATCTGCAGCCTCTTCCAGCTCGAAAGCGGTCAGTACGAGTTCATAAGCGGTGACGTCCCCGAAGACGAAGTGATTACCCTGAAAATAAGCATGGGCAAGCTCATCTTTGAAGGGGTCAGGCGGATCAACAACTGGACCAGGATCAAACGGGAGATGCCTGATATGAAGCAGAGGCTCCGTCTGAGCAGTGACCCGAGAAGGCTCTTCCAGGAGATAGATTTCGGGCCCGATGAAAAGGAGATCCTCTCCCTCGCAAACGGTAACCGGACGATCGAAGAGATACTCAACACCTTCTCGAAGGGTTCCTTCCCTGCCCTTAAGTCCCTCTATATCCTTTACTCAATCGGGATACTCGAACTCACTGAAAAGGAAGACGGGACAGAGAGCATAAATATCGAGGATCTCACTGCAAGTATCCATGAAGAAGAGGCAGAGTTCGTGAAGGAGGCAGAGGAACTATTCAGCAGGCTCCATGAACTGTCGCCGTCAGAACTCCTCGGGATTTCCGATAATGCAACTCCCCTTGAGATCAAGAAGAGGTACTATAAACTTGCAAAAAAATTCCATCCTGACCGGTTCTTCAATATCCAGCACGAGAGTGTAAAGAGCAAACTGACCGTTCTTTTTGACGCCATCACAAAGGCATATAACTCCCTCAAGGACGGAGCAGTGGCAACGTCAAAACCAGCCATGAAAGAATCAGAGAATGAGGTTGAACCCGTAGATAACCAGACAATGGCCTATGAACAGTACAGGAGGGGAATGCACGAATACAAGGAAGGAAATTACTGGCAGGCCTCAGAGGCATTCCGGTGGGCGACCCGCCTTGACCCGGAAAGGCCGCTTTACTGGAGCTATCTCGGACTCTCACTTTGCAATCAGCCCAGGAGACTGAAGGAGGCGGAAGAGGCGATACTCCAGGCCATAAGGCTGGAACCCTACAAGGCCAGGCACTATGCCAACTTAGGCAACATATATCTGAAGGCAGGGCTTAAGAAGAGGGCGAGAAGACAGTTCGAGAAGGCCCTCCAGTATGATCCCAGAAACAGTGTCGCCCTGAAGGGGCTCTCTGAGACAGAAGAGGCTACCCGGTAGGGTCAGAATTCAGGGAAGACCTTTATGGAAAAGGCTGGCTCAGTCCCTTCAGCCACGGCTTTCAGAATCCCTCCTTCGATATATTCGAGTCCGAACCCCCTGTAGCCCTCTGTGACAAGCCTCCTGGCATCGGCAGGACAGCCCTCCTCACACCCATAGACCCCTTTCACCATCTTCGGGAGGAGCCCTTCTATGTCAAGTCCGTCAAGGGACAGGCCCTTCTCCTCTGCAAAGGAACGGATCTTTCCGCCCACCTCTTCAGGATCAAGCCTGAAGGGGTTCTCCACATTCAGTGTTATTGACTCCTCCCCGAAAGAAACCTCCAGTTCCATGGCACCTCCCGCTTATGGTCTTATTTTACTAATGCCTGCATTAGTATAGCCATCAATCAATACCGTCAGACAGGCGGGTCTCGGGAGAAATCCGGATTTCAGCGATACCGATAGTTACTCCCGATAACTTCCGGATGCATGTATTGTAACTGAACAGGACAGGTTTCTGTGTAATTAAAACAACATCGCATCTAATCCGGTTTCGAAAGAGACCCGCCTGTTCTGATTGACATTACTAATGACAGGATTAACGTGTCTGTGTAGGATAAAACAAGGGGGCCGAAAGAGTCACCATGATTAAAAATCCATAAAAATTTCTAATAACCTTGAAGGTGGAGGCATCTCTGCATTACACTATAGGGCAGATGAAGAGGCTCCTGATGACAGCCGTTATATTTCTTTTTCTCTTCCCTTCGAAAGGGGAAGGGCTTACCACGAAACTCTACCCAGCCGACCCTCTTCAGGGAGACCTCTGTCTTCTGAAGATAACCTCCACCGCCGCCCCTGAAGTCTCCTTCATGGGGAAAGGGATCACGCTCTACAGCACTGCTCCCGGCGAGAGCATGGCACTCCTCCCTGTTCCTGTTGATACCCCGCCGGGCCGGTATGCCGTAACTCTGGAAGAGGGTGAGAGGAAGACCACCATATTTCTCACGATAAGACAGAGGAGAATCCCGCCGGTCCACCTCTCCCTCCCCCCAGAAAAGGTGAAACCAGGCCCTGAGGCCATGAAGAGGATAGAGAGGGAAAGGAGAATGCTCTCAAGGCTCTGGCGGAGGCAAACCTCTCCGAAGTGGGAGGGGCCTTTTATTGCACCGGTTCAATCGGAAATCACCTCCGTCTTCGGGATACCGAGGATAATGAACGGGATCCGGAAGAGCATCCACCGGGGTGTGGACTACCGGGTACCTGAAGGAACACAGGTGAGGGCATTAAACAGCGGACAGGTAGTCCTTGCCGAAGACCTCTACTTTGGCGGCAAGACCCTTATCATCGACCATGGCGGTGGAATATACTCGGTTTACATGCATCTTTCGGCGTTCCTGAAGTCTCCCGGCGACCGGGTGAAGAAGGGAGAGGCAGTCGGGCTTTCCGGAAAGAGCGGAAGGGCCACAGGTCCCCATCTGCACCTGAGTGTCAAGGCCGGAGGGATAAGCGTGGATCCCGCGTCACTTTACAGCCTTCCCTTCTGAAGGGGGGGTGGGTTTTTACTTGATGTACTCCCTTATCTCCTCGAGAATGGTCCTGAGCGGAGGTATTCCCTTTACCCATTCCCTCCCGGTCAGGGCATTGGCAGAGGAGATGTAGAGCTGGGAGATCAGTTCCCTGAACCCCGGAGGCAGGGGGTCGGGTCCGCGGGAGACAAGGCTCTTCCAGTTCATCCGGTCCCTTCTCTTTGCCTCTTCGACCTCACTGAACCAGGGGGTCTTTCTGTAGTAGATCCTTGCGATCTCCTTGCTTACCGGCATCCCTTCGTATGTGAATCGGCACTCATCAAGTGTGCCAAGGACGTCAAGAACAAGCAGTTCCCTCTCTGGCGAGAAGCCGAACTCGAACTTGCCGTCTTCGTTCCTGAGACCCATGGCCATGAATTCAGCGGTGATAATCCCGTTTATCTTGAGTGTATACTCCCTGATCTTCTCCAGTTCCTCCCTGTCCAGACCGGCTATTTTTTCAGCCTCTTCCCAGGAGAGGTAACGGTCCGTAATCTCGAGTTTCGTCGAGACATCCAGGAAGGGAACCGGAAGGCTCATGCCGGGAACGGGTTCACCATCAATCCCGAGGTCGGCGGAGGAGAGTTCCCCCTTTTCGATCCTCTTGAATACACTGCTCCCTGCAGGCAGGGAGTTCCTGTATATCACTTCAAGGGGTATGAGGAAGTTGCCCCTCTCGGTCCTGTAAGGGGAATAGTCGTAGACACCTCCCCGCTCCACGGGTTTGAGGACCCTAACAAGGTCGATCTCCATCACCGAGGGAAGCTCCCTGACCTCACTCAGCCTCTTGCATGTATTGTCCTCAACGACTCCCCGGTAGTGGGTCCTTATACCTTCATCCTGGAGCCTCTCGAAAAAGTGGGCGCTCATTATGGTGATGGCAGCCCCCTTCAGGGGGATATGGTCAGGCATCTCTCCCCAGTCAAAAACGGAATACCGGTCGGAGAAGTGAAACCTCCCGAGCCCCATCCTCTCCGGAGTCGGCTCCCTCAGAACCTCAAGATCCTTGACACTCCCCACCGCATACCTCCAGATCGTCCTTTTCTATCTTTGCCTGTGCCTCCCTATGATAGCGGGAGACCGCTTCCTTTACTGAAGCATCCCTTATCCCCATGATCTTTGCTGCAGCAATGGCAGCCCCTTCAGGCTCGAGCACCACCAGGGGAGCAACCCCTGACGGCATCCTGAGGCTCGAGTATATATCCATACCGGCAAACCTGTCGGAGTAGGGAGGACAGGTGATGACAGGGCAGGTCGTCTGGGCATCAACAAATCCTCCAAGGGCATTGCTTCTACCGGCCACTGTTATGAAGACAACCCCCTCCTCCTCATACCTCCGGATTATCTCGAGGCATCTCTCCGGGGTCTTGTGGGCCGAGGCGATCCTCTTCACCACATCAACCCCCAGCTTCCGGAGTATCTCCTCGATCCCTTCAGACCACTTGAGGTCTGACCTTGAACCCATTATAATCACAACTCTGCTCATTACCAATCACCTCCATGAAATCACCCTGTGAATATGAAAAGAAAGGATATTATACACTAACCGGCCGCGGGTATCAAAATGAATCCTCCCCGGGCTAAAGCCCGGAGTTTCCACCCTTTGGCATAATCTGGA
>CAZITN010000072.1:0-13327 GCA_964542175.1 uncultured Thermodesulfovibrio sp. | reverse complement strand
GGGGACTGGAGCCCCTGTTCTGAAAGGCCCTTTATCGGACAGTTGTAGCCGTAAGGAGGTTATATTAACGGAACAATAGAAGGTTTGTCAAACAAGAAGGTTTGTCAAACAGGGTTATCTGTCCCTTATCCCTCCGAGTTTGCCCATTATCCCTGACTTTTCTATCTCCTCAACAGTTACGGGAATCCGCCGCCGCCAGTTGGGGTACTCGGTCACAGTCCCCGGCAGGTTCTGCTGGTCCTTGACAAGAAGGATATCGTCAAGGTTGACGGTGAGCATCCTCGAAGGGGTCTTGCCCAGATACCTGTATATGGAGAGGATGAGATCCTCCGTCATCTCCGGCGTCTCACCGGGATCAGATGAATATCCCTCAGGGAGCAGGCCCTGCCGCTCAAGCGCCCTCAGGAGCCTCCACCGGTCATACTCCCTCTCCCGCCGGTCCCTTTCAAAGCCCTCCTCATCAGGATACCGGCCAAGGGCCCTCCTCACCTCAAGATCCCTCCCGATCCAGAATCCCGCAAGGGTAGGAAGGTCGTGAGTGGTAGCCGAGACCAGGGCCCATTCAGGATATGCCTCAGGCGGCAGGAACTCGCCTGTTCCGTAATCCTTCTCAAAATACAGAAGCCTGTAAGAGAGCATCCCGAACCTTCGCAGGGCAGCCCTCACCTCTTCCCCCACTGTCCCCAGGTCCTCACCGATCACCACGGCCCGGGCCTTCATGCTTTCAAGGGAGATGACGGAGAGTATCTCTTCCCAGGGATAACCCACATATATCCCGTCACCAGGCTCAAACCCCTCGGGAATCCAGAAGAGCCTGAAAAACCCGAGCATATGATCTACCCTGATCGCTCCGCCCCGCCTTAAATTCCGCCTGAGCAGGTCTATTAGAAAATCGTATCCTGCCTCCCTCAACCGGTCAGGCCTGAGCGGAGGGAAGCCCCAGTTCTGCCCCATGGGGCTGAAATCATCAGGGGGAGCACCTACAGTCACACCCCGGACAAAGAGCCCCTTGCTGCCCCAGACCTCACTGCTCATCTCCGGTGCGCCAAGGGCAAGGTCGGTATAGAGCCCAATAATCATCCCCTGCCTCTGGGCAAGGGCCTGGATATCTGAAATCTGTTCCTCTGCCACCCACTGGAGATATTTCTGGAAGAGGATTTCCCGCTCCCACCTGATGGAAGCAGCCCTGGAATCTTCACTCTCCGGATCATGATAGCCTGAGGGCCAGTCCCTCCAGTGGTAACGCCCTTCCTGAGAGAACCTTTCTTCCAGGACCATGAAGAGGGCATGGTTATGAAGGGACTTCCCCTCTCTTCTGCAGAACTCCCTGAAGGCATTCCCCCTCTCCGTGCCCCTACGATACTCCCTCTCATAAAAATCATCAAAGGCCCTTCTGAAGATCTTCATCTTGAGGCTGTACACCCCGTCGTAGTCTATGAACCTGGACAGCCTCAGCCTCTTTGTTTCAAGCCTAAAGTAAGCTGAATCCATTAACCTCTGAGCCTCCTCCGAGCCTTCGAGGCTCACCAGGGCCCTGTGGTCTATGTATATGGGATTTATATAGAGCCTGCTCAGGGGAAAGTAGGGACTTACACCGAAGGGAACGCGGTTCGGTATCATATGAAGGGGGCTTATGGAAAGAAAATCGCCTCCTGCATCACCCACGAGCTTGACCAGCACATTCAGGTCTCCGAAATCACCTATCCCGAGATTTGTCTCAGAATTCAGGGAGTAGAGGTTGAGGCCAAGTCCCCAGAGTCTCTCTCCCCGGAGCATCTCTTCCGGCAGCCAGGCCCGCGGGGGCGCAACGATAAGCCTGGAGGTCTCTACTGTTTCATTACCGGTACTGATGATTATCTGATAATATCCCCTGGCGAGGTTCGGGGGAAGGGAAATCCTGAGAAATGATGTACCTTCCTCAGCCCCCGCCAGTTCCGGCTCAAGATCCATCTCTTCACCCTCTTCATCCCTGAGGGTAAGTTTCAGGGAGCCATAGCCCTCTTTGCTCTTGGGAATCTCTATATGCAGGGACTTCCCAGGATCGTCCTCCTGCCTGAGGAGTACCGGGGTAAGGACTGACCCGGCCCCGTCCCCTTCTTCCGTAAGGCCGGCCCTTTCCAGTACGGCAAGGAGGGGTTCCTCCTTCAGGTGATGGAGGTTGCCCCAGACGTCGTGGTAACTCCGCTGGATTCCCAGCCTCTCAACTAGTCTCTCAAGGCGGATATGGTCCATTGTCATTCCACCTCTGAGATCGCATCCATCTCAAAGCCCAGGAGTTCGCCGAGCCTGACCATTCCGCCCGGGATGCCCGAGCCCCCCTTTCTGAGTTCCTCCCTGTAGAGGCGGTGAAATATATTCTGGACGGTCCATATGTTCAGCCCGGGTATCAGTTCCCTGCTCAGACCGACTATCTCTTCCATCTCCGCTGCCGCTTCAGGGGAAGGGGAACCTGCAAGGACCTCCATCTCCCTTTCAAGCCTCTTTCTGAGGAGCATCTCCATTGTACCTGGAGTCCTGGGGATACGCCATTTTTTCATCTCAAGGAGCAGGTTTATGAGCGCAGTCCTGTCAGGTCCGTCCAGTCTGAGTTCTTCCGAGGCCAGGATCTCCATTGCTGCCTGAAAGTCCCTGGAAAGGGGTTCGTCAGGCCCGTAAAGAAGGAAGATTCCCCTGGAGTTCTGCCTGAAAAAATCTCCGAGCCTCTCCATCAGGTCTTCCCTTACCTTCCTCTTGAGACCGTAAAGTACCTCTGCCCTGTCATCGGTGGAAAGGTCGTCAAGGCTTACAAGACGGCCTCCCCTATGCTCCATCTCACTCAGGAGCGATTCCAGTTCCCTGTCAAGGAGTGAAGAGGCGTTTAATGTATCATCAAGTTCCAGGACTGCTGCCATGGGTTTCCCTCCATCCCGGAAGGCGGCTGCACAGAGATATATCCTCCTCTCCCTGGTCAGCCGGTCCAGGGTCTCCACTTTCACCCTCTTGGAGGTCTCATCGTCTCTCTTGTCAATAATCCCTATCCGGAAGTTCCCGGCCTCTCCGGGGATCGGCCTTTCCTCCCCGTCAAAGAGCATCCTGAACCCGATGGAGACCACGATGGACCGGAGCCCCTCTTTCTGAGGGATCACCCTTGTCCTGTAGATGTCGGCCCCGCTACCCTCTCCTTCAACATTGCTCTCTGCCTCGGCGAGGAATTCCAGAAACCCCTCTGTAAGGTCCTTTCCTGAAACACCTCTGGCAAGTTCGATCCCTCTTGCGGCATAGCCGAGTATCTGGATGGTCTCTATCCTCGAGATATCACTGAAGAACCAGCCGCAACTGGTAAACATCAGCATCCCTGCCCTTGCCATCTCCATCAGGGGATATAGCTTATCCGTTGAAGCGCCGGCAGGGATGAAGCGATCTTCTAAGGCCTTTCTTCCCTCTTCCCCTTTGAGCTGGAGATCAAGATAGCTGTCCCGTGCCTCATCTGGATCAGTCAGAAGCCCATCAGAGACATCATAATAGACCTCCCTGAAACGGTCCCGGAGCCAGTTGAGCCCCTCCCTCAGTGGAGCCCTCCACTTCTGGTTCCACCCCGGTCTGCTGTCAGTGGTGCATCCGCAGTCAGACCTCCATCGCTCCACCCCGTGGACACAGCTCCAGGAGGTAAACTCATTTATCTCCACCTCGTACCCGGGAGGCTCTTCTTCCAGAAACTCCCCATAGTTCCTGAGCTCCAGCCCGCCCTTTTCCTGAATCTTCATGAGGGCATAGGCAAGGGCCATCTCCCCGAACTTCTGATGATGGCCATAGGTTTCACCGTCGGTTGCGATATTCAGGAGTCCCTTTTCCTCCGCCTCCTGAAAAAGCCTTTCAGCAAAGGCCTCGCCATCTTTAAGAAGCCCTCCAAAGGCTATGTCATGGGAGAGGGTCCCGTCGTAAAAAAAGACTGCCATGCTCCGGCCGGCCGGGAGATTAATCCTGTAAGGTCTTCCCGTATCCAGTGCATTGAGGCCTGCCTCTTCCGCCGTATCAACCCAGTCCCCCCCTGGTATCCTGTATCTCTTTGCCTGATGGGGAGCCAGTATCACAAACCTGATTCCCTCCTCTGCCATGAGCTCGAGGGTCTCCATGTCAACGGCGGTCTCAGGCAGCCACATCCCCTCGGGAAGGCGACCGAACCGTTGGATAAAGTCAGTGATCCCCCACCGGATCTGGGTCTTCTTGTCCCTTCTGTCGGCAAGGGGCATTATCATATGGCTGTAACACTGGGCAATTGCATTCCCATGACCGGACCTCTCCTTCCGGCTCTTCCTGTCCGCCCTGATTATCGCCCTGTATACACCGGGGGATGTCTTCTCCATCCAGCCAAGAAGTGTCGGACCGAAGTTAAAGCTGATCTTTTCGTAGAGGTTTACCAGCCGGATGATCTTTCCCCCGGGATTGAGTATCCTTGCAACCGAACAGGGCGCATAGGACTCTGCATTCACCCTCTCGTTCCAGTCATGGTAGGGATAGGCCGAGTATTGCCGGGGGATCCTCCCGGTCCAGGGGTCTTCCCTCGGGGGCTGGTAGAAATGTCCATGAAGAATCAGGCTCGCCATCCTTTCTCATCCTCAGTACAGGCCGGAAAGTCCGAGGGCCTCGGTCCGGCCCCGCGGGAACTGGGCCTTCAGCCTTCCCCTGGTGTAGAGGCCACAGCCGAGGATATCCCCTCCGTAAGTGATAATAACATAACCCTCATCTACCCCGGGGAAGTCCTTTGCGAGCCGTCCCTCTTCAAGAAGTTCCCTGAGTTCCTCCCTCCCGAGGTCTATAAGGTTCCTTGTTGCATGAGCGCCCGGAAGCTGGAGGAAGAATGTGGTTGGTTTGTAATGGCCGTTGATCTTTCTGAGGGCCCTGATCCCCGGGAACTCGACCTTCTTCATCCCGAAAAACTCCGGATCCATCTCCACCGTGGAAAACCATACAGACCTCCGGCCTTCATAGAAGTGATACCCCTCAAGATGCTCCTCTTCTATCCCGAACCGGTCCTTGAGAAAGCCGGTGATCTTTTCCCTCTCAGCTTTTTCTATCATTTTTGCGGTCCCTGAGACAGGCTTCCCGGATGAATAAATTTATCCTCCATTCCTCAAAAATGCCTCTGGCGTAAAGTTGCAGATGCAGGCGAAGCCCCAGAATACCGGAAGGAATCTTGACAGTCTTACAGATGGAAGGAGGGTAATGGGCTGGAGCGGTTTTGAAAGTCACATAAGTCTCACCTGAACGGTGAGACGTGATTTTCGCCTTGGAAGCGGACAGGATGTCCGCTGAGAATGATGCGACAGTCCATTTCCATCCTTCCAACAAACTGAACAGAAAATCAGCCAGCAGTCTGATTGAGCTTCCCGGCCGGGACATCAGTGGAGCGGCCCGGAGGAAATTATCTTTTCCACCTCCTCCATGATCACCTGGTAGGAAATCCCCCCGTGAAGGAAGGGGTCCCCGTTTATCAGGATGACAGGCAGTCTTATGAGGCCGTGACTGAGCATCTCCCTTATCTCGGGAAACCTCGACTCGTCCTCAAGAAACAGGTCCACATACTCAACATGGACCATGCTCGGATACTGGATATCAAAGGAGTTCTGGAGTTCCTCGGCAAGGGCATGGTTGGTCACGCCTTCGTCATAGGAGGTCTCGCTGTAAACGAGATCTTCAAAGGGGTTATCAAGTATCTGTAGATATACCCTGTTCATATCATGCTCCGATCAGACTCTTATGGTATTTAAAGAAAGAACCTTTTTCAGGCCAGGCCTGAACCGGCCTTCCTGTACTCACAGGTCCACCAGTATGTTGTCTATCAGCCTGGCGCTATCCATCAAGACGGCCGTTGCGATCAGGACCGTCTCTCCCTTCTCTATAATAACATCGCCGTCGGTCAGATCTTCAAGACTCTCCGGGTGATAGACAGAGAGATACTGGATCTCCCTTACAAGGGGCTCCCTACCCATCTCCTCCCACATCATCCTCCGGACCTCTGAAGGAGTCAGGCCCTTTTTCAGGGCTTCAGCACCCATCCGGAGCACACGGTAGATAACGGGAGCGGCCTTTCTCTCCTCAGCAGATAGGTACCGGTTTCTCGAACTCATGGCCAGCCCGTCTTCCTCCCGCACTATCGGACAGACCACCACATCAATATCAAAATCAAGATCCGTTGTGAGCCTCTTTATTATCTGTGCCTGCTGGTAGTCCTTCTGACCGAAATAGGCCCTGTCAGGGCTGACTATGTTGAAGAGCTTTGTGACCACCGTGGCAACACCCCGGAAGTGGCCCTCCCTGAAGAGGCCGCAGAGCCTCCCGGAAAGCCCCTCTACTGTTACATAGGTGGAATAACCTTCCGGATAGACATCCTTCATCTCAGGCAGAAAAAGTATGTCAACACCTTCGGCCTCCAGTTTCTCCATATCCCCCTCAATATCCCGGGGATACTGGTTGAAGTCCTCGGAAGGACCGAACTGGGTCGGGTTTACAAAGATGCTCACCACTGTCACGTCATTTTCATCCCGTGCCCTCCTCACAAGGCTCAGATGCCCCTCATGGAGGGCACCCATCGTGGGAACAAACCCTGTTGACCTGTCCTGGGCCCTGTTTGCCCTGGCGGTCTGACGCATCATCCGGACGTTTCTTATGATCTCCATAGTACCTCCCTCCAGCCGTTAAACGAGTTATTCCTACAGAATAAATTCTTCCCCATTACCCCAGCTAAGGTTCTTACCTTCTCTCTACATCCGGGAAAATCACACTATATTGCGTTGGAAGATCCGTGAGGGGATGGCTCCCTGCCTGCTTATGCAATATCAAGGCTGATTATCCTCTTCAATCAATCTCAACAGTTCATCCAGCAAGCGATCCCCCTTAACCTTCTTCAGGACCCTTCCCTTCCTGAAGATTATCCCCTCCCCCTTCCCGCCGGCGATCCCATAGTCTGCCTCGCGTGCCTCACCGGGGCCGTTCACGACACACCCCATAACAGCCACTGTAGCAGTACTCTCTACCTTTGCCAGTCTTCGCTGGACCTTCTTTGCAAGCCCTATGAGATCAATATTGCACCTGCCGCAGGTGGGACAGGAGACAAGATTAACGCCCCTCTGCCTGATATTAAGAGACTTCAATATCTCATAGGCAACCCGGACCTCTTCCTCCGGTAAAGCGGTGAGGGAGACCCTGATCGTATCACCGATCCCCTCTGAAAGGAGAATCCCCAGACCGACGGCACTCTTGACCGTCCCTGAGGGAGGAGGGCCCGCCTCTGTGATCCCTATATGAAGAGGATAGTCAAACATCTCCGAAAAGAGCCTGTAGGCCTCAACCGTGGTCAGAACATCGGAGCCCTTCAGAGAGACCTTTATGTTTTCGTACCCCAGTGATTCAAGTATGTCTATATGCCTGGCCCCGCTTTCCACAAGGGCTTCCGGAGTGGGATGACCGTACTTCTTCAGGAGATCCTTTTCAAGGGACCCGGCATTTACTCCTATCCTTATTGGCACCCCCCTCCCTGAGGCGGCATCCACCACCTCCCTTATCTTCCATTTGGCCCCGATATTGCCGGGATTGAGCCTGAGCCCGTCCACGCCCTCCTCTATGACCCTGAGGGCCAGCCGCCAGTCAAAGTGGATATCCGCCACCAGAGGGATGTTTATTCTTTTCTTTATCTGGCCCGTTGCCATTGCTGCTTCCTCGTCAGGGACAGCTACCCGTATCACCTCGCAGTCCTCTCTCTCGAGCCTCCTTATCTGGCGGACCGTTCTGTTTACATCCCTTGTGTCGGTCTTGGTCATTGACTGGACAGCAACCGGCGCCCCCCCGCCGATGGGGAGGGCTCCAAGCCAGATCCTTCTCGTCTCTCGTCTCTCCTTTATCATGAAATCTCCTTCCCGGGGCACCTTACAGGGATCAGATCATAGTCTTTATAATAGAACACAGACTAACATAGAAACAGCCGGATCTACACTGCTTAACTGCAAATCCTGAATCCGAATATCTAAACAATTTCAAAACTCCAGATTCAAAACTTATTGAACACTGATTAACACTGAAACAAGCTGATTCACACTGATAAAAAAGTTATTATGTTAGTGGGTTATTGGGTTACCAAGTTATCAGGTTATTCAGCCTCGTCATGTCTTTTTACCTACCTGCTCCACGCTCCTGAGACACTTCGCTGCCGCTCAGGGTGACGGCAGGGGAAGACAGACTGCCCTGCACCGTCATTCTGAGGCCGTGAGGCCGAAGTATCTTCCCTCAGCCTTGACCTCAACCTGTCTTTTACACCCTACCCGCTACACGCCACACGCTTTCTTCTCAACCTTGACCTTAACCTCAGCCTCAACCTTAGCCTTGGTCCTGGCCTTTTCCCTGCACGCTGCCCGCTATACGCTACATGCTATCTTCTTACCTCCCCTGCTTTCTGTAAAGCCTTACCGCCCTCAGGTGCTCCTCTCTGGTTTTGGAGAAGTGGTGTCTCCCGTTGTGTTTGGATACGAAGTAGAGATAATCCACATCTGCCGGATAGAGGGCGGCTCTTATAGAATCAAGCCCGGGTGATGCAATCGGACCGGGTGGAAGCCCCCTGATCCTGTAAGTATTGTAAGGTGACTCCCGCTGGAGATCGTCCCTGGTAATACCCTCAGACTGGTCCTTCACCCCGTAGACACTTGTGGGGTCTGCCTGAAGGGGCATTCCCCTCCTGAGCCTGTTATGAAAGACAGCCGATATGAGGGGCCTTTCATCCCTGTTGCCTGTCTCCTTCTCAATGATAGAGGCCAGTGTGAGGACCTCCCTCTCACTCATTCCTAACTCTTCCGCCCTTCTCCTCATTTTATCATCATAGTGCATTCTGAGGTTCCTGACCATCTCCCTGATCAGGTCTCTTGCAGAGGCATGCTTCGGGAACCGGTATGTATCGGGAAAGAGGTATCCCTCAGCAGAAGGGGCACCTATACCGAGTTCATCCAGCAGTGTCCTGTCAAAGGCGGCTTCAAGGAACTCTTCCTCCTTTATTATACCTGCAGACTCCATTCTCCTCGCAATCCCCCAGAGGTTATACCCCTCCGGGATTGTCACCTCATAAAGGACCACCCTACCTTCTACAAGGTCCCTTATGACCCGGTAAGGGCTCACATCCCCCCTGAACCCGTATTCCCCCGACTTTATCTCTTCCTCTATACCGGCAAGCCTTCCTAAGATCCTTATCGCAAGCCCGCTCCTTATCAGACCCAGGTCACTCAGCTTCGTTGTGGTCACTCCAAAGCTCTCTCCCTTGTTCACTACAAGGGTAACCGTCGCTGAATGCCTTATGGGGACGAATATGCTCAGGGGGTAAAGGAGAAAAACTCCCCCCAGTATGAGCAGGGAAACCAGAAAGGGCCTTAGTTTGTCCATGACAGGATACTATAACCAAAAAGAAGGGAATAATAAAAAAAAGGGCGGGGTCTTCCCCGCCCTTTTATGCCTGTTTGATACGGGTCCTTAGTACATCCCACCCATGTCAGGTGCAGCGGGCATCTTCTCTTCCTTCTCAGGAAGCTCCGTGATCATCACCTCAGTGGTGATCAGGAGTGAAGCCACGGAGGAGGCATTCTGAAGTGCGGTCCTTGTGACCTTTGTCGGATCAATGATCCCGGCCTTCATCATGTCAGTGTAGTCCTCCTTCTGGGCATCAAACCCGAAGCTCACGTCCTTGGACTCCTTCACCTTTTCAACCACAATGGCGCCCTCGAGGCCGGCATTGTTCACGATCTGTTTGATCGGCTCTTCAACGGCCTTCTTGATGATCTCCACGCCGATCTGCTGATCCCCTTCAAGGCTCATCTTCTCTATTGCAGGCAAACATCTCAGGAGGGCCACTCCGCCGCCGGGGACGATACCCTCTTCCACGGCGGCCCTTGTAGCATGGAGTGCATCCTCCACCCTGGCCTTCTTCTCCTTCATCTCGGTCTCGGTGGCAGCACCCACATTGATCACTGCAACACCGCCGGCCAGCTTGGCAAGCCTCTCCTGGAGCTTCTCCCTGTCATAGTCAGAAGTGGTCTCCTCGATCTGGGCCTTTATCTGCTTGATCCTGCCCTGGATCTTGGCTGCCTCACCGGCACCCTCAACAATGGTTGTGTTCTCCTTGTCGATATTGATCTTCTTTGCACGGCCAAGGTCTTCGATCCTCACATTCTCAAGCTTCATGCCCACATCCTCGGAGATTACCGTACCGCCTGTGAGAACAGCGATATCCTCGAGCATCGCCTTCCTTCTCTCACCGAATCCAGGAGCCTTCACAGCAGCCACCTGGAGTGTACCCCTGAGTTTGTTCACCACCAGGGTTGCAAGGGCTTCGCCCTCAACATCCTCGGCTATGATAAGGAGGGGCCTGCCCATCTTGGCGATCTGCTCAAGAAGGGGGACGAGGTCACGCATGCTGGAAATCTTCTTGTCGTGGATGAGAATATAGGCATCATCAAGGTTGCACTCCATCCTCTCGGGATCGGTTATGAAGTAGGGGGAGATGTATCCACGATCGAACTGCATACCCTCAACCACGTCCAGCGTGGTGGCCATGCTCTTTGCCTCTTCCACGGTGATAACACCGTCCTTGCCGACCTTGTCCATGGCATCGGCGATCAGCTCTCCGATGGATTCATCGTTGTTTGCCGAAATGGTCCCGACCTGTGCGATCTCCTTCTTGTCCTGGACGGACTTGCTCATCTTCTTAAGCTCTTCAACGGCCACCTCAACGGCCTTCTCTATCCCCCGCTTGATATCCATCGGATTTGCGCCGGCTGCCACGTTCTTCATGCCTTCACGATATATCGCATAGGCAAGCACAGTGGCAGTTGTGGTCCCGTCACCGGCTGCATCAGAGGTCTTGGAAGCAACCTCCCTCACAAGCTGGGCACCCATGTTTTCGAAGGGGTCCTTCAGCTCTATCTCCTTGGCAACGGTAACACCGTCCTTGGTTATGTTGGGAGCACCGAACTTTCTGTCAATCACCACATTCCGGCCCTTCGGCCCAAGGGTGGCCTTCACTGCATCTGTAAGTAAGGTAATCCCCTTCAGTATATTATTTCTCGCTTCTTCATCGAAAAGTAACTGCTTTGCTGCCATAGTATCAACCTCCTTTGGTATTTTTTTATTCTTCTACGACTCCCAGGATATCCTCTTCCTTCACTATAAGATACTCAGTCCCGTTCATCTTGACTTTCGACCCCGAATATCTGTCAAACATCACCTCATCGCCTATCTTCACTTCCTTTACTTCCGTCCCAATGGCCTCAACCTTTCCCCGCTGGGGCTTCTCCTTTGCAGTATCAGGGACATAGATACCCCCGGGGGTCTTCTCCACGTCCTCAGTGTAAGAGATAAAGACCCTGTCTTTGAGTGGTTTGAACTTCATAGCATCCTCTCCTTTCTCTTTAGATTGATTTTGTTAGCACTCACTATTGACGAGTGCTAATATAATTGGTTTGGGACATTGCTGGCAAGTTCGATTACTGGAGATTAATGGAGTGAAACACCATATAATGCTGTTTATGGATGAATATTGCTGTTTTTCGGATTTTTACGCCTTAACAGGCCCCAGCCAGTTAGAGACCGAGTTCTTCCCTCTTTGCCTGGAGAAACTTTTCAATCTCTTCATTGAAAAAGTCTCCCCTGGCCCTCACCTCAGGAGAAATCCGGAGGTTATAGAGCTTGAGCCCCTCCGAGAGCTGTGACTGAAAGACCTCCCTGAACGACCCTTCCCTGATGGAGTCGGTGACCTTCTGGGGATTATACAGGTATATGTCAGAGATAACCGTTCTTGCAAGCCTCCGGGCCCGCTCAATCTCCTGATCGGATGTCGGTCCAGGAGCCTCCTCGGAGACCTCATCCTTTTCCTCCGGGACTGGCTCAGTACGGCGCTTAACAGAAGCGAGTTCCTCTGACCCTTCCTCTGCCTTCTCCTTTCGCCCTTCCCTCAAGGCCAGTATCTTCGGTATCAGCTCCTCCTCAAATTCAGGCTCCTCAATATAGTCATCTGCCCCGTAGAGGCTCTGGGGCGGCCTTCTGTACCGGCTCCTGTCATATATAGAGGCTATCAGGACCACTTTGATCTCCGAGGTCTCCTTCCGTTCCTTTATCCTCTTACAGACTTCGAAGCCGTATATCTTCGGAAGAGCCACATCCACCAGGAGCACTTCCGGAAGTTCACGCATGGCCTTCACCATTGCATCAATTCCGTCAGATGCGGTGATCACCTCAAAGCCGTTCTCCTTGAGAAGGGTTTCCCCCCTGCTCCTGAGTTCCTCATCAGAGTGTGCAAAGAGGACAAGCCCCTTCCTGATCTTCTCAGCCTTTTTTATGCGTTTCTTTACAAGCAGTATCGTGCTGCACCGGGGACATCTGAACCTCGTCCCATCCGGCGAGACCTTCTCGTCAGGTATATTCAGTTTTGTCCTGCACTTTGGACAAGCAACCGTCACGGAAACCTCCTTCCCAAGCCCCTCCGTTTCACGGAGTCATACCGAATTTGTTATCAGGACGACCTTCTACCTCCATCTCCTTCTTCTCGGCACCCAGAACCGGATGGTCAGAAGCCCGAAGAGGAACCCCCCTATATGGGCAAACCACGCCACCCCGCCCTGCGCCATCAACCCCTTGCTTATCAACCCGTTTATCAACTGGATTATCCCCCAGAACCCAATTACGATCAGGGCCGGCACCCTGATAACATCCACAAAAAAACCGAAGAATATTAAAGTATGCACTTTTGCATGGGGATAAAGCAACAGATAGGCCCCAAGCACCCCGGCCACCGCACCGCTTGCACCAACCATAGGAATTGTTGAGCCCGGTGCGGAGAAGGCATGGGCATAGGCGGCAACAACTCCGCTCAGGAGGTAGAAGACAAGAAATCTGATACGGCCAAGCCTGTCTTCCAGGTTGTCTCCAAAAATCCAGAGGTAAAGCATGTTACCTCCGAGGTGAAGGAGCCCCCCATGCATGAACATGGAGGTAAAGACTGTTACAGGCGGCAACAGAGTTCCGTCACCGCCTCCTCCGACGAGATACCGGGGGACCGCTCCATATTTGTAGACCACATACTGGAGCCCGGCGGGATGAAAGGCCTCTGCCAGATAGACAAGCACGTTCAACCCTATAAGCCCTATGGTCAGATAGGGAAACCTCTCGGTGGGGTTATCATCCTTAAAGGGTATCATCCTCTACCTCCCTATTATAACCTCTTTGAGTCCCCATTGACACAAGAAGGGAGGACGGAAACTGATATAATACAGCAAAAGGGGAAATCATAATGGGTGCATCAGGAGCCGGGATAAGCTGG
>CAZITN010000071.1:0-13744 GCA_964542175.1 uncultured Thermodesulfovibrio sp. | reverse complement strand
TCTTTCCGCCATACCGCCTCTCCCTGTCGTGTCAGATTGTTTTGGACACCAGTGAATATGCCCATAAAATGGCAGGTTTCAAAGTAATAGACTATTCCGAGATTTACTTCGGCACAATTATCAAGCAGCCGAAGCCAGGCCGCAGGGCAGGCAAGTTCATACAGATCTTTCATGATGGCACTGAATACATCGTTCTCTCACCGGCAAAGCTCTCAATATTTCATGCGAACATACTGGAACGTTTCTGTCAAACAAGAGGCATTTCGGGCAGATACAGGACAAAAAAGATGGACAGCTTTGAGGTGCCTGACGATGCTCTGGATCTGAAAGGTGGAGGCCGCTGGGAAATAGATGATGAAAAGAAGGTAATCACACTGAGTGGGACATCTGTAGTCTATGGTCCCTTTGACCGGAAAGGGCTGAAAGAAAAAATTAAGAGCACTCGGTTCCTCAAAAACTACACTGTCATTATCAGATAGATGAACTTTTAGTTTCACTGATGATACTTCCTTGATTTACTTTAATCTACTCCGTTTCCTTTCCTGCTCCTCCATTGGAATGCAGAAAATTGCATGCAAGGAATTGCTGAAGCCCGGCTATCCTGTATTTTTAAGACTTCAAGTAACAATGTAATTAACGTCACCAACATACTGTAAATAAAAGATATTAACTGTAAGACACAAATTGCCCATCTCCCTGGCACGGATCTTGTTCCATATTCTGGAAAACCCCATTGGGACAAAGGGAGGAATATGGATGAGGGAGATAGCGGACGGGATATACCAGATTGATACCGAGGCATTCGGGGCTCCGGGGCTGGTGGCTGCATACCTTGTGAAGGGGAAGGAGCGGACAGCGCTGATTGATCCGGGTTTTCCCTCATCGGCCGGAGGGGTGATGGATAAACTCAGGGCCGGAGTGGTCGATCCTTCAGGGATAGACTATATTGTCCTTACCCATTTCCATATTGACCATTCAGGCGGGACGGGAGCCTTCATCAGGGAAAATCCGGGGCTGAAGGTTCTGGTCCACAAGAGGTCATCCTTTTATGTGAAAAACTTCGGAAAGATCGTCGGGGGGGCGAGGATGGTTTTCAGGCCGGCCCTTATACAGAAGTTCGGTGAGGTGTACCCGGTTCCGGCTGAAAATGTCGTCCCATTGGTTGACCGTGACGAGATAGACCTTGGTGAGAGGGTTCTTGAGGTGATTCATGCACCGGGACATTCCCCTGACAATATCTGCATCCATGACAGAAAGGCAGATATTCTCTTTACAGGGGACCTTTCCTGCCTTCAGTATCCTGATCTGAACCGGACATACATCCCGGCTGGAAGCCCGCCACTTTTTGAGATAAATGACGAAATGGCCTCTCTTGCATCACTTGAGAGGTTTAGTCCGGAGGAGATCCTTACCCCGCACTTCGGGCCTGCGGGCTTGCCGATCAGGGATTTTATAGACAGGAGCGTCTCTGCAATAGAGGATACCCGGAAGAAGATAAAGGCCATGTTCAGGGAAGGGGTGGAGTTTCAGCATATGATCGAGAGGCTCAGTGCGGAGATCATCAGGGCTTCCGGACGGCCTGAAGAGGAGATCCCGGAATTTCTCAGGGATATCTACATCAGGGAGATGCTGAAGACAGGGCTGATGGGATTTCTTGCCTTCTTGCTGGAATATGCCCCCTATCCGAGGGGATTTTCAGTACAGGAGAAGACTGACCAGAGCATTCCGGCGGTCCAGACTGCTAAATCACTCAGTCCTTTTAAACCTGGATCGCTTGTTTTGCAATAAGTGCAGGTGAGTCGTCTCGTAAACCCCATTTAATGCAATGGTTACTGAATTAAAAAGGAGAATGCCTGTTTACCCTCCAGGTGGAAGAGGGACGCTTGATGTTCTGACTGTAATGTATTGCTCAAATGGGGATTACTCGACGCCACCACCTGCCTCAGAAGGGTATTCCTGATAACGTCCGAGTAAGAATCACTTAATTAAGATTAAAGGAGAGCTCATGAAGAAGGTCAAGACATACTGCTTTCAGTGCTATAACGGCCCTGATCCATTCCATATGGTGGTTGAAGGGGATATGGTCAGGCATATTGAACCTGATTTCGACTGTACAGGGATAAGCCCAGGAGAGGGGAGGGTCTGTGTAAAGGCCTACGGGCTTGTGCAGAAGATGTACAACTCCAACAGGATCAAGGCCCCCCTGATAAGGACCAACCCCAGGAAGGGGAAGAATGAGGACCCCGGTTTCAAGGAGATTTCCTGGGAAGAGGCCTATGGGATACTCGCCGGGAAACTCAGGGCACTCAGGGAAAAGGGCCTCCTCGATGAGAAGGGCTATCCCAGGCTTGCCGTCTCCATGGGAGAGGCCGGTTCCCCGGCTGGTTACGGCGGTACCTTTCCTGCCTTTCTCTCGGCCTGGGGCCCCATAGATTTCACACTCGGTGGTGGAGAGGGCTCAAAGTGCTATCATTCAGAGCATCTGTACGGTGAGCTCTGGCATCGGGCCTTTATCGTTGCTGCCGATACACCAAGGAACCGTTTCACCCTCTCCTTCGGGCATAACACGAATGCCTCGGCAGGTGTCTCCGGTGCGATGAGACATGCCGATGCCCGGGAGAGAGGCTACAAGCGGGTACAGGTTGAACCCCACCTCTCCGTAAGCGCTGCCACCTCGGATGAATGGATCCCCGTCAGGACAAAGACGGATGCCCCCTTCATGTACGGGATGATCCATGCCATACTCCATGAGATGGACTGGCATAAGGTCTGTGACCTTGATTTCATCAAGAAAAGAACAAACTCTCCCTACCTGATAGGCCCTAAGGGATACTACCTCAGGGATATGGAAAGTGGTGAAGTTCTGATATGGGACCCTGTAGAAAAGAGGGCTTCAGTCTATAACGATCCATCCATAAAGGACTATGCCCTCACAGGAAGTTTTACAGTAGCCGGGAAGGAGATTGGTCCCGATGGAGAGGAGTGGGTTTATGACGAAGTGGAAGCAAGTCCAGCCTTTGATCTCCTCCTTCGGCATATGGAAGAATACACGCCGGAGTGGGCGGCAAGGCTCTGTGACCTCCCTCCATCTACCATAAGAAGGATAGCCCGTGAGTTTGTAGACAATGCCCTCGTAGGGGAGGAGATAGAGATAAATGGTGAACGGATACCCCTCCGGCCTGTTGCCATAACACTCGGGAAGACGATTAATAACGGCCCCGGCGGTTATCAGGCCTGCTGG
Source organism: uncultured Thermodesulfovibrio sp. (assembly GCA_964542175.1). Classification (GTDB taxonomy): domain Bacteria; phylum Nitrospirota; class Thermodesulfovibrionia; order Thermodesulfovibrionales; family JdFR-85; genus WFTX01. The sequence continues at coordinate 10,503 of CAZITN010000071.1, read as the reverse complement.
GCAAGAACTGTTCTTGCCATGCTCACCGGTTCCCTGGAGGTTGCCGGTGGGTCGATAGGGGCTTCCCAGAGGCTGAACAGGCCTCATCACGACAGGTGGTCAAGCATCTGGCCTGGAGAGGACGGGTTCTTCCAGAACTTCCTGAACCCGACCGATACCGAAAGGAGAAAGGACCTCCCTAAAACAAGGTCCCGCTATACCGAGCTCGTTCCGCTTGTGGGAAATACAGGATGGTCCCCCTTTCTCTCGCCTGTTCCCCATGCCTGGCTCTGGTACAGCCAGAACCCTGATGGGTGGGAAAAGCCAACCTATCCTGATGTCTGGATAATATACAGGACCAACCCCAACATGTCCATGTACTACACAGACATGATGCACGAGACCACGAAGGACTTTCCCTATATAGTGGCCTTTGGCTACACCATTGATGAGACAAACTGGTATGCCGACCTGATTCTTCCGGAACATACCGATCTTGAGGGGCTCCAGCTCTTCCGGATTGGCCCCTCAACCCACTCCGAGGCATACTGGGAGGAATATGGCTTCGCCCTCCGCCAGCCCGGTGCGCCTCCACCGTATGACACAAGGGACATGACGGAGATCTGCACCGAGCTTGCCGACCGTGTGGGGATCCTGAGGGAATACAACGAGGCGATCAATGCCGGTATCATGCTTGGTGTACGGCTTCAGGGGAAGAACTATAATTACTCCCTCGATCCCGAGAGGAAGTATTCCCTTGAGGAGATATGGGACCGTCTCTGCAGGGCATCGGTCAGGCTGCTTACGAACGGTGCCGAAGAGCGGAACCTTCAGTGGTTCAGGGAGAACGGGTATTTCACCGTGCCCTATCCATTCATCAGGCACTTTCTTCATCCGGTGATGGTGAAGTGGGGGCTCCGTTACGAGATACCCTATCAGGGCAGGCTTAAGGTGACAGGTGAGGAACTGAGAAGAAGGCTCCAGGAGAAGGGAGTTGACTGGTGGGAGGAACAGCTCAGGGAATACGAGCCCCTTCCTCACTGCGAGGATTATCCCCGGCTCTGGGAAGAGGCTGTTAGGGAAGCAGGGGATGATCCGGAAAAGTATCCCTTCTATATGGTGAATACGAGAAGCATGCAGTATGCCTGGGGGAGCAATGCATCGTTGCCCCTGATGGCTGAGGCGGCCAGTTATGTGACGGGCTTTGGAGGGGTTGTGATAAATGCATCTGTGGCTGAGAGACTCGGGATATCTGACGGTGATCAGGTGGTGATTGAATCACCCGTCAAGAAGAAGACTGCAAAGGCGATTGTGAGGGAAGGAATCAGGCCGGATACCGTTCTGGTGACAGGGCAGTTCGGGAACTGGGCAGTCCCATTTGCGAAGGACCTTGATATACCCAACATGAATGAGTTCCTGTTTCCAAACCAGAAACTCTTTGATGCAGGTGGTTCAAGTGCCGATATCGTGAAGGTTAGGGTATACAAACCAGGTAATGGAGGCAATGGGAGATGAAAAATACACTGGAGCGGCTGGAGGATTTTCCTGTAGATACCGGAGAGTCAAAGGAGATTAAACACTACGGGATGGTCATAGACCTGAAGAAATGTCTCGGATGCCAGACCTGTACCGTCTCCTGCAAGGTCTTCCACGGCCTTGGACCCGGTACTGTGAGGGTCAGGGTTGTGGAAGAGGAGCAGGGCGAGTATCCCCGGGTGGAGAGGTTCTACCTGCCCATCCGGTGCATGCACTGCGATGAGCCTGAGTGTCTGAAGGCATGTCCCACCGGTGCGACCAAGAAGCGGCCTGACGGGATCGTTACGGTGGACCAGGATGAGTGCATGGGATGCAGGTACTGCGCAATTGTCTGTCCCTATCAGGCAAGGAGCTTTATTGCCGTTGAGAGGAGGTATTTCCCGGAAAACGGCAATACCTGGGAGAATGAAAGGTATGGTGAACACCAGGTGGGGACGATGGACAAGTGCGATTTCTGTCATGAGAGGATAGACGACGGGGTCAGAAGGGGGCTTGAGCCCGGGAAAGACCCCGATGCCACTCCCATGTGTGTGATCTCCTGCATTGGAAAGGCCCTCTGTTTCGGGGACCTGAATGATCCGGAGAGCAAGGTGAGCCGTCTGATCAGGGAGAGAAAGGGCTTCAGGCTGAAGGAAGAAGTGGGAACAAGACCATCAATATATTATCTGTCAAGATAATGTTACCCAAATTGAGCGATTCTTTGAGGGACAACAGATGGGTAATGGGCCTGAACGGTTTTGATCATCAGATGAGCCTCACCTGGACGGTGAGGCCTGATGATCGCCTCGGAGACGGGGCCCCCGAAAAGTCGAAGACTTTTTGGGGTATATGGGGCATGGAGGCCCGTCGAGAATGATGTGAAGGCCCTTTGCCCCTCTGCCTTTACTGCAAAATAGCTCAATTCAGGTTAAAGGTAATACCGGATTATGGGGGAACGAAAGGAAAAAAGGAGGTGAAAGGGAGTTTTTTTCACCTGAATTAAGCGATTTTTTCATAAGAACGGGCAGGTGAAGGCGTCTCGTAACCCCATTTTAATGCAATGATGATTAAATTACAAAAAGGGATGATTATCAACCTGACGGGTGGAAGACCGGGCAGTTGGTGTATGGATAAAGCGGTATTGCTCAAATGGGGATTACTCGCCTCCTCCACCTGCCCCAAAAGGGTATCCTGGATAATATCCGTATAAGACTCAATTCAGGTGTAAGGTTTTTTGGATATTACTACTGATAAGGAGAGTGAGACCATGATAAGGACAATGAGAGAAGGATTCATATTTCAGAAGGAGTGGGCAGGAAAAGGTGAACGGGGCTTCAGGGACCAGATGCTGATGCCGGCCATATTCTTTGGTGCCGTGAGTCCGGGGCTGTATATCTCGTCCCTCTTTACGGATTTTCTGCCGGGTCTCTGGGCCTCGCTGATTATGAACATTGCAGGGTATGGAGTCACCCACCTGCTTTACCTTGGCAAGATGGAGCGTTTCTGGCGGGGCCTTCTGAACATCCGGCATTCCTGGATAAGCAGGGGAATACTTTTCAACATCCTCTTTACGGTCTCCTCATCGGTCTTTATAATCCTGAAAGCCCTTGGTGCAGAGTCGGGTGGACTGATTTTTCTCTGTAAGTGGGTGAGTCTTGTCAGTGCCCTCCTGTTTCTTGCCTATCCGGGTTTCATGCTTTCCTTTGTAAAGGCCATACCCTTCTGGAGATCTACTGTTGAGCCGACGCTCTTCTTCCTTCAGGGGATTATGGGGGGGATAGCATTTCAGTTGCTCATGGGAACCGCTTTTTCTCTGGAACAGCAAGTTTCCAGGATGCTTCTGAGGATTGACTTTCTCCTGCTCATTGCGGTCCTTGTCATTATGCTATCCGCCCTTGTCATCAAGTCCCTCCACGGCGATGCAGAACGTGTATCGGTTATGTACCTGCTGGGTATCCATCCGGCTACTAAGGATGGAGGAGGGGCATTCTTTCTGGTCGGGGCGATCTCAGGGGGGCTTCTGATCCCCATAGCCCTTCTTGCAGTGATGGTTGTTTTTAGTGAGCTTTCCGGAATTTCAAAGGCCTTGGTCTATCCTGCCATGATGCTCCAGCTCGTGGGGATATATCTTGCCAAGTATGGTTTTATCAGGGCAGGGGCATACACCCCGCCTGCTCCGAAGGTATAACCCGGATTCCGGAATATTCCCTTCTTCAAAGAGGGCATAGGCTTTCTGCGTGAGGCTCTTCACTAAAATGAGAGCGCCCGGCTAAAATAAGAAGGGGTAGCGAGCAGCGGATAGCGGAGGGAAAAGTATAAGGCGGGAAAGGTGAGAAAAGAGTTTATCTCGTTTATTTCGTTGATCTGGTTTGTCTCGTTGATTTGGTTGATTTGGTTTGTAAATGGATGGGCGAGGGACAATGGGCAAGAGGTACCTTTAGCCTATAGCCCATAGCCGCGTGCCTGTTTGTGGCGGAAGTTTAGTTGATGAAAGAGCGAGAAAGGTACAGCGCGAGAGACGCTAATAACTCAATAAACGCGATAACGCAACTAACGCAAATAACGCGAGAAATGACCAATGACCTTATAATTAAGGAGAAGGCCATGGCAGAGAGACCGGATATGCTTCGTATAGGAAGATACGAGCTTTACTGGCTGAACGGGGGAGCCTTCGAGCTCGATGGCGGTGCGATGTTCGGTGTAGTCCCAAAGGTGCTATGGGAGAAGAAATATCCTCCGTCCCGGGGAAACAACATCACCCTTGTTGCCCATCCCATCCTCGTAAGAACCCCGGAGTCAAACCTGATTATCGAGACAGGTCTGGGGGACAAGCTTACGGAGAAACAGAGAAAGATATTCAACCAGAAGGATGAGTGGAGAATTCTCGATGACCTCCGGATGCTTGGGCTGAGTCCGGATGATATTGATTATGTGATACTCACCCACTGCGATTTCGACCATTCCGGAGGGCTTGTGAGCAGAAAGGGGGATGATCTGACCCTTACATTCCCCAAGGCCCGCTATCTTATCCAGAAGAAGGAATGGGAAGATGTAAAAAAACCAAACAAGAGATCAGCCCACACCTTCTGGCCCGTAAATTTTGAAGGTGTTGAGGAGAGTGGGAACCTGATTCTCGTCGATGGGGAGATGGAGGTTCTGCCTGGAGTTGCCCTGAGTTATACAGGAGGGCATAACAGGGGGCATCAGATTGTGAGAATCGAGAGTGAAGGTGAACTCGCCCTCCATCTTGGAGACCTCCTGCCCACCCATATCCATTTCAATCCCCTATGGGTGATGGCCTATGACAACTATCCCCTTGAGGTGATAGGCCTGAAGGAGAGGCTTGAAGCAGAAGGGATCAGCAGAAAGGCCTGGTTCACCTTCTACCATGACCCCTTTGTGAGGGCATGCAGGTTCAACGAAAAGGGAGAGGTGATTGAGGAGGTGAAGGTCAGTCCTTCCTGAGGGAGAACCTTTCTGAAAGGAGTATATGCCCCTCCACGTGGAGGAGTTCCTTGATATCCTCGAAGGTGAAGCCACCCTTTCCAGGTCTTCCCTCCTTGAGAAGGGATGTGAAGGTATTCATCAAGGCCTCTGAGGTGCTGAGAAGTCCTGTCAGGGCGAAGGCGATGACCCTGTAGCCCATGCTCCCGAGTTCCTGAACAGACAACTCCGGTGTCTTTCCACCCTCGATGATGTTTGCAAGAAGGGTCGCATCCCTGAAGTGTTCTGCTATCCTCTGAAGCTCATCAACCGATCCGGGGGCCTCAACGAAGAGTATGTCAGCACCTGCCTCAAGGTACATCTTCCCCCGCCGGAGCGCCTCATCCAGCCCATGAACACTGAGGGCATCCGTCCTGGCGACTATTGTGAAATCTTCGCCCTTTCTTGCATAATCTGCGGCAGTGAGTTTTTCCAGGTACTCCTCTGCTTCAATCACCCGTTTATCCCGGAGGTGACCGCATCTCTTGGGCCATTCCTGATCTTCCAGGATGATACCTCCTATGTCGGCATCAATCGCCTCTTCAACGAGCCTGATGATATTAAGGGGGCCGCCATACCCGGTATCCATGTCTGCTATCACGGGGATGTTTACTGATTTTGCTATCCGCCGGGCGGCATCGAGCATCTCCGTTGATGTCAGATACCCGAGGTCTGGAAGCCCGTAAAGGGATGCAGCAATCCCAAAGCCGCTTGTGAAGAGAAACTCAAAGCCTGCCTGTTCCCCTATTTTTGCACCCATACAGTCATACACGGCAGGGGCGGCAAAGGTCTTCCCGCTCCGGAGCAGGTCCTTGAGTCTCCTCCGTTTGCTCATGCTGTCTCTCATTTCTGTTGTATACCCCCTGAAACTCTATTAGTATACCTTAATGCTACAAAAGATATGGGACCACAGCAACCACTCCCCCCCCACCAATGCCCTCCTCCTGGCGTGGGAGGGTGAAGGAGGGGGTGTAAAGTCAATTATGATATCTTTACTTCGTGCCCTTCGTGGTGGAACTTTCTTTATGACACAACGGATAGTATCTCCTGACCGTTCTCTGATTTTCTGCTCCCGTTATCCAAAAGTTATGATTTACATCATTGTTGACAATTGAAATTTTATCGTATCGTTAAGACAGACGATGCATTGGCATCCAGTAAACTTCTACCTGAAAAGGAGGTTCTTTATGTTCTGCTACCAGTGTGAACAGGCGGCAAAGGGAACAGGTTGTACGAAGATCGGAATATGTGGAAAAGCACCGGAGGTTTCAGCGCTCCAGGACCTGCTTGAGTACGCCCTCAGGGGGCTTGCGGTATATGCGGTTGAGGCAAGAAAAAAGGGGATTACAGACCAGGAGGTAAATGCCTTTACTGCCGATGCACTTTTTGCCACTCTGACCAACGTGAACTTTGACAACGAGAGTGTGGCTTCCCTTGTGAGGAAGGCCGTTGAACTAAGAGAGAGGCTGCGAGAGAGGGCCAAGGTTTCGGTAGAAAGCGATGCCACCAATTTTATCCCGGCCGCAGATGTGCAGGGGATGACGGCACAGGCGGCACTATATGGGATACAGTCGCTCCATGATGACCCGGACATACGCTCCCTCATGCATACTGTGATGTACGGACTCAATGGTGTTGCCGCCTATGCGGTTCATGCCCGGGTGCTTGGGAAAGAGGATGACGCGGTCCATGCATTCATGCATGAGGCCCTTGTATCCATGCTTGACAGGGACCTTGACCTTAATGACTGGGTGCAGATCGCCCTTAAATGCGGTGAGACGAACCTTAAGGTAATGGAGCTTCTCGACGCTGCCAATACAGGTCACTACGGTGATCCAGTACCTACCGAGGTCTCTCTTGGTGCAAGGAAGGGTAAGGCCATCCTTGTCTCTGGGCACGATCTCAAAGACCTTGAGGAACTGCTGAAACAGACAGAGGGCCGAGGTATTAATATCTATACCCATGGTGAGATGCTACCAGCCCATGGTTATCCTGAACTCAAAAAGTACAAGCACCTTGCAGGGCATTATGGTACTGCCTGGCAGAACCAGCAGAAGGAGTTTTCCGGTTTCCCCGGCCCCATAGTTATGACCACAAACTGTATACAGAAGCCGCTGGATTCTTATAAAGACAATATCTTCACCTCAGGTCCGGTGCAGTGGCCGGGTGTAGCTCATATAGAAAATCACGACTTCTCACCTGTGATTGGGCGGGCCATTGAACTGCCAGGGTTTGAAGAGGATGTTCCCGGCAAGACGGTAATGACAGGGTTTGCAAGAAACGCTGTCCTGTCGGTTGCTGACAGGATTATAGAGGCGGTAAAGGCCGGAAAGATCAGACACTTCTTCCTCGTTGGCGGATGCGATGGTATCAAACCCGAAAGGGGTTACTACTCAAGGTTTGTGGAACTGGCACCAAAGAACACCGTGATACTCACCCTTGCCTGTGGCAAGTTCCGTTTCTTTGACAAGGACCTTGGTGATATAGACGGGATACCGAGACTGCTTGATGTGGGCCAGTGTAATGACGCCTATTCGGCGATAAAGATCGCCCTTGCCCTTTCCGAGGCATTCGGGGTGGGAGTGAATGAGCTGCCCCTTTCCTTTGTGCTCTCATGGTATGAGCAGAAGGCCGTCTCCATACTGCTCACACTGCTTCATCTCGGAATAAAGGGAATCAGGCTTGGACCAAGTCTCCCGGCCTTCCTGACTCCAAATGTGGTGAACTTCCTTGTGGAGAATTATGGCATCCAGCCTATTAAGACACCTGAAGAGGATCTTATGGATATGCTCTGCAGCCGGAAGGAGAGGGAAAGCATGGACTGTCTGGAACTGGCGGAAATGCTGGCGATTTAAAGTACACACCTTTAGAGGGCCGGGGCATACCATGATTTGTGTCCCGGCCCGGATTATTCATGGATCTATACTTTCTCAGACCGTGAGATATACCATTGGATTCCGGCAAGAGAGCCGAACCCGTCATTAAGCTGTCTCTTAGCCCATCCCGGTATTCTTTGGAATTCCCCGGCATTTCATGGGGAGACGAGCCATTTGCATAAATAAAATTTATAGGGTTATAATTACTGGATGGACCATCACTTCGACACCGTCATCGTGGGCTCAGGTCTGGCAGGGCTGAGGGCCGCTATTGAGGCATCCCTCCAGGGCTCGGTGGCGGTACTCACCAAACTCTATCCCACCCGTTCCCATTCAACAGCGGCGCAGGGTGGGATTGCCGCTTCACTCGGGAATGAGGAGCCCGATTCCCCGGAATGGCATTTCTATGATACCACCAAGGGGAGCGATTTCCTGGGGGATCAGGATGCAATCGAGGTGATGTGTGATGATGCCATCAGGACAGTGATCGAACTTGAGCACCTCGGAGTCCCCTTTTCAAGAACGCCGGAGGGAAAGATAGCACAGAGGCGGTTCGGGGGGCATACAAGGGATTTCGGTGCCGCACCGGTGAGACGTGCCTGTTACTCGGCGGACCGGACGGGCCATGCGATCCTCTTTGCCCTCTTTGAGCAGTCCGAGCTCCAGGGAGTGAATTTTTTCCCGGAGTTCCATGTGCTCGATGTAGTGATTGAAGACGGAAGGTGTCACGGCCTGATCGCCCTGGAGATAAGGACCGGCGAGATTCATAAGTTCAAAGCAAGGGCCACCGTTATTGCATCAGGCGGTTATGGCAAGGTTTTCAAGACGACTTCAAACGCCTATGCAAGTACGGGAGAATGTCTTGGGATACTATTTCATAGAGGAGTCCCCCTTGAGGATATGGAGTTTTTCCAGTTCCATCCCACAGGGCTTTACAGACTGGGGATATTGATAACCGAAGGGGCACGGGGTGAGGGCGGCATACTTATAAACGGAAGGGGGGAGCGGTTCATGGAGCGGTATGCCCCTACCATAAAGGACCTTGCTCCGAGGGACATGGTTTCCAGGGCCATAATGACTGAAGTGAAGGAGGGCAGAGGAATAGACGGACGGGACTATGTCCACCTTGACCTCACTCACATACCCCGGGAGATAATCGAGGAGAGGCTTCCCGAGATCTCGACCTTCTGCAGGATTTACATGGGGATTGATCCCTCAGAGGCGCCTATTCCCGTGCTTCCCACCGCCCATTATGCCATGGGAGGGATACCAACAGATATTGACGGAAGAGTCCTGAGGGACGAAAAGGGCAATGTAGTGGACGGGCTTTTTGCTGCCGGTGAGTGCGCCTGTGTATCCGTGCATGGTGCCAACAGGCTTGGTTGCAATTCCCTCCTTGATACAGTGGTCTTCGGGAGGCGGGCGGGGAAGGCGATAGCCGCAACTCTGGGCTCACTCGAGATGGGAGAGATATCCGAAGATGCTGTTCATCGGGAAGAGGAGAGGATAGAGGGATTCCTGAACAGCTCAGGCGGATTGAAAATCGGACCACTCAGAAAGAAACTCCAGCAGGAGATGATGGATAAATGTTCGGTCTTCAGGAACGAAGGGGACCTGATACTGCTTATAGCCAGGATTACTGAAATCAAGGGAAAGGCATCTGAGATAGGCATTACTGACAGGGGAAGGAGTTTCAACACCGAGTTGCTCGAGGCACTGGAGTTTGAACAGATGGTGACGATCGCCGACCTGATAGCCCGGTCCGCACTCCAGAGGCGGGAAAGCCGGGGCGGGCACTACAGGAACGATTACCCTGAAAGGGACGATGATAACTGGTTGAAACATACCTTTGCCTTCAGAAAGAACAGCGGGGTTGAGTTCAGGTACAAACCTGTCAAGATTACCAGATTCCAGCCGGAGGAGAGAAAGTATTGAAGGATTTTATCTTCCGGATCAGAAGATTCGATCCGGAGAGGGATACAGAGCCACGATGGGAAGAGTACAGGCTTCGGATGGAGCCTGACGAGAGGGTGCTGGACGGCCTGATACGGATCAAGGAGGAGCAGGACGGCTCCCTTACCTTCCGGCGTTCCTGTGCCCATGGGATCTGCGGCTCCTGTGCAATGAAGATAAACGGCCGTAACAGGCTTGCCTGCCAGAGCCTGATGATGTCCATGCCGGAGAGGGTGGAGATCGAGCCGCTCCAGTCTTTCAGACTGATAAAGGACCTTGTAGTTGATATGGAGCCCTTTTTTGAGAAAAATGGTCAGGTTATGCCCTACCTTATAAATCCTGAGACTCCTCCTGAGAGGGAGAGGCTCCAGACTCAGGAGGAACAGCAGAGGATACTTCAGTCCATAACCTGCATAATGTGCGGGTGCTGTACCTCTTCATGTCCTGTGTACTGGTACCACAAGGAGTACCTCGGCCCGTCGGCTCTCCTGAAGGCTGCGAGGTTCATCTTCGATACAAGGGACAGGGCTGCAGAAGAGAGGCTTGAGAAGGTAACGGGAGACAATGGCATCTGGCGGTGCCACTCCATATACAACTGTGTGGAGGTCTGTCCAAAGGAGATAGATATCACTTCGCACATTGCGAGGCTGAAACGGTATGCCTTCAGCAAAAGGCTTCTGGGAGGGAAATGATTTTT
>CAZITN010000070.1:0-13823 GCA_964542175.1 uncultured Thermodesulfovibrio sp. | reverse complement strand
CCACTGCCCCTCTACCTCCTTATATACTGTATCTGAAAGAATCGCTCAATTTAGGGATTAGTTACAATATTCAACCGCTTTCCTTCCTATCTTCCTTTTCTTCTTTTTCGTCCGTCTTTAACGTGAGGTCACGTACGAAGTCAGGACACCTTATGTCCTTGCCCGAAATGGAGAACTTCTTCTGGCAGGTCGCCCGCCAGGCGCAGACAGCACAGATATCTACCTTGTCTTTTTCCATTGAAATCTCCTCCTTATGTAATGGCTGAGAATCTTTCCAATATTATCCTCAACCGAGGGCTTTGAGTTTACGAGAAAGACCCTGTCTTCCACCCCGAACAGTTCCGCCTCAATCCTCCGGACATGCGGAGGTGTTTCATGTCTTCTCTTCAATTCATCTTCAAACATGGGGACGAGTTTATCCTTCATCCTCAGGTGGGTATCCATGAAGAAGACTGCAATATCCGGAGATAATTCGTAGACCCTTGACCAGAAGGCCCTGACCTCGCTTTCATAGACCTGCCTTGGTGGTGAGGATTTCACCTCCATGAAGAGGAGGTCCCCGTTGACCCTGGCAAGGATGTCGTAGTCTCCGCCAGACTTCTTCCCCCTGAACTTCACTCCGCGCAGTACCTCTCCATGGAATTCCCTCCTGAGCACCTCAGCCACGAACCACTCGAGGGTGTCGCCGAAACTTGAGACGTCTCCTGAGTCCAGCCGGAATACACCGTCCTGTTCAAGAATCAAACCTGTTTCTGAAAGAAACCGTATATACCTGTCCGTGACCTCGGCTGTGGCGTACCGTGTAACATCCTCCTTTCGGAACCCCGACTGTACCTTGATTACATCCCTCAGAAAGAGCCGGAAGGAGTATTTCTTCATCATCCTGTAAAAATCATCTACCCTGTCCGGAGGAGGGAGAATCAGATCATCCATGGGTTCCATTGAATAGACTCTGAATCCCCTCAGCTGAAGCAGCCCCTCAAGGGGGATGGATAACTGATTCAGCCTTGCTCTCAGACAGGCAATCTCCTCTTTAAGCTCTCCTATAACTCTCTGCTCATCAGCCATCTTACAAGTATATATCAAAAAGACCAGCGTTTGCACTTTTGGACTGACAGGGTTTATCCTAAAATTATGAATATGGAGAGTCTTGTTGCCAGGGTAAAACACAACTGTAATGTATCAGATGCAAGATTCTGGGGATACTACTCACTCTGTGGGATGTTGATCAGGATGCGGACACTATATCGGGCAGAACGGGGGATGATGCCCTGGGAGCCAATAAACAGGGATGAGATAGGTAGGTGGATCTCCGAGAGGGAACATCTATGGGAATCCCTGGAAAATGATGATTACATGAGCTTGGAGATTGATGAAACAGTATGTGACCCCTTTGATCCCTTTGACATCAACCAGAAACTTGATGGTTATGGCCTGATTTATGGTGCAGGTTACGGTATTTTTTCCAAACCAACCTTTTTTCTTGCCAGGCCCCTCAGTGTTACCAATGCAGACAATCACAGGATCATCATCTCAGGGGATGAACTCTGCCGGGACCTCTCATCGTCTCCGGCGATGCAACAGGATGGGGTGATAATCATAAGAAGGCTGCCTCTTCTTTCCTTCATATGGGAGAGGCTTTCCGAACTGAGGGGGAGAAGATTTCCGGGCCTTCTTCACCAGGTTTTTTCCCTATACAGAATAGACCCGGAGGACAGAAATGACAGTAGATTGAAAGAATCTATTGAAAAACTTGCCGATGATATCACAGGGCTTCTCATACACCACGAACTGGGAGAGGCCGAATGGGCTGATGATGACTGGCTTGAGCTGCTTGGCTCGGTCAGGGAGAGGGAACTGGAATTCGAGCTGAGGGCTATAAAGGACATGCTTGCAGATGCTGCCATGTCAGGGCCTCTTCGTAAGATAATCAATGCCAGGGATCATAAGGGGCTGTACCTGTACATGTTTATCCTCGATCCATACAGGAGGAAGCTCTTTCCTGAACTTCAGCAGGCATTCCAGACACTGGTGGCAATCGATTCCTGGGAGCCCTTTGAGGACATCTTCGAGGGGATTTTCGAAAAGGTCCGGTCTCTTTATGATGAGATCCTTAATGGGTGGAGGGAGAGTGGTGATATGAGCCTGGTGAAAAGGATCCTTTCCGGACAGCGGGCAGGGGGATAAAGGCGGTATTCTTTCTCTTCCTGTTTTATTTCAAAGTCCTCTGAAGGTATAATAATCCTGACTTCAGTGACAAAGGATCAATGAGAATGGATGTGTTCTGCACAGGAGGCCTGGCAAGCGTGAATGCTGTTTGCACTGCTGATCTTCAAATTTTAAAAGGAGAAGAGCTGATATGATGAGACTGATTGAGTCAGAAAGACAGTTGAACCGCTTCATGTCCATACTGAAAAAGCGGGCTGAAGGCATTGATGAAGGTGTCCTTAAGTCTGTCAGAAAAATCCTTGATGATGTCCGGGAGAGGGGCGACAGGGCTCTCAGGGAATATACGGAACGGTTTGACGGTCTGAGGCTCAGGAGCCTCAGACTCTCAGGGGAAGAGATCCGGCGTGCCGCAGAAAAGACTCCTCCTGATATACGGAAGGCACTCAGAATCTCGGCGGCCAGGATCAGGCGATTTCACAAGAAGCAGATGGAGAGGTCCTGGAGCTACAGAGAGGACGGTGCCCTTTTAGGACAGATAATCCAGCCCCTTGAACGTGTCGGTGTGTATGTGCCGGGCGGGAAGGCTTCCTATCCTTCCACGGTGCTAATGAATGTGATTCCCGCCCAGGTTGCCGGAGTTGATGAGATAGCCCTGACCCTGCCTACACCTGGTGGTGAGGTCAACCCGGCGGTGATGGCGGCCATTGAACTCATTGGGGTGAAAGAGGTCTATACTGTCGGAGGTGCCCAGGCGATAGGGGCTCTGGCCTACGGGACAAAGACCATACGGCCAGTTGACAAGATAGTTGGCCCCGGGAATATATATGTGGCCACGGCAAAGAGGATGGTCTTCGGGGTGGTGGACATTGACATGATAGCAGGACCAAGTGAGATCCTGGTGATTTCCGATTTTGATGCTGATCCGGTACTGGTAGCTGCTGATCTGCTCAGCCAGGCAGAGCACGATGAGCTTGCATCGTCGATTCTCATCACTACTTCAAGGAGACTTGCAAGGAAGGTGCAGGATGAGGTCAAGAGGCAGCTCCAGATGCTATCACGACGGGAGATAGCTGAAAGATCACTGAAAAACTACGGCCGGGTAATACTGACACGTTCTTTGGAAGAAGCCGTTGAGATCGCAAACAGGATCGCTCCAGAGCATCTGGAAATCATGACAGGGAATCCAAGGGGTCTTCTGAAAGGGATCAGAAACGCCGGTGCCATATTCCTCGGTCCCTGGACGCCGGAGCCCATCGGGGATTATTCAGCAGGTCCGAACCACACACTCCCGACAGGGGGGACAGCCCGTTTCTCTTCACCTTTGGGTGTTTATGACTTTCTGAAACGGTCAAGTCTGCTGATGTTTGAGAAGAAGGGGTTCATGATGCTTGCCGATACTGTTCAGACCCTGGCGGAGGCAGAAGGACTGGAGGCCCATGCAAAGACTATCAGTGTCCGGCTGGAGCGGGCAGAGCCGGATTGAGATGGTTTCAGGCGGAGGTGTCTCAGTCAGGCCCACTCCTGGCATAGTAGCTTTTTACCTCTTCCTCCTGATCCTTGTCTTTTTTTTCTATCTCTTTGATCTTCAGGGTCTTACCCTCTCTGTCCCGGTACTGATGATCATGTCTCCTCTGATTTTCCGGACGGAAATAAGGCTCTCTGCAGGACTGAGGAGCCTCGGAGAGGCCCTGCTTCTCTCATCGACGGTACTTCTCCCCCTTGTCTTTTTTGTTCTCGTCAGCGGGGGCCGGCTCATCCTCCCTCCGTTAAGGGCTGTCTCTTTCCACCTTCTGATTGCATCAATACCGGAGGAGGTCTTTTTCAGGGGTGTCTTGCAGGAAAAGTCAGGCAACACAGGCAGTGCTGTCTTTCTTTCGAGTATAGCCTTTACAGGGCTTCACAGCCCGAGATATCTGATAGGTGGTGATCTTTCCGCCATCCTCACATTCTTTCCCTCACTGATTATGGGATGGCTTTACATGAAGAAGAGGAACCTTCTCTATCCCATTACCTTCCACTTTCTTTCAAACCTCTTCTTCATAAGCATCCTTGGCCCCCGGCTCTGAAGAATCCTGTCTGCTGCTGTTCAGATTTGACCCGTCAAATTATCAGGAAGGGAGGCGGTGAAAACAGCTTAAGGCTGAGGTTGATCAACTCGATACATTACATTAAAACACCAGTATACTAATGACCAATACTCCAATGACCAATGATGTCTTGCCGGAAGGCTCCGTGAGTGTACACCCCCTGCCTCGGGAAGACAATTTATGCAACTGGTAGGTAAAATAAATGTATGAGATGGAGAATTCTTAACCGAAAAAAGGCGAAAAACGAGAATGGACAGGAAGTTGTTAATGCCGCTTCACTCCTGCAGGTTTCAGAGTATCAGTTTTTTCAGATCGCATATTACCGGTGGTTCGGAAGGAGAGACAGGGAGAGGGAGATCGAGGAAGCATTCAATGAGTATCTTGAGGGGAATGCTGTCCCCTACTGGGTCCGGCACCTCTCACGAAGGGTTATTGCACTCAACGAACGAAAGATACTCCGGATTGAAGAGTTTGGCATACCACCACCCGAAACATCACTCTGGCTCAGAATTAAGGGCCTGCTCTTTCTCCTCCTCATAATAGCCGTCCTGCTGGTCCTGATCCTTCTCTTAAGAGACTATCCTTCTTTTTAGCAACCTCGCAGAATCTCCTTGTCGATACTGTCCCGGGAAGCATCAGCCCTTTCTGTGATACTCCTGAATGGATAATATGGTCAATGGCCTGTATCTGAAGCCCTTAAGGGCACGGGCAACGGCTCGGGCTCCTGATATGGTGGTTGTATAGGGGACGCGGTACTGGAGCGCACTGTGACGTATGTAGTATGAGTCCTGCCTAGCCCTGGCGGACTCGATTGTGTTTATGATGAAACTTATCTCCTTGTTCTTTATAAGGTCGACCACATGGGGCCTCCCTTCCTTCAGTTTGTTGATAACCTCAACCTCTACCCCCCGTTCTTTCAGATATGCGGCCGTTCCCCTCGTTGCAACAACTCCGAGTCCTTCTTCTATAAAAATTTTTGCTATTTCCGGGACATGTCTCTTATCTTCATCCCTTACACTTATGAAAACCTTGCCACCTTCAGGGATCTGGTTTTTTGCCGATGCCTCTGCCTTGGAGTAGGCAAGGCCGAAATCCATGTCTATTCCCATCACCTCTCCCGTTGATTTCATCTCAGGCCCGAGAATTGTATCAACGCCGGGAAACCTGTCAAAGGGGAAAACCGCCTCCTTCACCGCCACGTGGCTTATGACAGGGTCTGCCACAAGCCCGAGTTCTTTAAGTTTTTCTCCTGCCATGACCTTTGCTGCCACCTTCGCAAGAGGGATTCCTGTAGCCTTGCTGACATAAGGGACGGTTCTTGAGGCGCGGGGATTCACCTCAAGAATGTATATCTCATCTTCGTCCGGGTTCCGGCTTTTTACCGCAAACTGGACATTCATCAGTCCAACCACGTCGAGCTCCAGGGCGAGGGCCCTTGTCTGCCTTTTAATCTCTTCAACCACATCAGTGGAAAGGCTGTGAGGGGGGATTGAACAGGCGGAGTCTCCTGAGTGTATCCCTGCCTCCTCGATATGTTCCATAACTCCACCGATGATTACACTCTCACCATCACTTATTGCATCCACATCAACCTCAGTGGCATCAACGAGATACTTGTCGATAAGAACCGGGTGCTCAGGAGATGCCTTGACCGCCCGCTTCATGTAGTCAACAAGAGATTCCTCGTCATAAACGATCTCCATCGCCCTGCCACCCAGGACATAGGAGGGCCTTACCATGACAGGATACCCTATCTTTGAAGCCACCTTAACGGCCTCTTCTATGCTCAATGCAGTATCACTTTCAGGCTGCCTGAGGTCTAATTTGTGGAGGAGTTCCTTGAACCGTTTCCTGTCTTCAGCCCTGTCAATGGCGTCAGGCGGTGTTCCTAAAATTTGTACGCCTTCCCTCTCGAGGGGAACGGCAAGCTTGAGGGGGGTCTGGCCCCCGAACTGGACTATCACGCCTTCCGGTTTTTCCACGTCTATGATATTGAGGACATCCTCAAGTGTGAGAGGTTCAAAATAGAGTCTGTCTGAGGTATCATAGTCCGTGCTCACGGTTTCAGGGTTACAGTTCACCATGATAGTCTCATATCCCAGTTCCCTGAGTGCGAATACGGCATGGACACAACAGTAATCAAATTCTATCCCCTGGCCTATCCGGTTGGGACCGCTCCCAAGAATCATTATCTTCCTTCTGTCAGAGGGGTTTGCTTCACACTCCACCGATTCCTGGTTCCATAATCTTAAGAGAGGTTTCTCATATGTCGAGTAAAGGTAGGGTGTATATGCCTCGAACTCTGCAGCACAGGTGTCCACCATCTTATACACAGCCCGCATGCCCAGGTTTTTCCTCGTCTTTCTGATTTCCTCTTCCCTGAGGCCGGTAAGGTCTGCAATTCTCCTGTCAGAAAAACCGAGGGACTTTGCCAGCTGGAGGAGCTCAGGGTTTTCCAGTATTTCCTGCGCAGAGTTTCTTATCCGGACTTCAAACTCCACTATCTCCCTTATGTTGTTCAGAAACCATGGATCTATTGAAGAGAGTTCATGTATTTCCTCTACACTCATTCCCTGCCTGAAGGCCTGTGCAAGATACCATATTCTCTCACTGTTAGGCGTCTTCAGCCCTTCCCTGAGCTCATCCTGATCAGCCTTCCTGTCATCAAAGCCGTAACTGTCTATCTCAAGGCTTCTGATAGCCTTCTGGAGTGATTCCTTGAATGTCCTCCCGATTGACATTACCTCTCCGACGGACTTCATCTGCGTTGTGAGCGCAGGGTCGGCCTCAGGAAATTTCTCAAAGGCGAATCTCGGTACCTTTGTGACTACATAATCGATGGTAGGCTCGAAACTGGCAGGGGTTTCCCTGGTAATATCGTTTGGTATCTCATCAAGGCTGAGACCAACGGCAAGTTTTGCAGCGATCTTTGCAATAGGGAATCCCGTGGCCTTTGATGCAAGGGCGGAAGAACGGGAGACCCGGGGGTTCATCTCTATTACCACCATCCGTCCATCAGAGGGGTTCAGGGCAAACTGGATATTGCTTCCGCCAGTGTCAACGCCTATTTCCCTGATAACCGCTATTGCAGCATCTCTCATCCTCTGGTATTCCCTGTCCGTAAGGGTCTGGGCAGGAGCAACGGTAATGGAATCGCCGGTATGGATACCCATTGGATCAAGATTCTCAATGGAGCAGATTATGACCACATTGTCCTTCATGTCGCGCATTACCTCAAGTTCAAACTCCTTCCAGCCCAGGACAGATTCCTCCACAAGTACCTGACTGACCGGGCTGAGCTTGAGGGCATTTTCAAGGAGTTCCTTGTACTCTTCCATGTTATAGGCTACTGCGCCTCCTGTCCCGCCAAGGGTGAAGGCGGGTCTGAGTATGGCGGGAAACTTTACGAACTCTATGGCCTCAAGGCCCTCTTCCATGGATTTGACTGCTGCCGATCTCGGGATCTCAAGGCCGATCTTTCCCATGGCCTCCTTGAAGAGGTCCCTGTCCTCGGCCTTCTGGATGGCATGAATTCTGGCCCCTATAAGTTCAACTCCGTATCGGTCAAGTATTCCTGCCTCTGAAAGCTCTACGGCAAGGTTGAGGGCCGTCTGCCCTCCCATGGTGGGCAGGAGGGCGTCGGGCCTTTCCCTTTCTATAATCATTT
The DNA here is from genome assembly GCA_964542175.1 of uncultured Thermodesulfovibrio sp. Classification (GTDB taxonomy): domain Bacteria; phylum Nitrospirota; class Thermodesulfovibrionia; order Thermodesulfovibrionales; family JdFR-85; genus WFTX01. The sequence goes on along the minus strand of CAZITN010000070.1, from coordinate 5,900 downwards.
CAAGAATCTCAGTAGTCAGAGGTTCTATATAGGTGGCATCTGCCATCTCGGGGTCTGTCATTATGGTGGCAGGATTCGAGTTGACCAGGACCACCTCGTATCCGAGTTCTCTCAATGACTTGCAGGCCTGGGTGCCTGAGTAGTCGAACTCACAGGCCTGGCCTATAACAATGGGACCTGAACCGATCAGAAGTATTTTCTTGATGTCTTTTCTCTTTGGCACTTTCACCTCATGGCTGTCTATTTAACCTAAATTGAGCGATTTTTCAGCCCGACACTCCAGAAATCTTCCCCATGGGCAGGCGAAGACGGTGAGTAATCCCCATTTCAGCAATACCGCATTCTCAGAACACCAGCTTCCTGTCTTCCACCTGTCGGATAAATAAACTTTCTCTCCTTGCTTATCTGATTCCCATTGCATTAAATGGGGTTACGAAACGCTTCCGCCTGCCCTGCTCATAAAAATCGCTCAAGTCAGGTTATAAAACTTTTTATTTTCTCCGCAATACCCTCTACATCCGTCCGGTCAATCGTTGTCAGGATCGTGTGTTTTGCATCACCAAAGTCAAGATCAAGATTGTAAAATTCCTGGACTTCACCAAATCCGGGTATTACTGTTCCGTGCTGAAGAGCGATCTTTTCCACAAAGGCGATAGCATCGGGGTTCTCAGGCTCAATCCTGACATGGCTGATATCCATCCTCTGCAGTTCTGCAAGAGACCTCCTTATGGTCTTGCCTAAGAGAGGCCTCTTGAGTGAGATGGCTATATCTCCGGCTCTGATGTCAAAGGTGGTTTCGAGGTAGGGCTCCTTGAAAACAAAAAACCTCACGAAGGGAAAGCTCGCTCCAAAGAGGATTACTGCAAGGATGTAGTGTAGCAACCTCAGTTCACCAGACAGGGCAAAATATATGAGAAGCCCCACCGCCAGGACTGCGGAGACAAAACTCGTTGCAAGTTCCCGGCTGAAAATACCGCTGTGAAGCACGCTTCCCTTCTCTGCCCTGAATGACTTCGCTCTCAGGGTAATCCTGCCTTCCTCGATCGTGAGGGAAAATCTCTCCTCTTTATTGTTCTCCATCCCTTAATCCTTTACCGTAATGTTCTGAGAATACCTTCTTGTACTGGAGGCAACCCTCAGGATGGGGTGGTTTCTCCTCGGCAGGATAGCCAATGGCGATTATGGACTCAACGGTCATATGCTCCGGTATTCCCAATGTTTCCTTTATATAGTCCTCAGCAGTCTTTGAGTTGTTGTGCATCCTCTTTCTTATCTGGATCCAGCAACTTCCAAGCCCCAGATCGTGAGAAGCAAGCTGAATGATTATTGAGGCGATGGAGCAGTCCTCCACCCAGACATCACATTTCCCGGGGTCAGCCAGTACCACTATCGCAAGGGGAGCACCCTTCAGAAAGGAAGAGCCGTGCTCTTTTGCCCTTGAAAGGATCTCAAGGAGTCCCCTGTCTCTGACGACTATGAACTCCCAGGGGTTGAGGCCTCGTGACGATGGTGAGCGAAGAGCCGCCTCGACTATCATCTCAATCTTTTCCGGCTCGACATCACGGGCTTCAAACCGTCTTATGCTCCTTCTTTTTCGTATCAGATCAATAAACATTTTCCTTCTCGTCATATAAATAACCAGCAGATTTTACGAACCTGGTCTTTCCTTATGCGTATTGATTCATCATCTCCCTGAATCTCTTGAAAATGTGTCTTGCATCATTCGGCCCCGGGCCTGCTTCCGGGTGATGCTGTACAGAGAAGACGGGGAGTTCCACATGCTCCATCCCCTCTTCAGTCCCGTCATAAAGATTACGGTGGGTAAGACGGACCTTATCACCAATGCTTTTTATGTCCACACAGTAGTTGTGATTCTGGGATGTAATCTCCACCTCCCCGGTGGGAAGATACTTCACAGGGTGGTTCCCACCATGATGGCCGAACTTGAGTTTGTAAGTCCTTCCACCAAGGGCGAGTCCCAGGATCTGATGACCGAGACAGATACCGAAGATAGGTTTCTTCCCAAGGATTTTTTTTGTGTTCTCAATACCGTATGTAACTGCCTCCGGATCGCCAGGGCCGTTACTGAGAAGCACCCCGTCGGGGTTCATCTCAAGCACTGCCTCTGCAGGTGTGCTGGCCGGCACAACGGTAACATCCAAATTCTCCTCAGCAAGGTTTCTGAGTATGCTGAATTTCACGCCAAAGTCATATACAACAACACGATAAGTGTCTGATGTTGCTTTATGAGTTCTGAGTTCTGGGGTATCCTTTCCGCCCCATTGCCAGAGAGGTTCAGACCACTTGTACTCTTTCTTTGTAGTAACAAGCCTTGCCAGGTCAATACCGCCGATGCCAGGATGGTCTTTTATCTTCGCAAAGAGCTTTTCAGGGGCTGTCTCCTCCGTTGAGATAATCCCTACCTGGGCGCCATAGTTGCGAATGTGTATGGTGAGGGCCCTTGTGTCAATACCGGAAATCCCCACAATACCATGGCGTTTCAGGTAATCACCGAGGGAGCCCCTGGATCGCCAGTTGCTGTGGTATTCAAGGTACTCCTTCACCACAAACCCTTCTACCTTGGGCCCGCCTGAGGATTCTATGTCCTCTTCGTTTACACCATAATTGCCCATCTGGGTGTAGGTCATGGTCACGATCTGCCCCTTGTATGACGGGTCTGTAAGAATTTCCTGATAACCTGTCATAGAGGTGTTGAAGACCACCTCACCGACAGCCTCACCATCTGCCCCGAAGGCCTCACCTTCAAAGACAAGCCCGTCCTGTAGCACAAGCAATGCTTTTTTCATCTATCCTCTCTCTCATACACCTGTCCCTTGCATATCGTAATTACAGGGAGTCCCTCAAGGACAAACCCTTCAAAAGGCGTGTTTTTCCCCTTGGACAGAAATCGTTCCGGCTCCACCTTCCAGCCTTTCTTGAGATCCAGGATCGTGATATCCGCATCTGAGCCGGTTTTCAGTGAGCCCTTTCCAAGACCGAGTATGGTTGAGGGATTCAGTGACATCTTTCTTGCAATGTCTGAAAGAGTAAGAACTCCCTCTCTCACAAGTGAGAGTGACAACGGCAGGGCAGTCTCAAGTCCTGATATCCCGAAAGCTGCCCTGTCGAATTCACATAGTTTTTCATCCTTGTGGTGCGGGGCATGGTCAGTCGCAATAACGTCTATCGTCCCGTCAACAAGTCCTTCCCTTATGGCTTCAATATCCCCGGTTGTCCTCAGCGGGGGATTAACCTTAGCCTCGGTCCTGTAGCCTTTTACGGCATCCTCTGTAAGGGTGAAGTAATGGGGACAAGTCTCAGCAGTGACAGGCAGGCCGGCCTTTTTGGCCTCCCGTACAGCACTGACACTCCCGGCAGTTGAGACATGGGCGATGTGAAGGCGGCCGCCTGTGAGTTGTGCAAGTTCGATGTCCCGTTTTATCATGACTACCTCAGCCTCGGAAGGGATCCCCCGCAGGCCGAGCTGAAGGGAGACCCTGCCTTCATTCATAACCCCGCCTGATGAAAGGTCCGTATCCTCGGCATGACTTATAATGGGGAGATCAAAGCTCCTGGAATACTCCAAGGCACGCCTCATCACGAGACTGTTCATTACGGGCCGCCCATCATCCGAGAAGGCGACACAACCTGCCTCTGCCATCATCCCCATCTCGGCAAGCTCTTCCCCCTTCTGCCCCTTTGTTATGGCACCTATGGGAAATACATAACAGGCACCTTCTGCATATGCCTTTCTCAGAATGAATTCCGTCACCGTCTCGTTGTCATTTACCGGGTTCGTGTTCGGCATGCAGCAGACTGAGGTGAAGCCCCCGTGTACTGCCGCCATGGTCCCGGTCTTTATGGTCTCCTTGTATTCAAAGCCCGGCTCCCGGAGATGAACATGCATGTCAACGAGACCAGGGAAGACATGGAGTCCCGAGGCGTCTATAACCGTGAAGTTCTGGATATCGAGCCCCGGGTCCGGGACCCTGCCGGGGGAGGTCTCAAGAATTATCTCTTTGATCTTTCCCGCCTCAATGACAACATCGCCGGTAGCGTCTATCTCCTGGGAGGGATCGACTATATGGCCGTTTTTGATTATTATCTTCATCCTCTGCCTCCAAGCAGATAGAGGACAGCCATCCTCACGGCAATCCCGTTTGTCACCTGTTCAAGGATTACAGAACTGGGCGAGTCGGCAACTGCCGAATCAATCTCGACTCCCCTGTTCATGGGCCCTGGGTGCATGACTATGGCATCCCCCTTTGCAAGGGCAAGCCGTTCAGTTGTCAGTCCCCATAGCCGGAAGTATTCGTCAACAGTGGGGAAGAACCCTCTGTCCTGTCTTTCAAGCTGAATCCTGAGCATCATTATCACATCAACGCCTTCAATCCCTTCCTCCATGGAATGAAAAACCTCAAGTCCTTCCTCCCTGAAACCATCAGGGATCAGTGTGGGGGGACCTATCAATCTGACCTCTGCCCCCAGTTTCCTGAGACAGGGGATGTTTGATTTTGCCACCCTGCTATGGAGAATGTCTCCAACGATGGCCACCTTAAGCCCTTTAAGGATCCCCTTCTTTTCCCTTATGGTAAAGGCATCCAGGAGGGCCTGCGTGGGATGCTCGTTGATCCCGTCACCGGCATTTATTATCGAGGCATCCATCTGTCTCGAAAGAAGGTGGGAGGCGCCTGACGAGGAATGTCTCACCACCACAAAATCAGCCCCGAGCGACTGGATGGTCTTTGCTGTATCAATAAGGCTTTCCCCCTTTACCACAGAACTGGTGGGAACGGAGAAGTTGATAACATCAGTGCTCAGCCTCTTTGCAGCCACCTCGAAGGAGGTTCTTGTCCTTGTTGAGGGCTCGAAAAAGAGGTTTACTACAGTCTTGCCTCTCAGGGCCGGCACTTTCTTTATGTCCCTTTTGAGGACATCCCTGAACCCCTCAGCCGTGTCCAGTATGAGGGTGATATCCTCTTTGTCCAGATCCTTGATGCTCAGAAGATGTCTTCTGTCCAAGTAACCGCCTCTCTGTCAGGATTTTTAAATACCTTCCTGTCCCGGAATCACCCAACTTATATAACATTCAGGTAAACTCATTCAATAGTCTTGATAATCACCCTGTCCTCGCCGCCTTCTTCGGAAAGTTCAACCACGATGTTTTCCTTAAGCGAGGTCGGGACGTTCTTTCCAACAAAATCAGGCCTTATCGGGAGTTCCCTGTGTCCCCGGTCAACAAGCACCGCGAGCTGGATCCTCGCTGGCCGGCCTATGTCCATCAGGGCATCCATTGCCGCCCGTATGGACCTCCCGGTGAAAAGGACATCGTCCACCAGGACGATCACCCTGTCGGTAATCTCGAAATCTATCTCTGTCTTACGTACAACAGGCTGTTCCTTCCGCAATCCGATATCATCCCTGTAGAGGGAGATGTCAAGGGTTCCCGTTGGAAGTGCAATGCCCTCGATCTCTCTGATCTTTGATCTGATCCTGTTGGCAAGGTAGACACCACCGCGCTGTATGCCGACAAGGCAGAGCAATCCTGTATCTTCATTTTTTTCTACTATTTCATGGGCCATCCTTGTCAATGCCCTCTGGATGTCCCGTTTGTCAAGTATGACCTTTGTCATAACTTCACCCCGGATAGGGAGGCTGGAAAGAAAGGGATGGGAATGCCCTGTGCAGGATGGAGGGCACGATCCTGGCAGCTTATGGGGGCATAAAAAAACCCTTCGCCCCTTTTGCAGGGTGAAAGGTTTAATCTCCGGAATTTATCTCTCAATCTGAGACCTCCCTGCCTTACCAGCCTCACTGAGCCGGTTTAAAGGCAAAAATATTAAAACATAATCAGAGAGTGTTCTGCAAGTCCCGGGATGCCCTAAGAGGGTTTTTTTTAT
>CAZITN010000069.1:0-14112 GCA_964542175.1 uncultured Thermodesulfovibrio sp. | reverse complement strand
TATCATGACATGCCATCCCGCTTCTTTGGTAGATGCGGTTAATTTGACGCTTACACAGCTATAGCAAGGTTCTCTATAACAGAGAGAGAGTCAAATACCGATACAAGCTGAAAAGTCCTCACGAGTCCTGAAGAAACACGTTCTTCTACTTGTGTGTTGGTAATGTCTACGTCATTAAAAAAAATTTTTCCATCAGTCGGTGGGAAAAAACCAGTTAGCAGATTAAAAAAGGTTGTTTTTCCTGCACCGTTGGGGCCAATAATGCCTGCAGTCTCACCATCAATGAGTTTGTAATTAACCGTTTCTACAGCAACAAAGTCACCAAACTGTTTGCTTACATTTTCTGCTTGTAAAACAACTCTCTTCTGCATTTAGACACAACCTTCCCCTATACTTAATTCTCTCGGATTTTATTTTACTAATAACCCTGGTAGAGATAGATGATCTCTACCAGGGCATAGTTGTGGATATTACTGATAGCCAAGAACAGATAAAGGTGGTAAGTAATCCTCTCCAGTATAAGCATCAATCACCCTTACAAGATCCCATCTACCCTTACGCTCTTTTGCTTTCTTACCTACCACAACAAAGGCATTATACTTAAAAACTGGTTGGTGATCTTTCCGCCATACTCCCTTACCCTTCATTGAGTCGAATGAAGGATTTGCCATTATCGCCCTGGCAATCGCAAAAGGATCAGTACTCTTAGCCAGAGAGATCCCCCTCAAGGCTTCCTTTGTCCCTATATAGGCCATTGCAGAATAAGGATCAGGGGGATATCCATATACCCTGCTGAACTTCTCAGCAAATGCGCGTCCCTGTTCAACGATAGCCTTGTCCTGAAACCCACTGAGGTCGTAATACCAACTCATGAGAGAGTAAACATCTTCTAACGCCTCGGCCGGAACCCCACTACCAAAAACATTGGTCATCCAGTTGAACCATATCTGCGTCTTCTTTTTCAGGCCTGTTTCATATGCCTGTTTAAGAACATTAATCGCATCGGTCCCCCAGTGAGCGAGCATTACGATATCAGGCTTCATTGCCATAATTTTTGTTAAGTATGATGTATAGTCAGTGGTACCAACGGGGGATTCTAAGTATTCTGCTTTTATACCATACTTCTTGAAGGCGTCTTTGGCACCACGCCATTGGTCTTGACCGAATGCATAGGCTGGACCAAAAAAGACTATCTTTTTTAACTTTAATTTATTGATGATATAGGAGGCACTTGCATATCCTGCTGAATATGCACAACCATGGACGGCAAAGGTTGTAGGAGCCATTTCTTCCTTGGAAAACATCTTTAGGGCTACTACATTGACGGGAAAATAAGCAAAAGGCTTTCTTTTAACCTGCTTATTAAGTGCCGCAGTTATAGAAGCAAATGTCTGACCTACAATCACATCAACCTTCTCCTCGTTCATCAGTTCTCTGAATCTCCGAATTGCTACATCTGGTTTTGTTTCATCATCTTTCGCAACATAAGTAACAGGGATCTTTTTCCCTCCCCAGTCAAGACCACCAGCGGCATTAATCTCATCAATCGCCAGCTTGGCACCATCTAATTGAACCGGTCCAACCGGTGAAGCAGCACCAGTTAATCCAAACATCAGTCCAACTTTAATCTCCTTTGGGGGTGAATCAGCAAGTAGAACACCTGGCAATGAGATACAAAGTAACATAGTTAAAACTATTGAAAACAAACATACCATCTGGCTTTTTTTGCTTCTCATGTCTCCTCCCTATTTTCATTAGACATAAATTTGCTAGTCTATTGCCTCTAAAAACTCATCAGATGTCATTACCCTGCCTATTCTCGGAAAGATAACCTCTTCGGCGTATTCCTGTTCCCTGTCTGTGTCAGTCGCTGTACAGTCTTTAATTACTATTACTCGGAATCCCAAGTCGTAGGCAGAACGAGCTGACGATTCCACACACCAGTTTGTGTGAAACCCTGTGAAAGCGACATATTCGATCTCATTTGCCCTAAGCAGATAGTTCAGGGCGGTAGAATGAAATGCATCCAAAGTCAGCTTCCCGCGAACTACGATATCGGTATCATGAGGTTTAAGTTCATCAATTATCTCTGGTCCCGGAGTACCATCTAACCAGGCACCTGTGCCCCATTTTGCCTCCATTTTCATTTCAATCCCACGGAGTCCCTCTGTCCCTGGACCACCTGGTTTCAATTCTGGGAACCCCGGTTTAAACGCCTGGAATGGAACGAAAAATATCTTCACCTTGCCACGTGCACCATCAAGAAGCTTTTTCAGGTTTGCTATCACGTTTCTCTTCTTCAGCTGTTCAGCGATATATTGATACATGGTTCCACCAGGTGTTAAGAAGTCATTCTGAGGTTCGATCAACACAATTGCCGTTTTGTCCGCTGGTAACTTCATAGCCTCCTCCCTTTAATATTGATTGATTATAAGACCCAAAGGGTCGTTTATTACTACTTGACCTTGATCTCTCTTTTCAATATTTCTTCTTGCAATAATCTCATTATTAACTGGTTATGCATCCGGAATGCCTTCTCTGCCTTTTCTGGATCTCTTGCGCGAATAGCTGCCAAAAGTTGCTGGTGATCCTGATAGAGTTTATGTAGTACATGTTTAATTTGCATTGTAATAGGACGCATCTTATTCTTTAATGTTTCAAGTAATTCTTGAAGGTAAGGATTACCACTCGCTTCATACACAACTGCATGAAATTCAAAGTCCAGTCGGGAATATCCCACGAGATCTAAGTTGCTTATCACTTCTTTTTGTTTTTCCAGGCACTTTGCCATCTTATCAATTGCACTATCTGAAATACGTGTAGCAGCTAACCTAGCTGCCATTCCTTCGAGAACTTCTCTTACCTCATAAAGGTTCTGTGCTTCCTCAGGTGTAAGCACTTTCATAAAAGTACCAACATTCGGAATATGCTCAACAAGCCCCTCCTGTTCAAGTCGGTTGATTGCCTCCCACACAGGAGTCCTGCTAACACTCAGTTCCTTTGCTATTTCTTCAACATTTATACGAGCACCAGGCTCGAAACGATAATTAGCAATCATTTCTTTAAGTATTGAATATACCTGGTTGCTTAACTTCTCCCTGCGCAGTTGAAATTTCTTCATTTTTACTCCTTAAGTTTTTGCAAGTTTATAAATGACAACCTTCATTATATCATATTTCATTTAATATTATATCATATTTCATGAAATATGTCAATAGTTTGTTTGCAGGCAGGAGTTCCCCCAATTTTTTCTGCTTCAATGGCCTGTAAGGAAGAGCATCGGCTGTTGTGTGCATGGTGGCTGTTTTTGGTAGATTCTGCCGGGATATCGCATGAAGATACTCATAAGCCTGTCTGCTATTGCGTAATAATGGAAGTCCGGTATGCCAAATACCCTCTTTGCCGCTCTCAGCACATACCCCGCCATCACCTTGAGCTTGGCCCCTGTGTCAAGCACCACAGCTGCAAAGTATGCCACTGCTACTACAAGCGTCATCAGGTTCTTGAGACTCCTGTAGCCCAGAACCCTTACATCCTCGATGTCATAGCTCTGCTTGATGAACCTTATTGTTTCTTCTATTGACCAGCGCCTGATATATGCCTTTATCAGCCTCCACAGCACCTTCCTGCTTTTCCTCACTGGCTCGGTCGTAAGAAGCATCATGGGCTCGGCACCAAACCCCTTGACCACAATAAGTCCCAGGGCCTCCTTTCTGCCAGGAAATCCTACTTTCCTGAACCCAAACTCCACATGATAAACCTTCTCCCTTCCCTCATCAACTTTTACTATCGTCTCAGCGTAAGGACAGGGGCAACCCTTTGCAATCTCGGAGGCAAGCACGGCCCGTCTGTCCCATATGAGATGTCGGTCGCCCCTGAGCCTTATCAGAAATCTGTATCCTTTCTGTAACATTGGCTCAATGAGATTACGCCTGTCCCCGCCACGGTCCATCACCCAGATGCCCCGTTTCTCCACTGCAAAAGCCACCATGTCCATTACCTCAAGTATCTCCCGGTTTTCACTTACATGCCCAGGTGCTAATGTAGAGTATAATTTGCCAACAAGCGGAACCATTCGCTCCCCTTCTGCTTCCGTGGCAATCACCTTCAATAGCCAATACCCCCTCGCTCCCATCGCGCACATTACCAAGAAACTCCATCTTCCTTGCATACTTCTTCCGGATGTCCGTAGGATCAAGGATGAGAAGTGTGTCCTTTCCCATCAGGCCAGAGGCTGTCTTTAAGAGATTCTTCTGTATCACCTGATCAAGCCCCTCCCTCTGGAGTTGGCGGCAGAGTCGCTCCTGCACCTTCTTTATCGAGATCTCTTCCTCAAGCATCCTGCCTACCTTCGTAAGCACCACAGACTGGCTTGCCTGTATCCTGTAGAGCATCTCCCGCACAAACCTCCGGCCTGTTTTGGGCAGTCCCTTTGAAACTTCCCCCGAAAATCCCGCTATCTTCTCCCTCAATTTCCTTGCTATTCTGCTATAATCCATTAGGGCCTCCTCCTTGGTATCTATTGTTTTTTCCAATTTCAGAATATACCAGAAAAGGCCCTTTTTTCTTGTAAAAAGTTCCCCCATTTTTCCAAAAAACAATCCCGACCACTTGTGAAAATCGGTTTTCTTTTTGATTCCACAGGGTTACACTAATTCAGGTTTGATTTCTGGGGGAACTCCTGGAACCAAAAAATCATTAAAATGAGGTCTTAAGAATTTTCAACTACATCAACCTTTCCCCGATGGGGCTTCACCACAGCCGATACCATACTGCATTTCACGACCCCGACCCAGGCCCCCCTTTGATACTAATCTCACCCTTGTCTCCCTGCGGCTCACTATGTTATTCTCATTTATGGACAGTAATGACAGCCCGCCTGCCAGGGTGGTCTCAATAAACATTAGTGACAGGAAGGGTGTAAGGAAGAAGTCCGTTTCCGAGGTGGAGATAAGGGAGAACTTCGGCATCGAGGGTGATGCCCATGCATCGTCGGAGTGGCACCGGCAGGTAAGCCTCCTTGCGATGGAGAGCATCAGAAAAATGCAGGAAATGGGGCTTGATGTCGGCCCCGGTGATTTTGCTGAAAACATCACCACCGAAGGGATAGACCTTCTGAGCCTTCCAATCGGTACGAAGATGAACCTTGGTGATGTGGAGGCGGAAGTCACACAGATAGGAAAAACCTGCCATAGCAGGTGTGCGATTTATTATCAGGCCGGAGATTGCGTGATGCCCAAGGAGGGCATCTTTGTGAAAATCCTCCGTGGTGGAAGGCTGAAGGTGGGAGATCCAGTAAGGGTCATCTCATAGTATGGTGAGACTGAGAAAGGACTTGCATCTCCGCCTAATTTACATTCCCCGTATCAAGGTAAAGAAAACATTCAAGGTGTTTCTGAATTGGCTGAGATAAAGACGGCGGTAATAACACTGAGCGATAAGGGTTCCCGGGGTGAACGGGATGATGAAAGCGGCCGGATACTCGTCCAGAAACTCAGGGATGCAGGCTTTGAAATCGCCTTCTACGAGGTCATACCCGATGAAAGGGATCTCCTCAAAGACCGCCTCGTAAGCCTCTCAGAAAGAGTCGACCTCATCATCACCAACGGCGGAACGGGTCTAAGTCCCAGGGACATCACCCCTGACGTCACCCTTGAGGTAATAGAGAAGGAAGTCCCGGGCATACCGGAAGCGATGAGATCTCGGGGGCTTGAAAAGACCCCGAGGGCGATGCTCTCCCGTGGTGTGGCAGGCATCAGGGGGAGGTGCCTTATCATAAACCTCCCCGGCAGCCCCAGGGCGGTCATGGAAAATCTTGATGTCATCCTTGATGTCATCCCCCATGCAGTGGAAAAGATCAAAGGATCGGAGGAAGACTGTGCCCGGACATAGAAAGGCCCTGTTGATCGTACTCTCTCTTTTCATTTTCGCACTATCGTCCGCAACTCTTTCAGCTGTCACTTCTGATGAAATAATCACACTGAAGACCTATCTGTCAACAGACCCTGTGTCCGCTGGCTCTGACTTCCAGATGGCCCTTGAGATGAAGCTCCTCCCGGGCTGGCATATTAACAGCAACAGGCCCTCAAGCGAGTTTGCCATCCCCACGGAACTTCATCTGGATCTGCCCGAGGGGATCAAGGTTAAGGAGATGCGTTTTCCGAAACATGAAGTAAAGTTCCTCCCCTCCATAGGACAGAAGACGGAGTTCTATTCCGGCACTTCATATATAATCATCACCGCCCATGCTGACAGGGCCATGAAGCCGGGCAGGTACTCCATACCTGCCACTTTTCGCTATCAGGGTTGCGACAAGGACATATGCCTTCCTCCCAATGAGAAAAAGGTGGCCTTCAGTTTCAAGGTCGCACCCCCGGGAAGTCTCGTTCAGATGATAAACAGCAAGATATTCCCCGGTGAAGGCGGAACACCTGAAGGAGAGGCAAAGTCTCCGGTCACATCCACTGAGAAAGGAGACAGTAAAGGAAATATCTCAGGCATGGTCGCTGAGAAGGGACTTCTGATCAGCCTGCTCCTGATCTTCCTCGGGGGGCTTGCACTCAACCTTACCCCCTGCGTCTACCCCCTCATTCCTGTTACCCTCAGTTATTTCGGTGGTATGGAACACAGGGGAAAGGCCTTTCTGAATGCCTCGGCCTATCTCTTTGGAATTGTCCTGACCTATTCGATCCTCGGCACCCTTGCAGCCCTCTCCGGCGAGATGCTTGGGACGCAGCTTACCAGTCCTGCTGTGACCGTCTTCATAGCCATCGTAATGGTCGGGCTCTCACTCAGCATGTTCGGGCTTTACGAGATCAGGGTTCCCCGTTTTGTAATGAACCTTGTGGGGGGAGAGGCGAAGACCGGTTTTGCCGGCTCCCTTCTGATGGGTGCAACCATGGGGATTGTAGCAGCCCCCTGCATTGGACCATTCGTAGTAGGACTCCTCACTTATGTAGCCTCGACAGGTGACCCCTTCAAGGGCTTCATAATGTTCTTCTTCCTTGCCCTCGGACTCGGCATTCCCTATCTCTTCTTGGCGTTCTTCTCTACAAAGATCTCATCTCTCCCGCGTTCAGGGGTATGGATGATCGGAGTAAGGAAGATTTTCGGGATCATACTCCTTGTGATGGCGGTATACTTCCTTGATCCTCTCCTGAAAAAAGAGACTTACGATCTCCTCTTCTCACTCGTGCTCTTCGCTGGTGGGGGATGGCTGATCATATTCGACCGCTCAGGCGATAATGCCCGTTTTTTCCATATTATAAAATCGGTCGTTGCCATAGGAATGATCACTACCGCCCTGCTGACTTATAACCCCCTTCAGAATGAGGAAACCGGGATGAAGTGGACCTATTACTCTGAAGAGGTAATGGAGAAGGCCAGGTCAGAGGGAACGCCGGTGATCATGGACTTTTATGCCGACTGGTGCATCCCCTGCAAGGAGCTTGAGGAGATCACCTTCAAATCACCGGGGGTAAAGGCCTATGCAGGGACCATCCTATTCGTCAAAGTGGACCTTACTCAGGAAAAGAGCGAATTCGCCAAGAAGGTGAAGGCCCGGTATGATATAAAGGGAGTCCCTACGGTTGTATTCGTAGGCAGGGATGGAAAGGAACGGCATGACCTCAGACTCACGGGCTTTGAGGGTCCCGAGAAGTTCATTGAACGGATAAAGTCCCTCCTTAAGACCCCCTGACTTCCTGCTGCTATCTCCTGTAGCCCCTCCGCCGTCCGCCGTACTGGCGGGAAGGCCGCTTGCTCCTGGCAGTCTTCTGCTTCTTGAGCATGTAGAGCATCTGTTCCACCTCCTGGCTGTTCAGCCCCAGCCTCTTCGGGCCTGAGACCTTCTGTCTGTCAAGGAGCATGGAGAGGACCTTGGTTGCAATCTGATGGATTTCCATCGTCTCTGAGAGTTCCTCCAGGACCTCGGCAGCTTCCTCCCGGACAGGCTGATCCTCTAATTTCTTGATGATTCCGGAGAGATATCTTTTTCTGGCCTCACGAATGGAGGGTATCTCTCTGTAGCTGAGGGGCTCACCGGAGACCTTCATTATCCGCCGGAGTTCCTTCAGTTCAAGAGGGGTTACAAGAGTTATGGCCTTCCCCTTCTTGCCTGCCCTCCCGGTCCTGCCAATCCTGTGGACATAACTGTCAGGGTCAAAGGGGACATGGTAATTGAAGACATGGCTTACATCAGTGATGTCAAGCCCCCTTGCAGCAACATCTGTGGCGATAAGAAGATCGACCCGTCCCTTCCGGAACGCATCGATAGCCTCATTCCGGTGAGCCTGGGTCATGTCACCGTGTAGGGCCTTGGCAGAGTACCCCCTTGATATGAGGGTGGTGGAGAGCCTGTCAGTCTCCCTTTTTGTTCTGCAGAAGATGAGCGCCCTCTGAGGAGATTCAGTATCAATCAGCCGGACAAGGGCCTCTTCCCTCTCCCTCTCCTGTATAACATAATAGAGCTGCTTGATGCCTGACGGTGTGACCTCAACGGGAGTGACGTCTATTGAGACGGGGTTTACCAGTATCCTTCTTGCCAGTGATTTGATCGCCCCGGGGATTGTGGCAGAAAATAGGAGAGTCTGTCGCTCCTTCGGAAGATACTCGAAGATCGACTCGATGTCATTGATGAAGCCCATATCAAGCATCTCGTCGCCTTCGTCCAGTACTACTATCCTGGGACTGAACCTCTTGAGCCTTCCTGATCTCAGATGGTCAAGGAGCCTCCCGGGAGTAGCGGTTATGACCTGGGCGCCCCGGTTTATCATATCGGTCTGCCTGTTGATGGACTGTCCGCCGTATACAGCAACAGTCTTGATTCCTGCATACCTACCAAGTCGGTACAGTTCTTCACTCACCTGCGATGCAAGTTCCCGTGTCGGTGTTATCACCAGCACCTCAAGCCCCTTAGTCCGGGCTATGGCATTCATTGCCGGAAGACCAAAGGCCGCTGTCTTGCCTGTTCCTGTCTGGGCCCGGGCCATAACATCCCTCCCCTCCATTATGACAGGGATCGCCTGCTGCTGGATCGGGCTGGGTGCCCTGAAACCGGCCTCTTCCACACCCTTCAAAATCTCATCACAAAGGCCGAAGTCCTTAAAGGACCCGGCCAGCTTATTCTCTGTTTTCATTGATTCTCCTCTTTCATTTAATTTTTTACTGGAAGTCAGAAGTTGAAATCAGGCAGGCTGGTATCCGCATTCCTGCTTCTGCTTACAGACTTTCTTTACATCATCTCCTGATGAAATGTTCTACTGTCAGATATGGCTCAGGCTGACTTCCTCACGGCGAGGTACTTCGGCCCTTCTTTTTCTCTTTCTCCACTTCTTCCCTCCTTCCGGCGCTGCAATCCTGAGCTCATCCAGTATATCGTTCACTGCCGGTGGGACAGTCAGGTACGAAATATAATCGTCTCTCCGGACTGTAACCTTCACCGCAGGCAGGCCCTTTGCGTCTGAATACCTTGCAGTTATCTCTGCGGCCCTTCTGAGAGTCTTCACATCAGACCGTCCCGCAAGAAGAGAAAGGGGACTGCCGACCCCTTCAACGGTGAGTACCGTATCCCCTGGCTCAGTAAGTGCTGCTATCTTCTCGTTTTCTTCGTGATTCCTCCCGACAATCAGTCTGGCCTCTCGTGATAGGCGGAAATGCCTTCCCGTCCTCAGGAGTTCTATATCCCTCAAGGATGGACCAGGGTTGTGCTCAAGGAGTTCCCTGAGCCTCCAGGCATAGGTAGGCTCGGTAAGGAGACAGCCACCTGCAGGAGTAGGATACTCGGTCAGGCCGAGTTTCTCGGCAAGGGCCATCTGGGGCCTTCTGGTCCGCCCCCTGAAGCCAAAGAGCCGCTCCCTGTCAACAAGCCCTTCCCTTTCCGGGATTGTCTCTGGCAGGAGCTTGGCACTCAAAGGCCTGAGAACAAGCCCCGCCACTCCGGCCTCCCGGTCTATCAGGGGAAAGGAATCCCTCCTCTGACTCATCGGTCTCTGACCAAGGACCTCACCGGTAACCAGGAAATCGGCCCCTATCAGCTCCATGTAGGTCTTTGCCTCCCTGAGCATAAGGATCCTGCAGTCAACACAGGGGTTCATGTTCTTCCCGTGCCCGAACTTGGGGTTCTTGACAATCTCGAAGAACTTGTCAGCCAGATGGGCAAGCTTCAACTGGAAACCGAACTTCCGGGCCGCTGGAAAGGGATCCCTGGAACAGGAAGAGCTGTCCGTTATGTCACAGCCGAAATGGGTAAGAAAGGTTATGGCATGGACGTCCACTCCCTGCCTGAGCAGCACCAGGATGGCAAGGGTGCTGTCAAGACCTCCGGAAAGGAGTGCCACGGCCTTTGGTCTTTTATCCTTTTCTTCCATTGTTTCAGAATTCCTTCTTTTCTGTTTCCATTTCCGCCCCCGGGTATCACTCTGGATAGATCTCACAGAGACACAGGGGTGAAGCAAATCAGATGAATCGGGCTGCCAGTAAATACGCTAACTTATATTATAACTTAATTCTGCATGTGAGAGAAACCTGAGGAACCCTCAGAGACGGCTTTGGCCGCCTGTTGGAGAAGATTGAAAAGTTTTGACTTAGCAAAGACCGTATCAGAACTAATCGCTCAATCCAGATCATAATCCCCTGTCTATGTCGCAACTACTTTGAGGGGAAGAGATACCTCACTGTGATGTATTTTCACTGAAAGACTCCAGCAGTTGCTCCGGGCTGACCGTGGCCGTACCCACCTCACCTACCACAACCCCTGCTGCGTGATTCGCCACTGATGCCGCCACCCTGAGAGGGGCCCCTGCAAGACAGGCAAGGGTGAAGGCCGCAATCACCGTATCACCGGCACCGGTAACATCATATACACTCTGGGCAACTGTGGGGATATGGGTTACCCCTTCGGGTTCAAATAGGCTCATCCCGTCCTCACCCCTGGTAATCAGGACCGCATCAGCCCTCAGTTTTTTCCTCAGGGTAGCACCCGCTCTCAAAAGACTTGCCTCGTCGGTTATCTCAATACCTGTACCGGCTGATGCCTCCTTGAGGTTCGGGGTGACAAGGGAGACATCCCTGTAGAGGTGGAAGTTGCCGATCTTTGGATCCACTGCTACAAAGACCCCCTTTTTCTTAAATTTATCTCTAACAAAAGCCATCAAACCTTTTGATATTGAACCCTTTTTATAATCAGATATTATTATCCCATCCCATCGGGTACCGCTCTTCAGAAAACCCCTCATCTTTCTTGAGGTACGATCGCTGATCCCTCTCTTTTCCTCCCTGTCAAACCTCACAACCTGCTGGTTATGGGCGATAACCCTGGTCTTGACAGTAGTCGGTCTCTTTCCGGTAAAGAGGCCATCCGTTTCTATCCCCCCGTTTTTCAAGAGATTCCTGAGGACATCCCCATAGTAGTCATCACCACAGACACCGCAGATATCCACCTTGCCACCCAGTGAGACGATATTTGCGGCAACATTAGCCGCACCGCCAAGGGAAAAGTTCTCGCCCTGTATATCAACAACAGGAACGGGTGCCTCAGGGGATATTCTCTCAACAGACCCCCATATGTAATGATCGAGTATGATATCGCCGATCACGAGAATCCTCGTTTTCCGGAATCTTTTTATCAATCTTTCAATATTCATACAATGAGTATATTGGTAATTATGTTACTAAGTTATTAGGTTACCGGGTTGCTCAGCCTTGAACTCGACCTTTGCCTTAACCTTAGACTTACAGCGGTCATTAAGTCATTGGTCACTGGTATATTGGTTATTAGGTTACTTAATCTCAGCCTGAATTTTCTTTTCCTACCCACTACACGCTACCCGCTATACGGTGTCTTTTAACCCCTGCCATAGACCTCATCGAGTATCTCCTTTCCGCCCCTTGAAAGTATATCCTCGGCAAGGGAGGTACCCAGGTCCCTGAACCTGGTCTCAGGCCCTTCAATATGTCCCCTGATTATCCTCTTACCCTCAAGGTCGCCCACAAGACCTTCCATTGCTATGATACCCTTTTCGAGCCGTGCATGGGCTGCAATAGGCACCTGGCAGCCACCCTCGAGCCTTCTGAGGAAGGCCCTCTCGGCCCTGACACAGATATCAGTAACCCTGTCCCGGAGCGGCTCAATCAGCTCAAGCACCTTCACATCATCGATCCGGCATTCAATTCCTACAGCACCTTGTCCTATGGCAGGAAGGGAGACATCCACAGGAAGCAGCCGGGTAATCCTTTCCTGTCTCCCGAGTCTCTTTATCCCTGCGGCAGCAAGGATTATCGCATCAAACTCCCCTTCATCAAGTTTCCTGAGCCTGGTATCAACATTGCCCCTGAGCTGGGCTATCCTGAGATCGGGCCTTAAGCTCAGAAGCTGCGAAGATCTCCTTAGGCTGCTCGTCCCGACCACCGCTCCTTCCGGGAGGGAGTCAAAATTCTGGTACTTGAATCCACCTGACTCCGATTTCCTGCTTATGAATGCATCCCTCGGGTCCTCCCTCTTGCAGATCACCGCAAGATGAAGCCCTTCGGGAAACTCCGTTGGAACATCCTTCATGCTGTGGACGGCAATATCCACCTCACCCCTCAGCATCGCCTCTTCTATCTCCTTTACGAAAAGGCCCTTCCCCCCGACCTTTGCGAGGGGAACATCAAGTATCTTGTCCCCGGTGGTCTTGATCCTTTTCAGTTCAACCTCAAGACCCGGGTTCAGCCTCTCAAGCTCACCCTTAACCCATTCGGACTGCCAGATTGCAAGTTTGCTTCCCCTCGTTCCTATGGTGATCTTCATAGCCTACTCCTCTTCATCTCCATTTATTCCATAGAGCCGCCTTATCAGGGCGATCAGAGAGTCCCTGGCTTCGGCATCCTCCTTCAGTGCGACCGTCGGTGGATGAATCAAACGGTTTACAACTGCGGTAAAGGAGGTCTCGATCAGCCTCCTCTGCCTCTCATCAATGTCCCCGAGCCTGTTAAAGAGCCTCTTCATCTCTTCGAATTTTATCTCTTCTGCCCTCTGCCTGAGTGCCACAATCACGGGAACCGCATCAAGGGAGGTCTCCCACCTGAGAAACTTCTCCACCTCCTCCTCAACGATGGCCTCCGCTTTCTCTGCCTCTTTCCGCCTCTCCAGAATGTTTGAATCAACGACCTCCTGGAGGTCATCCACATCATAGAGATAGACATTGTCAATCTCGTTAATCCCCGGATCAATGTTTCTCGGAACGGATATATCTATTATGAAGACAGACCTGTTCTTTCTTTCCTTCATAATCCTCTTCATATCATCCTTAAAGAGGATATAGTCAGGGGCACCGGTGGAACATATGATGATATCGGTATTGATGAGTTCATCCTTGAACTCCTCGAACCTGACCGCCCTTCCGCAGAATTCCCTTGCAAGCTCCACACCCCTCTCATAGGTCCTGTTGGCCACCCTCACATCCCTGACCCCGTTGTTGATCAGGTGTCTCACCGCCAGCTCCGCCATCTCCCCCGCCCCCAGGAGCATGAAGGTCTTCGTCTCAAGGTCGGCAAAGATCTTCTTTGCGAGTTCAACGGCTGCGTAACTTATGGATACGGCATTTTCGGCGATCCTTGTCTCTGTTCTCACCCTCTTTGCCACGGAGATCGCCTTCTTCATCAGCTTGTTGAGATAAACATCGGTAGCCTTCTTCTTAAGGGCAAAGTCAAAGGCATCCTTCAGCTGCCCGAGTATCTGGGGCTCACCCACGACCATGGAATCAAGACTGGAGGCCACCCGGAAGACATGCCTCACGCCATCGCTCCCGGAATAGAAGTACAGAGCACCTTCAAGGGATTCGGGCTTTATGGAATGAAATTCAGAGAGAAACCTCTTCATCGTCGAAACGGAACCTTCCGGTTCCTTCACCGTAAGATAGACCTCCACACGGTTACAGGTAGAGAGGATCACTCCCCCGCTCACACCATTGAGTCCGAGCAAGGCATCTATGCCAGCCTCCAGCTTGGGCCCGTCAAAGGCGAGCTTTTCCCTGACCTCCACTGGTGCTGTCTTATGATTCAGACCTGTAACAAGTAGCTTCATCGGACGAAGGTATGCATCCCCTTGAGTAGAAGATTGACTCCGAAGAAGGT
>CAZITN010000068.1:0-14422 GCA_964542175.1 uncultured Thermodesulfovibrio sp. | reverse complement strand
AGATTATGCCAAAGGGTGGAAACTCCGGGCTTTAGCCCGGGGAGGATTCATTTCATTATATTCGCTCGCTAACCACGTGGCAAGACCACGGGGTTAGCACTCGCTATGCATATTCAATCGCAAATCGTCATTTCTCTTATCTGTACTTTCCTGACCAGAGATTTTCGAGAAACGTCCTGTAAGGGACAATGGATATGCCGTCGGTTTTTCTGGCGCGTGAGCAGAGGCATACACAGATGTAATTTTTCAGCTTCTTTTCCTCTGACAGCGCGCGCAGGGATTTCAGGTCATTTGCCGAAAGATTCTCCTTGGCCTTAACTTCAATAGCTGTGTGATTGCCAAGGATGAAGTCCACTTCAAAGCCCGATGTAGATCGCCAGTAATTGAGCGGCTCGTCATGACCATAGTCGATATAGCTACGCAGTTCGTGCATGATTAAGGTCTCAAAGGCCTCACCAAATTCCGGCGTTCCGGGCCTGAATTCCCGTCCCTGCAGCTCTGATACCACGCCGACATCGAAAAAATAGTATTTTGACGAAGCCAATGGTTTACGTTTGATGCTCCTGCGCCATGCCGGAAGCTCATGCAATATTAACGTATCTTTCAGAATTTCAAAATATTCATAAACCGTTGTGCGCGGCACCTGGGAATCGTTCGCTACGTTTGTAAAGTTGATGATGGTACCATTACACAGAGCGGCAACCTTCAGGAACCTGCTGAACGCGGGTATGTTTCGAGTTGCTCCCTCTGCGATGACCTCCTGCTGCAGATAAACACCGGCGTATGCCCGCAGGTCGGCACGCGGGTCATCAGAAAAGTAGATTGAGGGCAGAAGCCCTCTTTCTACAGCCCGTTTGAGGTCGAAATCCCTCCCCAGTTCCCTGAAGGTCAACGGGTGCAGATACTTCATGCGCGCCCTGCCGCCAAGGAGGTTTACGCCCCTGCTCCGCAGTTTTCTGGCGCTCGATCCGGTGAGGAGGAAACGGATGCCCCTGCTCTCGATCAGACGGTGCACTTCATTGAGAAGCAGAGGCAGCCGCTGTATTTCATCAATCACCACAATACGGTCTCTGGGTGTCAGCTCCTCAGCGATAAGGCCCGGCTTCCGGCTCAGATCAATAAACAGAGAAGTATCAAGCAGGTCATAGACCTTGACCCCCTTGAGGGTGTGCCTTACGAGGGAGGTCTTGCCTGTCTGGCGGGGGCCGAGAAGGAAGGAAGACTTCCTCTTTAGCATATCCGGAAGGTTCAATGACCTTTCAATGTAAACATCACCCTTGTTGTGCGTTGCTGTCGACATTATCGTCATTTATAATATAATATGACGATAATGATGTCAAGAAGCCTTTGGTAAGATAATATAGATCTTTCCCTGAATTACTTCCTGACGCACCTGGATTTCCGTGTTCCCTCCTCTGCGTTAATACATTAAAGATACATCAGATTGTTAAGATGCGATAATATATCAGAAGTTAGAACGGAAGGGCAGCCTGCCACTTTGCGATTCACCCCCTCAGGAGGACATAAATGGCTCCGAGGCCGCCGTCACAGGCCCTTGCAGTCACATAGGCAGCCACGTACTTCCTGAAGTCCCGCTCAAGCCAGCCCGTGACCGCCTTCTTCAGAACAGGCCCCTTTGCAGATCTGAGCCCCCTGCCGTGTATTATCTTTATGCAGCGGAGGCCCTTCCTGAGTGAGTCCCGGAGAAAGCGGGAGACCTCATTCCGGGCCTCCTCCACCCTGAAGCCGTGGAGGTCTATCCAGTCCTGTACCGCCACCTCCCCGCCGTGAAGCATCTCCGAGAGGTCCCTCCTTACACCGGGGTTCACCCACTCCACGTACTCCGGAAGATCGGGAAGGGGGAGGGGGTGGCGTCCTTCCGTGAGTTCACGGAGTATCCTGAGGGGCTCGTGATCAGAGGGCGGGAGGGGAGGGGCCGTCCTCCGGGGTGAGCGGTAGGGGATCTCCCTGAACTCCCTTATCTCCCTCACCGCTTCCATGGCCTGGAGGAAGAGTTCCTCATCAGTGGGGCCCCCTTCTGTCTGCTCAGGGGGTGCATTCCGGGTCTGTGAACCCTCCTTAAGCCTCTCCCTGAGGGGCCGGAGGGTTGATTCAAAGGGGCGGTATCCTTTGCCAGCCATGCGGTTTTCCTCCCTGATATATTGTATCACAGAAGGAGATGGAGTTACTGCGGGTATCTGGTCTATATAAAAGCGAGGAATGTGGAAGGCGAGAAAAGCAAAAGAGTACATGCGTAGAGGCGTTAAAGCGGAAGATGAGAAACGCAATAGCCCAATGGCTTGATGACCACTGACGGCCTTCACCCAATAACTCAACAACCCAGTAACCTGATAACCAATATACCACTACACCAGTTACCAATATACCAAGTAACGTGGTAACAGTTTCAGTTTCTGGTCATCAGGACTTCTTTTCTGTGATAATAGAGTGTAATGTCTGAGCGGAAATGGATGATAAGGCTTTTCCCGAGGCGGTACGAGCTGGAACCTCATCTGATAAGGCCCTTTCAGCAGTTCTTCAGAAAGGAGGCATCAAGCAGCATACTCCTCCTTGTGGCCACGGCTGTGGCCCTTGTCTGGGCGAACCTTCCCTATGGTGAGTCCTATCACCATTTCTGGGAGACGGAATTCTCCATCTCCGTGGGAGGGTTTCACTTCTCAAGAAGCCTCCGGGAGTGGATTAACGAAGGGCTCATGACACTGTTCTTCTTTATCGTCGGCCTGGAGATCAAGAGGGAAGTCCTTGTCGGTGAACTTGCCTCCCCCAGAAAGGCCCTTTTCCCTGTTGGGGCTGCCATAGGGGGGATGGTCATCCCTGCCCTCATATACCTTCTACTCAACCAGGGGACACCGGCCATAAAAGGCTGGGCCATCCCCATGGCGACTGACATAGCCTTTGCCCTCGGGGTGCTCTACATACTCGGGAAGAGAATCCCGGCAGGACTGAGGGTCTTTCTCTCCGCCTTTGCCATTGCCGATGACCTGGGGGCAGTCCTGGTGATCGCCATTTTCTATACAGAGACGATAGTCGTCAACTATCTCCTCATAGGTCTCGGGATCATCGTCATAATGCTTCTTGCAAGCTACTTCTGGATCCGGAACACCCTGTTCTATGTCTTTTTTGGGATCCTTCTCTGGTTTGCCGTCCTTGGCTCGGGACTCCACTCCACAGTGGTGGGGGTCATTGTAGCACTCCTGATACCGGCCAGGGGGAGGTATGATACCGACGTATTCCTTCAGGAAGTCACCTCATATATGGGAGAGTTCCAGTGTCCCCTCGAAGGCTGCGGTCATTCCATACTGCTGAACCAGAGGCACCTGAATGCTGTCCAGTCCATTGAGGTGGCCTGTCACAATGTGGAGACACCGCTACAGAGGCTGGAGCATGCCCTCCACCCCTGGGTGGCCTTCATGGTTGTCCCCCTCTTTGCCCTTGCCAATGCAGGGCTATCCCTTGATTCAATGGAGCTTGGAGCCACCCTTACATCTCCGGTGTTCCTGGGCATAACCCTCGGGCTCATGATAGGCAAGCCCCTGGGCATTGTATTCTTTTCCTTCCTCTTCGTAAGGACCGGCCTGGCATCCCTTCCAGCATCTGTGAGGTGGAGGGATATCCTTGGCGCGGGCATCCTGGGCGGTATCGGCTTTACCATGTCACTCTTTCTGGCAGCCCTCTCCTTCAGGGACCCCCTGCTTCTTGACAGTGCCAAATCAGGGATACTTGTAGCATCTTTCATAACCGGCCTCTCAGGCCTCCTGCTTCTTAGATTTGTCTCTTCGTACCGGCAGAAAAAACAGCCTCCTAAGACCGTTTGATCATCGGCTCAATCCTATTAAAAATATTAATAAGCGTTTTACTTTATTGCCTGGGCAGTGCTTCAAATGTTACTTTATTGAACGGTTTTCAGGGGAAAAGGGGAAAAACCGTAACAAGGACTGCTTGAAGAAAGACCGGAGGATGCAGGAGGTTGTCTTTGGAAGACAGGATAGCTGCCATACTGGAGAACTTTCATAACAATGAGGGAAATGTAATATCCCTCCTTCAGGATGTGGAGTCCCGGTTCGGATACATCCCCGAGGATGTGATCAAACGGATCTCCTCTGAACTGGACATCCCCATGGCCAAGTTCTACGGCGTTGCAACATTCTATGCCCAGTTTCACCTGAAACCGAGGGGAGACAATATCATCACCGCCTGCTGTGGAACGGCCTGTCATGTGAAGGGCTCGGAACGCCTCATCTCCGGGCTTGAAAAGGAGCTCCAGATTCCCGCTGGCGAGGATACCACGGAGGACGGGAAGTTCACCCTCGAGAAGGTCAACTGCGTAGGCGCCTGCAGTATCGCCCCCGTTGTGATAATCAACAATGAGGTCTACGGTAAGATGACCACCGATAAACTCATGAAGGAGATCAAGAAACTTAAGTAATGAGCCGGGAGATATCAATAAATATCTGTATGGGCACCGGCGGGATAGCCGCCGGGGGCAGGGATGTGATGAAGGCCTTTGAGGCAGAACTCTCCGGGAAGGAGATCCAGGCATCTCTTAATGAGAACTGTTCCCTCCACAAGGTTGGCTGCCGGGGCTTCTGTGCCCGGGATGTCCTTGTTGATGTGATAGTGGATGGAGAGTTGACGACCTATGAGTACATCAAGCCTGATATGGTCCCCCGGATTGTTGATGAGCACCTTGTGGGAGGCTCACCGGTTGAGGAATGGACGGTCAGGGAGGACTATCACAACTTCCATGAAAAACAGGTTAAGGTGGTCCTTGCGGACTGCGGAATAGTCGATCCCGAGGATATTGAGTCATACATCGAGAGAGAGGGATATGAGGCCGCAAAAAAGGTGCTTGCCTCAATGACGCCCGAACAGACAATCAATGTGATAGAGGCTTCAGGGCTCAGGGGTAGGGGGGGAGCAGGTTTCCCGACAGGGGTAAAATGGGATTTCGCCAGGAAGGCCTCCGGGGACAGGAAGTACATCATCTGTAATGCCGATGAGGGTGATCCCGGGGCCTTCATGGACCGGTCTATAATAGAGGGTAACCCCCACTCCGTGATAGAGGGCATGATCATAGGGGCCTATTCCATCGGTGCAGAGCGGGGATACGTCTATATCCGGGCTGAGTATCCCCTTGCCGTTGAGAGGCTCAGGATGGCACTGGCCCAGGCACGAGAGAGGGGATTCCTGGGTGAAAGCATCATGGACTCAGGTTTTTCCTTTGATATCAAGATAAAATTGGGTGCCGGCGCCTTTGTCTGTGGTGAGGAGACGGCACTCATCGCCTCGATAGAGGGGCAACGCGGGATGCCCCGGGCCAAACCTCCCTTCCCGGCCCAGAAGGGTCTCTGGGGCCAACCCACGGTGATAAACAATGTGGAGACCCTGGCAAATGTGCCCGTCATAATACGGAAGGGTGCCCTCTGGTTTGCCGGGTTCGGGACTGAAAGGAGCAAGGGGACCAAGGTCTTTGCCCTGACCGGGAAGGTCAGGAACACCGGGCTTATCGAGGTTCCCATGGGGATATCCCTGAAGGAGATAATCTACGATATCGGCGGAGGTATAGAAAACGACAGGGCACTGAAGGCGGTCCAGACAGGCGGCCCATCGGGCGGGTGTATACCCGCTGATATGATAGAGATCCCTGTGGATTATGAGTCCCTTGCAAAGGTGGGCTCTATTGTCGGCTCCGGCGGGATGGTCGTGATGGACGAGACCGACTGCATGGTGAACATAGCAAAATACTTTCTTGAATTCACCCAGGCCGAATCCTGCGGCAAATGTGTCCCCTGCAGGCTTGGTACAAAGAGGCTCCTTGAGATTCTGAGGAGGATAACCGAGGGCCGGGGCAAGCCAGGAGACATGGAACTCCTCGAGAGACTGAGCAGGGACGTAAAGTCTGCCTCCCTCTGCGGGCTTGGACAGACCGCGCCGAACCCTGTTCTGAGTACCCTCAAATACTTCCGGGAGGAGTATGAGGCCCACATTCACGACAAACGGTGTCCTGCCGGGGTCTGCAAGAACCTGCTCTCCTACACCATCCTGGAAGAGTTCTGCAAGGGTTGCACCATGTGTGCCAGGGTCTGTCCGGCCGGGGCCATTGTGGGCGGGAAGAAGCAGGTCCACAAGATCGTGCAGGAGATATGTATAAAATGCGGTGCCTGCTTCGAGACCTGCAAGTTCAATGCGGTCAGGAAGGGTTGATGGAGGTATTATGATTGTTACTGTAACAATAGACGGGAAATACCTGGAGGTACCCTCAAGCTATACCATCCTCCAGGCGGCGAGGGAAAACGGGATACACATACCCACCCTCTGCGATGACCCCAGGCTGGAGCCTTACGGGGGCTGCCGCCTCTGTCTCGTCCAGATAAAGGGGATGCCCAAGGCGGTGACCGCCTGTACAACTCCGGTCTCAGAGGGGATGGAAGTGGTTACAACCAGCCCGGAGATAGAGGGGATAAGAAAGACGATTGTGGAACTCCTCCTGAGTGATCATCCCAATGACTGCATGGTCTGTGAGAAGGCAGGCGACTGTACTCTCCAGGAACTGGCCTATTTCTATAACCTCAGGGACAACCGGTTCTGGGGGGCCAGGAGGCAGTATACCAGCCGGGACGGAAACCCCTTTATAGAGCGGGACATGGAAAAGTGCGTCCTCTGTGGAAAGTGCGTGAGGGTCTGCAGTGAGGTCCAGGGAGTGGGTGCGATTGAGATCGGCTACCGGGGGTTCGATGCAAAGATCTGTCCTCCCTTTGAGAAGGACCTTGACTGTGAATTCTGCGGCCAGTGCGTGAGCGTATGCCCCACAGGAGCACTCATAGGCAAGCAGTCCCTTGGTAAGGGGCGGCAGAAGAATATCAGGCAGGTCAACACGGTCTGCCCTTATTGCGGGTGCGGCTGCAACCTGACCCTCCATGTGAGCAGAAACGAGATCATCCGGGTCACCTCTCCGGAGGACTCCCTGAACGAGGGCTGGCTCTGTGTGAAGGGGAGGTTCGGCTTCCGGTTCGTAAACAGCTCTGAGAGGCTTACAAAACCGCTTATCAGGAGAAAGGGGACCTTTGAAGAGACCACCTGGGAGGCGGCCCTTGATTATGCTGCCGATAGGTTGAAGGAGATAAAGAGGGTCCATGGTCCTGATGCGATAGGCGGCCTCAGTTCGGCAAGATGCACAAACGAGGAGAAC
This sequence comes from uncultured Thermodesulfovibrio sp., assembly GCA_964542175.1. Classification (GTDB taxonomy): domain Bacteria; phylum Nitrospirota; class Thermodesulfovibrionia; order Thermodesulfovibrionales; family JdFR-85; genus WFTX01. The sequence continues at coordinate 7,212 of CAZITN010000068.1, read as the reverse complement.
TTCCTCTTCCAGAAATTCCTGCGTGCTGCAGTGGGCACCAACAATGTAGACCACTGCGCCCGCTACTGACACAGTGCAACGGTGGCCGGTCTGGCCACAGTATTCGGCTCAGGAGCCATGACTAATTCCATCAGGGAGATAGAGGACAATGACCTCCTCTTCGTGATCGGCTCCAATACAAAGGAAAACCACCCTATAGTCGCCCTCAGGATGATAAAGGCTGTCAGAAGGGGTGCAAAGATGATAGTTGCAGACCCGAGGAAGGTCCCCCTCGTCCGGTTTGCCCACCTCTGGCTCCGGCAGAGGCCCGGGACTGATGTGGCCCTCCTTAACAGCATTATGCATGTGATAGTCAAGGAGGACCTGATAGACCGGGACTTCATCGTTGAAAGGACCGAGGGCTTTGAGACGGAATTCATAAAGAACCTGGAGGAATATACACCTGAAGTGGGAGAGAAGATCACCGGTGTGCCGAAGGAGAAGATTATCGAGGCCGCACGTCTCTACGGTGCGGCAGACCGGCCCGGGATATTCTACACCATGGGGATCACCCAGCACAGCCACGGCTCAGACAATGTCTTCAGTATCGCCAACCTCGCCCTCATGACCGGCAACCTGGGGAAGGAGAGCGCCGGCGTGAACCCCCTCAGGGGGCAGAACAATGTCCAGGGCTCGACGGACATGGGCTGCAGCCCTGACAGTTTCCCTGGCTATCAAAAGGTGCATCTCCCTCTGGTGAGGGAGAAGTTTGAATCGCTCTGGAGTGCAAAACTCCCGGAAAAACCCGGTCTTACTGCCACGGAGATGGTATTTGAGGCAGAGGCGGGAAAACTGAAGGGCCTCTATATCATGGGTGAAAATCCAGTACTTTCCGACCCTGACATGACCCATACCATAAAGGCCCTCAAAAATCTCGACCTGCTGATTGTCCAGGATATATTCATGACGGAGACGGCGGAGCTTGCCGATATAGTATTTCCGGCAGCAACCTTTGCAGAAAAGGACGGGACCTTCACAAATACCGAAAGACGGGTCCAGCGGGTGAGAAAGGCGATGGACTCACCCGGCGAGGCCCGGGATGATGCCTGGATTATCATGGAGCTGAGCAGGCGCCTCGGTTACGAGATGAAATACGCCCACCCTTCGGAGATCTTCCGGGAGATCGGTCAGGCCTGGCCTGCCATGGCAGGGATAACCTATTCAAGGCTTGAGGGAGGGGGGATTCAGTGGCCCTGTCCAACGGTGGACCATCCGGGAACGGAGTATCTTTTCAAGGGCGGGTTTCCCCGGGGGAAGGGCAGATTCACCGTGGTCAAATACAGGCCCTCCGAGGAGGTGCCCGATGAGGCGTATCCCTTCATTCTTACTACAGGAAGACAGCTCTTTCATTACCATACAGGAACAATGACCCGGAAGATCGACCCCCTGAACAGGGTCTCACCAGGCCCTTATGTTGAGATCAATCCTGATGATGCCCTCTCCCTGGATGTCAAAGACGGAGAAGAGGTGAGAGTCTCTTCAAGGAGGGGTGAAATCGTGCTCCCTGCCCTTGTTACGGAGAGACCTGAGAAGGGGGTGGTCTTTATTCCTTTTCACTTCAGGGAGGCTGCAGCAAACCTCCTGACCAACAGTCTGGCCCTTGACCCCCTCTGCAAGATACCTGAACTGAAGGTCTCGGCCGTGAGGGTGAGCAGGGCCGGTAATGGTGAAGCAGAGGGATAGATAAAAGTTATAGACTTATAATATTCCTTTATGTTATCTTAATCCTGCCAATTTCCCCGGGGCCCGATCTACACATTTCCGGAGGCCGGGGGAGGAAGAAATCTGGAGGTATAAAAATGGTTAGTCTTGAAGACCTGAAAGGCCAGATCCTCTTACAGGATCTGAATGATAAGGAACTGAAGGTTATTGCTGAAAGGATCAGCCACGAGACCCATCCCATGGCGAAACTGATCTTCATGGAGGGTGAGTCCACAAAGGGCATCTACCTGATAAAGAAGGGAAAGGTGGAGATCTCCAAGAGTACCCCCGACGGCTGGAAACAGACCCTTGCTGTTTTTAACGAAGGACATTTCTTTGGTGAACTCTCCCTTATCGAGGACAAGAAGGACCATGGTGCGATCGCAACCACTATCGACGATACTGAACTCTTCATTCTGAAGAAGGAGGACTTCAAGGCCCTCGAGAAGAGCCATCCCGAGATAATGTACAAGATCATGAAGACCATAGCCAGGGTGGCAAGCAGGAACGTCCATGCAATGAACGAAAAGCTGGTGAAGCTACTTATAAGTTATTAGGTTATTGAGTTATTAGGTTATTAGGTTGTTGGGAAACAGGTGGAGTTAGAGGAGTTAGAGGTTTACAAGATTTCACGGGAGTTGAGCAGGATTGTCTGGTCTGTTTATGAAGGCATGAATGGAACCATCAAACATCTATTAGGGAACCAGACCTTAAGAGCAGTGGATTCAATAGGTGCCAATATTGCAGAGGGTTATGGGAGATATCATTACCTTGATTCACTGAGGTTTTATTACAATGCAAGAGGGTCTCTTTGGGAGAGTAAACACTGGATTGAGATCCTTTATGAAAGAAGACTGATACCAGAAAATACATACAACAGTCTGAGCAAAAATCTGGATACACTTGGCCTGAAGCTAAATAACTTTATTAATACAATAAAGAAAAAAACCAGAAAAGAACCATGACTATGTATAGCTCAATAACTAAGTTACGTAATAACTTAGTAACCCAGTAACCCAATAACTTTCTTTTAAGGAGGTCATTATGCCACTGGATCCAACGAAGCATGCAGATTGGGAAATTGCCGAGGCTGCAGAAAAGAACATGAAGACGGTTTATCAGCTTGCAGAGGAGTTAGGGCTTGAGAAGGAGGAACTCCTGCCCCACGGCCATTATGTGGCCAAGCTGGACTTCCGCCGGATACTGAAACGACTGCACGATCGCCCGCAGGGCAAGTACATCGACGTAACCGCCATCACCCCTACACCTCTTGGTGAAGGAAAGTCCACCTCGACCATGGGGCTTACGCAGGGGCTTGGAAAACGCGGAAAGAACGTGATTGCAGCAATCCGTCAGCCCTCAGGCGGGCCGACGATGAATATCAAGGGCTCCGCCGCAGGCGGCGGGCTTTCACAGTGCATCCCCCTTACACCGTTCTCCCTCGGCCTGACCGGTGACATCAACGCTATCATGAATGCCCACAACCTGGCCATGGTGGCCCTTACGGCCAGGATGCAGCATGAGCGGAATTACGACGACGCCACCCTTGAGAGGCTCTCCAAGATGCGGCGTCTTGATATCGACCCCACCAATGTTGAGATGGGATGGATTATAGACTTCTGTGCCCAGTCACTCAGGAACATCATCATCGGTATTCCTGGTGTCAACGGCAAGTATGACGGGTTCATGATGCAGTCCAAGTTCGGCATAGCCGTTTCATCCGAGGTCATGGCAATCCTCGCAGTCGCAAAAGACCTGAAGGACATGCGGGAACGGATGGGGAAGATCGTCGTCGCCTACGACAAGAAGGGCAACCCCATAACTACGGAGGACCTCGAGGTTGCGGGCGCCATGACCGCCTGGATGGTAGAGGCACTGAACCCGAATCTCATGCAGACCCTTGAGGGCCAGCCGGTCCTGGTCCATGCCGGCCCCTTTGCCAACATCGCCATCGGCCAGTCCTCCATCATCGCCGATGAGGTGGGACTCAAGCTGGGCGACTACCACATTACAGAGTCCGGTTTCGGTGCAGACATCGGGTTTGAGAAGTTCTGGAACCTCAAGTGCCGGTTCTCAGGGCTCAAACCGAACGCAGCCGTGGTAGTGGCCACTATCAGGGCGCTCAAGTGCCATGGTGGAGCACCTATCCCCGTGCCGGGCAAGCCCATGCCCAAGGAGTACGGTGAGGAGAATGTGGAGTGGGTTGAGAAGGGCTGCGCGAACCTCGTCCACCACATTCAGAACGTGAAAAAGGCCGGAATAAACCCGGTGGTCTGTATAAACGCCTTTTACACTGATACGGACAACGAGATAAAGGCTGTCCGGAGGATTGCCGAAGAGGCCGGGGCGCGGGTGGCTGTCTCCCGTCACTGGGAGAAGGGTGGTGAAGGCGCCCTGGAATTTGCAGATGCCGTAATCGATGCCTGCGAGGAGCCCAATGACTTCAAGTTCCTCTACGATATGGACATGCCCCTTGGACAGCGGATCGAGAGGGTGGCCACCGAGGTTTACGGTGCCGACGGTGTGGACTATGTTGGCGATGCCCCGGCAAAGCTTGCACGGATGGAGAAGGATCCGGAGATCTCCAATCTCGGCCTCTGCATGGTGAAGACCCACCTCTCACTCTCGGACAATCCCTCACTCAAGGGTGTGCCCAAGGGCTGGCGGCTCCAGGTGCGTGACATCCTGACTTATGGAGGTGCAGGCTTTGTGGTGCCTGTGGCAGGAAAGATCAGCCTGATGCCAGGCACAGGCTCGAACCCTGCTTTCCGCCGTATAGACGTTGATACTGAGACCGGAAAGGTGAAGGGTCTGTTCTAACTCAGGCAGAGACTCTTAATCACATAAAAAAGGCCCGCCACAAAGCGGCGGGCCTTTTCTTTCTCTGGCATTGGGTCTCTTAAGGGGGGCTCACAGGCTCCTTTTCGGGCAGTTTTTAACAGGACAGGACTCGCATCCTTCCCCAGAATCCACCTCAAACCCGAATGGTATGAACTCTCCGCATTCACACTCCCACCCTCCGGGGTGTTCTGTCCTGAGCTCCCTCTTACAGAACGGACACTTTAGCATTCCAACGTGATTGTACACGCCCCTGACACCCGGTGGCAATGATCTTAATCATACTCAGTCAGGTACTCGTTCACCCTGCAGGAGTTCCCCCCTGAAATAATGTAATCCGGGATGGGGTTCTGTTCCCCCTGACGTTGCAAAAACCCGGGGAGCGGCAGGGTTGAGGACACAAATTTATGCAACTGTAAGGTTCATGCACTGCTCTGCTCTTTCCAGACAATACCCTTTGCGGTTTTTATCGCCTCGAGCATGCTTGATGGGTCGGCAAGGCCCTTCCAGGCGATATCATAGGCTGTTCCATGATCAGGAGAGACCCTCACAACAGGGAGCCCCACGGTTATATTCACCCCTTTATCAAAGGCAATCATCTTGAGAGGGATCAAACCCTGGTCATGATACATCGCGACGACTATGTCCAGTTCTCCGAGGTAGGCCTTCCGGAAGATGACATCAGGCGGCAGGGGGCCGGTTACATCGATCCCCTCTGCCCTTGCCCTCTCTACGGCAGGCGCAATTATCCTTTCCTCCTCGTCCCCGAAGAGACCGGACTCACCGGCATGGGGGTTCAGGCCGGAGACCCCGATCCCTGGATTCCGCATACCGAGCATCTCCGCCCCCCTCCGGGCAAGGATTATCTTTTCATATACGCCCTCTTTATTGAGCCTTCGGGGAACCTCACTGAGCGGGATATGGGTGGTTACAAGCATCACCCTCAGCGGTCCTCCTGCGAGCATCATCCCGTAACTCTTCGTTCCTGTCAGCTCTGCAAGCATCTCCGTATGGCCCGGCCAGTTGTATCCAGCGCTGTGAAGGGCCTCCTTTGAGATCGGTGCCGTCACCATCGCGGAGAACCGCCCCTCAATACAGCCATTCAAAGCGACATGAATGCACTCATAGGCCGCTCTGCCCCCTTCTGCGGTCGGGCGCCCCCTTGTTTTAAAGACAGCCCTGTCCATGGCCTTAAGACTTTCCGGCTCTTCAATTCTTACCCCCCCCCAACTCTCAAGTCCGGCCAGTGCAAGGGCATCTTCCATCACGGCTTTCTTCCCGATAATCACAAAACCCCTGAGTTCTTCAGGAGGGAGGAGTTTCAGGGCCTTCCAGATAACCTCAGGGCCGATCCCCCCGGGGTCACCCATTGTTATGGCTATTTCCTTGCCGGACACGGGTTTAGTTTATAATAGATGGCCGTGAAATTTACAGTACTCAGAACCGATGGCTCTGCCCGGGCAGGAATCATGGAGACAGCACGGGGGATAATACATACCCCCCAGTTCATGCCTGTCGGGACACAGGGAACCGTAAAGGCGATGAGTTCTGAAGAACTTCTCTCAATAGGGGCGGAGATCATTCTGGGAAACACCTATCACCTCTACCTCAGACCTGGGACTGATGTGATAGATGCCCTCGGCGGGCTTCACAGGTTCATAAGCTGGCCGGGGCCCATACTTACTGACAGCGGTGGTTTTCAGGTCTTCAGCCTTGCAAGGCTCCGGGAGATAACGAATGATGGCGTGACCTTCAACTCACACATTGACGGCTCATCTCACTTTCTCTCACCTGAAAAGGCGATGGAGATCCAGAGGGCACTCCGCTCTGATATTGCCATGTGCTTTGATGAGTGCCCACCCTATCCGTCATCGTACGATTACATTGCAAGGTCCCTCCGGCTCACAACGGAGTGGGCGAAACGTTGCAGGGAGACGATCCCGCCGGGCTCTGAGACCGCGGTCTTCGGTATATTCCAGGGAGGTGTGTTCAGGGAACTGAGAAGAGAGAGCCTTGAAGAGATTGTAGAGATAGGCTTCGAGGGCTATGCCGCCGGCGGGTTGAGCGTGGGTGAGCCGAAGGACCTGATGCATGAGATAATCACTTATACCGCTCCCATGATGCCTGCGGAGAGGCCGAGGTACCTGATGGGTATCGGAGACCTCAGAGATGTGCTTCTGGCTGTTGAGTCGGGATACGACATATTTGACTGTGTGATGCCTACGAGGAATGCCAGAAACGGAACCCTCTTTACCTCCAGGGGCCGGCTGAGCATCAAGCGGGCCGAGTTCAAGAGGGACGACTCACCCATCGATCCGGACTGTGCCTGCCCCACCTGTCTGAAATACAGCCGTGCCTACCTCCGGCACCTCTTTCTTGCCAGGGAGATACTCTCCATGCGTCTGAACACCATCCACAACCTGAGTTTCTACATGCGCTTCTTCAGGGAGATGAGAGAGGCGATCATGAAGGGGAGGTTCAAAGAATTCAAAAGCCGGTGGCTTCCGGTTCTTGAAGAGAATTTCCGGTAGGCTATATTCCATCCTCCATCATTAGGGAACTCCTCTTTTCACTCCTCATCCTCCTGTCGGCCCTTTCCAGGAGTTCTTCAAAGGTGGTTCCGTCATCGGGATA
>CAZITN010000067.1:0-15372 GCA_964542175.1 uncultured Thermodesulfovibrio sp. | reverse complement strand
ACATCCCTTTCATTTTCATCTTCATCCCCTTCATCTTCATGGGGATATCCTTCATCGTCACTTCAGAAAATCTGAGCGTTTTTTTCCCGTTATGATCCTTCATGAATGTCTCAGCCTGTTTTTTACCCTTCACGGGGACCAGTTCCATTCCCATGGGACCATAGACATTGCTTCCCGTTATGAAATAGAGGTCTTCCTCTGCTGCATTCATCATCTTTGTACTGTAGTACTCGGTTACATAGACAGCGGAGACATCGGCCCGGGTCTTGTCCGAGCCGTACTTCTTCATGTTGAAGTAGAACCTGAACATATCCTTCGGCCCGTCAAAGAAGACCTTGGTACCGTCCTTGAACTCAATAGCAGAAATCCAGTTTGTATAAGATGCCACAGCCATCCCGCAGACCGGGCACTTATCCTTCTGATCAGGCTTTGGACCCTCTGCATAGACGGACGCAAGACCAAGGACAAGCAGTCCTGTAACCATGACGGATATAATCAGTTTTCTGAACATACCAAACCTCCTGTATCGTAATTTTCCAGTCAATACCTGAAGGCGTCTGCGTTAAAAACAGACAGACAGCCGGCTGTACTTCATTCAGCCGATTGCAGGAGGCCTGAAACGGGGAGGAATATAAGGCGAGTAGTACCTCTCCATGGCATCAAATTCTCCCTTTTCCACAGAATAAATAGGGAGATAGCTGGAAAAACCCGCCACAAGAAAGCTCTCAATATTCTTAAGTGGAGATTGATCCATTTTCTTGCATACATCAATACTGATATGAAGCTCATCCACTGCCCCCATGCCTGCAGAGGCAACGGTAAGGCAGAAAGGCAGCAAGACCGAGACGGCAAAGGAGAAAATCATCAATATCAGAATCATTCTCTTCATCATCTTACGAGTTCCGTCCTTGCTTCCTTGTCTCCTGATTTTTCAAAGTTGAGCCTGATGGTGACCTTCCTGACCCCGGCCTGGCCAGCGCCTATGAGCATGATGTGTCTTCCCCGGGGTCTTAGTTCAAGGGTTCCCTTCGGGGGAACATCCAAGGCCTTGACTATCTTCATCCTGCCATCCACGATATCATGAAGTTCACAGACAAGGTCAGGAATCTCCTTCACGCTGCAACCGGTCAGGAGATCACTGCTTTCTCCCTCATTCAGGATCACCATGAATACGGCTGCATCAGTTCCTTCCAGGAGCCCTTTGGGCCACTTTATACTTATCTCCGGCGGACCGGACTTACTGCATCCGTAAAGCATGAATAACAGAGCCGCTGCCAGAGAAATGAAAATTCCTTTGCTCTTCATTCTGCTTCCTTCAGGACCCCGTTTGACATCCTGTACCGCTTCCTGGTCTGGCTTGCGAGGTCTGAACTGTGTGTTACTATGACAAAGGTAATCCCCCTTTCCCCGTTCATTCTCCTGAAGAGGTCCATTATCTCCGCCTCGGTCTCTTCGTCAAGATCTCCCGTCGGCTCATCGGCAAGGATGATCTCTGGTCTGTTGATGAAGGCCCTTGCTATGGCCGCCCGTCGCTGCTGGCCTCCACTCAACTGTGCGGGATAGGAGTGCTCCTTCTCCCTTATCCCTACCAGATCAAGGAGTTCCATTGCAAAATCATAATAGCCCTCATCCCTGTCCCTGCTGAAGGCCGTAGGCAGCATGACATTTTCGATAACGTTCAGCGTCGGGACCAGGCTTGAGAACTGATAAATGAAGTTTATCTTCCTGTTTCTCAGATCCGCCAGATCATCATCGCTTATCGCCCAGATGTCAGTACCGTCGATTCTGACAGTACCGGAATCGGGCCGGGTGAGCCCACCCATAAGGCTCAGAAGTGTGGTCTTTCCAGAGCCGGAATGGCCAAGAATGGAAATGAACTCCCCCTTCCCGACTTCCAGATTTACATGATCCACTGCCTTTATGACATCACTACCTACTTTGTAAGTCTTCGTCAGTTCCCTTACCTCAATCATTATCTGCCTCCAAATTTATTCATCATCACATTCCAAGTCCTAAATCTCAAATCTTAAATCATAAATCCCCTACTCTCCCCTCCTTATAGCCTCATAGGGCTCCATCTTCATTGACTTTATCGCAGGATAAAGGGCAGCAGCCACACCGGTAATAAAGGACAGAAAGAGGCAGAAGATCACAAGGATACTCATCTCGAAAGCTGATGGCCAGAGATAGGGGATGTTCAGGGATGATCTTATAAAACCCTTGAACGCATAAAGGAATGCACCACCAATGGCAACCCCTGTAATACCGCCGGCAATGGAGAGTATCGATGCCTCTGTCATTATCAACCTGAAGATATTACCTTTTCTGGCTCCCATAGCCCTGAGAAGCCCTATCTCGCGCTGCCGTTCATTAACTATCATGGAGAAGACGACACCTATGAGAAGAAGCGCCATTACCCAGAGGATCAGACTGATTGAAAGTATGCTCCTCAGTAGTATGAACAACTGCTTCCTCACACTTGAGATAACCTCTTCAGATACAATCGCCTTTACCCCGGGAATGTCGTGCTCGATAAATATGGCCACCCTTGCTGGACTGATCTCCGGCTCCACCTGGACCAGTATGGTGGAGACCTTGTTCAATGGAAGGTCGGCAGCCTTTACATCCCTTTTGTGCCTTGATTCTTCAGCCAGTTTCTCCAGCGCCTCAAAGGGCATGAATACGGAATTGTCTATGAACTTCATACCCGTCTCCTCAAGCATCCCCACCACCTCGAAATCCTTCCCGTAAAAGGTTATCTTCGAGCCTATATCATAGGCTGTGAGTCCCCTGCCCATTATTATTTCACCAGTACCGAGAGGTCGTGAGAGTTCCCTGGAGAGCCACGGCATTATCGTGAAATCATGCTTCGGATCAAACCCGATCAGGAGCATGTCCGAGACATCACAGCACTTGTATTTTGCGGTTTGAAGAAATACCTGACTGGCCACGGACTTGACTCCTTCCACATTCCTGACCTTCTCCTCAATAGAGCGGTCCATGTAGAAGGTGGATGGCTCACCGGCAAGAAGGGCGGTTTTCGCTTTTGCCTCTGCTTCCTGGGGGACCACCATTATATCCGCACCAAGCCTTGCGGTCCCCTTCTTGATACTCGTCTCCACAGAGTCCATAACCGTGGTGACCGAAAACAGCGTAGCAGCCACAACGGTCACGGCTATTACTATGGCCATGCTTCTGAAAAACTTCCTCCTTATATTCTTCCTGGCAATGTAATTCAGGTTTATTCTCTTCAATGAATTCACTCCTTCTGTCTGGGATTTGACGAACGCACAGACGGACAGCAGTCAGTAAAAGATTAATACAGCGAAAGGAGTATAATCAAGCAGGGGGTTTGAAAATTGCAAGAGACGGGGCAGGATAAAAGGCTGAATCACCCTCAGGGGAAAACCTCGTTATCCTGAAAAGACCAATGAGGAATTGGATTCCCGCAATCAAAAAGAGTGGAAAGATTAAATGAAAGGCCTGTACCTTCTTGCAGACATCTATACCTGGGGTCCCGGTCTTACCGGAAAGTCCGGAAAGAAAACCAAATATTAAAACAACGGCAAAGGCCGCCATCAAAACGATAGAAATGATTCCCCTTCCCCGTATCATTCTCTCTCTTTGTTTGTTTGAATGTTCAGAAAGGGAGGAAGGCATTTTGCCTTCCTCCCTGCCTTACCTAATAATTCAGTAGAGAATTACTCACATGCCTTGTCAAAACCGGATTTCTTCCAGTTTACCTCAATGGCGCAGAGGAAGGGCCTTCCGGCATCCTTGTCCTCAGGAATCTGAAGACCTATCGCACCATGGCACTTCTTGCATGCAGAGTAAATCTTGACCACCCTCTTTGTATCGGCATCCACAACCACGATCGCACTGTCGTCCCTTTCAGGAACCTGCCTCACGGCAGCAAGGGCATACTTGCCGTCCGGAGTGAAGTCCACATCGTGAACATTACCGCCTGTGATAACAAAATCCTTCACCTTTCCGGTCTTTGCATCAACGATGCTGATGCCGCCGGGGGCTCCGCCTGCCTCGGCATAACCCACACCATAGGGCTTTCCAGCCTTGAGTTCGTTACCCTCGGACTGCCAGATCTCGCTGGTCCCCGGGCGGATCCTCGCCCTGTGAATGAAATTACCTACACCCTCGATCTTGGAGACAACCTTCTTGGTCTTTACATCAACAACGGCAATGTACCCGCCGGGCATGTCTGAGACATAGGCGGTCTTGCCGTCTGCTGAGAATGTAATCCCGCAGATCGACTTTCCAACAGGGAAGCTGTCTGCCAGTTTGTGGGTCTTGGGGTCATAGACATAAACATGGCCGTCTGCCATGTCACTGACCCAGATCATACCGTCAGGAGCAATGTTGGAACCACAGTGTTTTTTTCCGAGTCTGACCCACTTGGTCTGTTTCCCGGTGGTTAGATCGATCTCCTTTGCATAACCGTCGAGGCTGAATACATAGAGGGTCTTTCCGTCTTTTGAAATCGTGAGCGCATCAGAGGGCTTGCCATGGACTATCCTCTTCACATCACCAGTTGCAAGATTCACAACCGCCACGTGACCGCCATGACCCTGGATATAGGCCATCCCCTTCAGATTCACATCAGCATGTGATACAGTGAGACCAAAGAATGCGATAAGTGAGAGTGCCAGAAGTGAAACAAATAATACTTTCTTCATACATCCTCCCCGTTAATGATTTTCTCATTGATAAACAATGATCTCGTTTGGTGATTCTTCTGCACCTGCATTGCCTGCTGCTTTTTACCCTCTCTCCTGCATCACCTCCTTTCATAAAAAAAGGATGCGCCTCGTTACCATATCTGACTCAAGTATAATAATACCTTAGTGGAAAAGCACCTCCAATGTCAACTTAAAATTACAACTTTAGCTTACCTAAGCGCCTATAGTTGCAGGATATTTTAATAAATACCCATCCTCCGGCAGGGCTCTTTGTTAGAAAAACCCTGTAACTGAAGGTAACATACGGGCTGAGATGTGTGTGATTTCGTAAAACACCCCTCCTAAACGCAAAGAAGCCCGGCATCGCCGCCGGGCTTCCTGATTGAAAGAATTGCAGCCTCTGTACAGTTCCAGTCCGGTCAGATGTCCATATCCTTCATGGGCTTTATGAAAAGGAAATAAACCATGGTCCAGTTACCAAGGATAATGAAGATGGTCGCCACTATGCTGGAGAGTGCAAGGGTGGAGACACCCGTTATCCCATGTCCTACGTTACAACCACCCCCGATGGAGGCACCAAACCCCATCACGAGACCTCCCACAAAAACCCTGAGAAGCTCCTCGGCAGAGGGGGCCTTCAGTTTGAACTCCTTGAGCCCGATGGCACTCAGCAGCGCACCTATCGGTGTCCCCAACACAAGCATGGATCCCCATGTCGGTTCCTTCCCGAGCATCAGGGTCCTGAAGAGTTCCTGGGTGGGTCCTGTGTATGAGACACCCCTTGCGCCACCGCCCCAGACCTCAGAGGCCCACCAGGCGGCGACCACAACAAGCCCTATAAGCACACCTGCCAGGGGCCAGGCATACCCCTTCTGGGGCTTCTGTATCCCTCCCCTTATCAGGAAGGGAATGGCTATCACCACCAGAATGGCAATAATGATCCACTTGTTAGCCCCGAAGATACTGTAGAGAGTGGGAGGGATTACGTCCACCCCCTTGTCCCAGAGTTCCATCACCTGGTCATCGTTCAGGACCTTCAACCCGTCAGGAGTCTGCCATACATTGAAACTCCTGAGGAAGTTGTAGACAGGGCTGAGGATACCGTTCTTCGTGGTGAAGATCCCGATCACAAATCCTAAGACAGAGACCCAGGCTGCAAAGAGCCCCTCTCCAACGCGGTACCAGATACCGCTTCCGCAACCACCGGCAAGGACTATCCCGAGACCGAAGATATATCCGCCGATGATGTTCGCGATCGGGGCGAAGGCCTGCCGTCTGAGTTCCTCGATCTGACCCACGTCTTCGAGAAAGTTGGCTCCGATAATCACGATCAGCAGGGCAAGAATGTAGGCCTTGAAGAGGGTATAGTCATTGATAAAGATGACATCCCGGAAGGCTGAATTCATGCAGTACCTTCCACGCTGAAGCACCCACCCCATTGCGATGCCCACAATGAGGCCCGAAACAATCAACATCAACATATGACCCTCCCACTTTTATTTGATTTGGGGTTTTCCCCCTGATTTATTACAGGTTTCAGACAGTGCTGGTGAGGGCATCAAATTCGGCGATACCGACAGTGCCGTTCAACGATGTATTGATCATGGCCCTTAAACCTCACAGGATTCAGACCTGTGTGATTAAAACCCATCGCTTTAATTTGTGCCCGAAACAGTACTGTCTGCTATACGATAATGAATACAGTCTGTATGAGAGTGTTAATACAACGTAAGCAGGCTTTCTACAGTGGGTAATATTAGTGAATTGAAAAACCGATTGTCAACTGAAGAGTCATTAAAATTTCTTATATCCATCTGCTATAATTTTAATCACCTTATGAGGGGAAAGTTCATGCATGCACCGGAGGCTCCTGCATCTCTTCCTGAAGCAGGGGCTGCATTCAACACCGGCCTGGAGTATTACTTTCCTGTCTCCATAGGGGCCTGTTTTGTCAGGGGACGTCGGCCCGAAGACCGCAAAAACAAATGTGCCTGCCGCTGAGGCCAGGTGCATCGGACCTGAATCATTCGTTATCATGAACCGTGCGTTCCTGATCAGCGTAATCAGTTGCCGGATCGTGGTTCTTCCGGTAAGGTCTATAACCCTGAAATCCAGACCCTTCACGATTTCACCGGCAATCCCCCTGTCCACCTCCCCACCGGCAATTACAGGAACAGGCCCGTCTTCTAATGCTCTGTGAAGTCCTGAGATCACTTCTCTGAAGTGCTCCGGAGGCCACCTTTTGGTAACCCACCGTCCTCCCGGCGAGACTATATAGTATGAGTCTGGAAGCCCGGGAACCTTATCAGCCCCGGGAAGGGGAAATTCAGGCTCCTTCTCCAGGGGAATACCGAGATGATCAAGAAAGAGGAGGTTCTTCTCTACGGCATGCATAATCCCCCCGACCCGCACCTTTTCCGTGTAGAACAAGCCGCTCATCTCCCGGGAGTCGGAAAATCCTACTCTCCTTGCAGAGCGTGTGAACCATGTAATAAGACCACTCCTGAAAAGTCCCTGGAGGTCAAGCACGAGGTCATATCTCCTTTCCCCCAATCCTCTTCTTAACCCGGAGAAGTCAGAAACGGTTGCAGGCAGTCTTGAAATCCTCTTCCACTCTCCCTTTCTGATCAGGATAGCCTCGTTAATCATTGGATGCCCTGAAAGCAGGTCAGCATATTCCGTGGCAAGAATCCAGTCTATAAGGGCTTCCGGCCAGGCCCTCCTGAGCCCGGCCAGGACAGGAAGGGCATGTATTATATCCCCGAGGGAGCTTGGTTTGACTATGAGAATACGCTCAGGCATCACTGGGCTCTAAATCCCGTATCTTTCTGTATCGCCTGATCCAGGTCGCCTTCACATCATCCCGCCACTCATCGGTAACCCGTTTCCTGACGATACCGGCGTTGAGGAGCCTGTCAGCGAGTAGTTCAAAGGCGTTCTCCCTCTGATAGAAAGAGTCATGAATCTCACTGAAGACCTTGTGATACAAGGCCTCGGAGAGGCTTTCTCCGATTACACGTGTAAGTTCTGGAACAGTTACTCTTCTTACCAGTTCCTTCATCTCCGGGACGGATATGGATACTGCATGATCAGGGCTTGCAGGTGCGGGACGTCCTGAGGGCATGGAAGCCTTTTCCCGGACAGAAGGCCTCTCCGGTTTGCTTAATCCTGTCCATATCCTGACCTGTCTCTTATATGCCTCACGGTCACAACGGTCCTTAACTATATTGAATATCTCTGCATACAGGGTAAGATACCTCTCTTTCGGAGGAAGGGATGATGCAGTTCTTATGGCATTCCGGATCCCGGCAAGGTCATCCCTGGAAAGTTCAACTCCGAGGTCTCTCACGAGAGAGGGAAGGACATCCTCCCGCACCTTACTGACCATCTCCTCTTCCTGGGAGGAACTCTTACCCTTTCCCTCCTGATCCTTCCCGATCGGGATAAAGAGACTGATCCTCTCATCAAGTTCACCCTTCAGGAGCCCTTTTTTAAGCTCATCATGGGTCGTTTTGAGGAGGGCACCAAGTCTCTCCAGGTTCTTATCAGATTCCGGCAGGTCTCCATAGGAAACCCTCTTCTCGAATATGATCATCCCGCCGTGAAAGAGGGTACTTACTATTACCCCCCTGGATGCACCCTTGTCCTCAGTCTGGATGTGAAATTCAACATTCCTGTAAAGGACATTCTCATTGATCCCCTGTATCATCATCCTATTTTAACCTAATTCGTTTTTCTATCTGTGCATTATCCCCATAGTTTTATAAAACTACCTGAAAATGGCGGGGATATAATGAGTCACTGGTCGTTGAGTCATTGGTGTATTAGTGTATTAGTATATTGGTTATTGGGTTATTCAGCCTCAACCTTGACCTCAGCCTGAATGCTGTCATTAGTCATTGGGTCATTGGTCATTTCCCGCCTTTCCCGCCTCACGCTTTTACGATTATACGCAACAAACGTTATAAGCGCAATTAACTCGACTAACGCTATCAAAGCAGAACTCAGAACGTAGAACGTATCAACGTTCAACCTGCCCGCTACCCGCTCCACGCCTGGTCGTATCGACCTATACGCTGTCTTCTCAGCCTCGACCTGCCGTCTAAGGATTATGAAGAACCCTGCGGCAAGACCGCAGGGTATCTTCGATATGTAAGGAAGTTTTATCTTATTACATTCGCTCGCTGTGCATATTCAGCCCCTCTTCCCTTCAATTTTAGACAAATTCAACGTCAAATCTAAACCCCTTTATAATTATATACATGAAAGCACTTGAAATAAATCAATATTTAGTGTATAATGTCATGTATGGTGAGACCACCCTTCAGGAAGAGGAAGCGTTCACCAGATGATCCTTGCAGGAATCTCCGGTTTCTGACTGGAGGACTGATCATGTCATCTCTTCTGTTCCTGCTCTTTCTGCCCTCTTCACTGGCAGGCACAGGAACATCGGGGATAAGTGTTGAAGACATCCGATACAGTATAACAGGCAAAAAGACACGCGTCGTAATCGAGCTGACCTCTCTTCCCGCCTTTGACCTGGGAAGACTCAGCTCTCCCGAGAGGGTCTTTATTGATCTCAAAGGTGTCCACGTTGGAAGAACGTCCACAAGGCTCAGCTTGGAGAAGGGGAACCTCAGGACAATCCGCACAGGCCAGTTCAGGCGGGATACCACAAGGATTGTCTTTGATCTGAAAGAGAGGACCAGCTACCAGGTATTCACCCTCGACTCGCCCCCCCGGCTTGTAATCGACTTCGGCCATGATAAAAACCCCTTTTTGAGAGAGAAAAAGGTAGTGGTGATAGACCCCGGTCATGGAGGGGACGACCCGGGTGCCATAGGACGGAGGGGACTCAGGGAAAAGGACGTTACCCTTGACATAGCCAAAAGGATAAAGAGGATACTCGAAGAGCGGTATAACCTCGAGGTCCATCTCACGCGGGAGTCAGACAGGTATATAAGCCTGAAGAAACGGACGCTCTTTGCAAACAGGAAGAATGCCGATCTTTTTGTCTCCATCCATGCCAATGCAAGCCCAAGGAGGAGTACAAGGGGCATTGAGACATATCTTCTGAACTGGTCCAACAATGCCGAAGCCATGAGGGTAGCTGCCAGGGAGAACAGGATATCTATAGAAAAGATGAAACAGTCCCGGAGTGAACTGGGGATGATTCTCGCCTCCCTGGAAAGGGAGAGCAAGAGGGATGAGTCCCTCAAGCTTGCCCACTACATACAGAATTCCATGGTCAGTACCCTCTCAAGGAGATACCGGAGGATTCATGACCTTGGAGTCAAGCAGGCACTCTTTTACGTCCTCGTAGGTGCAGAGATGCCTTCAGCCCTCGTTGAAGTAGCCTTCATAAGCAACCCCTCTGAAGAGAGGCTCCTCAGGTCACCCCGGTTCCGGCAGAATTCCGCACAGGCCATCGCCCGCGGGATATACAGATACATCCTCTCGTTACCGGATGCCCCGAAACTTGCAATGCAAACCTCTGATCTGCCAAAATTATGATTGGTTTTGCTGAAAGACACGAGAATAAGAATACTCGTCTTTTTTATCTACACGCTGACAGTCCTGATTGTCAGGGATCAAAGGCTCTCCTATATACTCCTGCCCTTCTTCACGGCGATATACATCCTTTACCCTGACGGCAGAATGAGAACAGGATGGATACCTGTCACCATGATCCTTGCAACCACCTTTTTAGGGAATCTCCTCTTTCATTCGGGGAAGGTCATTTTTGAGACAGGTCCCGTCACAATCACCGACAGGGGGATGAACCTTGCCGTTTTGCGCTCGATGCGGGTGGCAGGACTTATAGTGGGTGCCAAGGTCCTGACCATTACCACTCCTGTTGAGAGCGTCCTCAACGCTCTCAAGAGTATATTCCATCCACTACAGAGGATCGGAATCAGGACGGACGCCTTCTTTGAGACCGCGCGCATGAGCATCCGGATCCTTCCGGGTATCAGAGCCCTTGCGAGGGAGGAGTTTTCAAGGAGGACAATGTCCAGCCCAAACGGCAGTCTCTATGGAAAGATCCTTGCCGGTACCGGTCTCATCCTGCCGATCATGATAAAGGTCATCAGGGAACCTGAGATACTCCTTCCCCGGGGAGAGGACTTCTCAGCGATGAAAGAAGAGGATCAGAAAGAAACGGGCAGGACTGACTGAATGGACAGGTCCGAAGAAAGGCGGAACACATCCCGCAACAGGTTCTACTTCTTCACCATACTCTTCTTCACCGTCTCCCTTGCCTATCTGACCTACCTGATCATCAAGCCCTTTATCGTCCCGATTGCCTGGGCTATTGTCCTGTCTGTGGTCTTTTATCCGGTCTATGCATACATGCGCCGATACATCAAGTGGAAATCCCTTGCCTCAGCACTTACCCTCATAGTGGTAATAGCCATCATTTTAGGTCCCTTCTCATACCTGGCGGTCAACCTGACAAGGGAACTGAAGGACTTTGCAAACTTCCTGAACACTACAGGCATGGTAAAGTTCGATGAGTGGCTGAAAAGCCCACAGGTCCTCTGGCTTCAGGACAAGATCAAGGACTTTCTCAACCTCAAAGACTTCGATCTGGGAGCGCTGATAACCCAGAACATATCCAGTTTCGGGAAAAATATCCTCCGGAACCTTACCAGGGGGGTGGCAAACATATTCGTCGTCTTCATCAACTTCGCTGTCACGGTCTTTGCAATGTTTTTCATACTCCGGGACGCCCCGGACTTCATGGTGAAGATAAGGAACTACCTGCCCTTTTCCAGGGAGCAGAAGAACCGCCTCGAGTCCCAGATCAAGGACATGGTCATCTCCACCATCTATGGTGGCGTAATTGTTGCCCTCATCCAGGGGATTCTCGGAGGGATCACATTCTTTTTCCTCGGGCTCGGCTCTCCCGTACTCCTCGGGACCGCCATCGGGTTCATGTCCTTCATTCCAGGTCTTGGGGCTGCTTCGGTCTGGGTCCCCGTGGTGGGATATCTTCTCATTCAGAAGGCCTTTGCCAAGGCGATCATCCTTCTTCTGGTAGGGACACTTGTCATCAGCATGGTGGACAACATCCTTAAGCCCATCATCATAAGCGGCAGGACGAGGATGCACATGCTGATAATCTTTTTCAGTGTCGTTGGAGGGCTGAACATCTTCGGGCTCCTTGGCCTTATCCTCGGCCCTCTCATTGTGGCACTCTTCGTCTCCGTTCTGGAGATCTTCAGAAACCTCGAAGAGTCTCCTCCTTCACCTGAGGAAGGCGGCTGAACAGGGAACCCAGGATCCTGAAAACAAAAACTGTAACTGGTGTATTGGTGTATTTGTATATTGGTTGTTGGGCAAAGGCTGTCATTCGTCATTAGTCATTGGTTTTTGCTTTTCCCGCCTTCCCGCTTATACGCATATGCGCTTCCACTCAACAAACGCAATTAACGCTATAAACGCAGAACCCAGAACGTAGAACGTCGAACGTATCGGCAGAACCGGGAGGACGGGGGAAACTCCTGTACTGTAAGCCCCCTTACATTAAAATAACAAAAAATTTTATAATATAGAACTATCAGAAGTGCTAAATCTACAATTTATAAAAAGAAGGGAGGTGAGCAGAAATGATAAAGAAGAAAAGATTTATTTTTACAGTGATTGCCTTTCTGATCGCTGTATCCTTCGGTCTCTCCTATGCCGGAGATGCGATGAAAGGTTTTGAGATCTTCAAGGATACAAAACTCGGCACAAACGGGAAGAGCTGTTACAGCTGCCACTACAAGGGAAGCGGAATAGACGGGAGGAAGACCGGATTCACCATAATGGGCAAGAAGCAGGCCTCAATTGAAGAGGCCGTCAATTTCTGTATCCAGATGGCCCTGAAGGGGAAACCTCTCAAGACGGATTCCGATAAGATGAAAGATCTCGTCTCCTACCTCAAGACCCTTACAGGCAAGAAGTTCAAGAAACGTGTTATAAAGGGATGTTGAGTATAAAAGGGGCGGCTCCCTTCTCCGGGTCGTCCCTTTTCTCAAGCCCTACCAGTCTTCATGTATCACGGCATTCCGATCCCATCGATTCTGCATCCGCAGTTCACACACTTCCCGTCTTTCATTCTGATCCCGGTATGGGAAAAGGCCAGACGCTCAATAACAACCTCGCCACAGCCCGGACAGTATGTGTTTTCACCACCCTCGCCCGGCACATTACCCTCGTAAACATATTTGAGACCGATCTCAAGCCCGATCTTCCTTGCCCTTCTGAGGGTACTTATCGGGGTTCGTCCCCTGTCGGTCATCTTGTATGTAGGATAAAACTGTGTAACATGCCAGGGGATGGCCGGGTCAACAGAAGCAATGAACTCCGCCATGAAACGGAGGAACTCCTCGCTGTCGTTGTAACCCGGGATGACCAGAGTCGTAACCTCCACCCATATACCAAGGTCTTTCATCCTTCTGACAGTATCCAGAACCGGTTCCAGCCTGGCACCTGCCACTTTTCTGTAGAAGTCGTCATCCCCCTTGATATCAATATTGTTTGCATCAAGGTAGGGGCTGATCAGTTCCACCCCTTCAGGGGAGGTGTATCCGTTACTCACAAAAACATTCTTGATACCCCTCTCCCGGGCCAGCCGCGCACAGTCAAGGGCATATTCCATGAATATGGTGGGCTCCGTATAGGTGTATGAGATGCTCCTGGCTCCCCTCCTCCCGGCCTCGTCCACCACTGCCTCCGGCGGGAGATAGTCACCGGCAATCGTATTGTAAAGACGGGGGAACTGGGATATCTCCCAGTTCTGGCAGTGAAGGCACCGGAAGTTACAGCCCACTGTCGAGATGGAGAGGGATTGTGAACCGGGGTAGAAGTGAAAGAGGGGCTTCTTCTCGATAGGGTCGAGATGCTTCGCAATCACCTTTCCGTAAACAAGGCTGTAAAGTTTCCCGCCACGGTTTTCCCTGACGTGACATATTCCCCTCTTTCCCGGAGAGATCAGACAGTAATGTGAGCAAAGTCTGCACCGGACCTTTCCCCCGTCGGCATCTTCATATAGAAGGGCCTCCCTGACCCCACTTTCAATGTGAGCCACACCCGACTTTTCATTCAGTTCTGTATCCATACTTAAATGATATCATTTTTTACAGAACTTTTTTATGTTTTTCAAACGCCATGAAGCGATCATCCAAAGAGGTCAGCATGGCTGCCGGTCCTTTCAAATACAATAAGCCCCTTCTCACTATCAACCTTGTATATCAGCAGCCAGTCCGGCTCTATATGGCATTCTCGTCGGTCTCTGTACCCGCCCTTCAATGGATGGTCTCTATACCTGAGATCAAGAGGAACTTCCTTTACGAGGAGGCTTAAAACTTCTTTTAATTTGTTTATGTCTCTCTTTCCGCTTTTTTCTATTTTCTTCAGGTCTTTTTTAAATCGTTTAGTATAAGCAGGAGTCAGCATCAGATTTCTAACTTATTGAAAAGATCAGCCAGATCTTCACAAACGATCAGATCCTCACCTCTGTCAGTCTTTTCAAAAGTCTCTCTGGTAATCTTGTTGGGTCTCTTGATTCTCTCCTCGATTACCTCGTCAATGACTTCCCGTATCAACTCCTTCAGGTCCGAAACGGTCAGTTCCGAAATCCTGGTCTTGTCATTTATGCCCGTTGTAGTTGCCATGCTGCCTCCAAGGGAATATTTATTTAAAATTTTACCATAAAGAACCACTCCCCGACAAAAAACTCACCCTCCCCCTGCTGATCAATCTCTGTCATGATGCAGAGGATTTCTTCCTCTCCTCCCATATCATTTTTCCTGCAAGTTATACAGAGCCCAGGCTTTGGAATCAACTCAGTATTGATCCTGTCTCCCTCATCATCATGGAATCCGTCTGGTTCGTTGTTCATGGAAAACCTCAAAACTCTCGGCTTATTTGCAAAAAATATTTGTAATCTCTCCGCTTAGCGAGCTGAACTGCTTTTCTTTGACAGATCTTGTCTTTGTAGATGATCTATGATAGCTGTCGATTGAAAGAACGATTATTTCAGAGACCATATTTAAACGGCCTGATCAATCTAAATCGACCTTTTGACACTCGTTCAAACAGTTCGCTCGTCCCGCTGGGATTCCCTTGTCGATGTTTATATAAGAAGGCTCTGTACGTTCCATTTCCAAAACCAAGACAAGCCTTCATAAAGTCCTTACACGAAAATGGCTCGGAAAGGGAGCCATTTCTGACTGCTTCAATTATTGCTCTATATACTCGATGGTTAGGCATAAATTGCTTGTATGAGATCGCTTTAAGCCCTCTTCCATTACTTAGGAGTCACATTGACTGTAACATTGAATTCTCCTGCATTATTCAGATAGTCAGTATCATTATAAGAAAGATACAGCAATCCGGATTCCTGAGCAGTCATTTGAAAGTTTTCCCCAACACAGAACGACTCACCTGAATCTATCCGTGCGATCAAGCTCCCAATCTGACATCCATTATAAAGACCGTAATCCGGGTTTCCTTCTGGGCCTGCACATGAATTTTCACCATTACAGGCAGTCCCGGAAGCAGTAATTGTTATCTGATCACCCTTTTTAACATACATTCTGGTGTCCAGCCAGCTGAACGCAAAAGAATTGTCAAGAAGAATCTTAAATGTCCCCTTTTCAGGGAAATAAGATGTCCGGTTTTCAGGTAAAAA